>JAICRP010000069.1 GCA_025966445.1 Nocardioides sp.
ACCAACCTGCTGCTGGCCGACGAGATCAACCGGACGCCGCCCAAGACCCAGTCGGCCCTGCTCGAGGCGATGGAGGAGGGCCAGGTCTCCGTCGACGGGGTCTCGCGGCCGCTCCCCCGGCCGTTCCTGGTCGCGGCGACCCAGAACCCGGTCGAGTACGAAGGCACGTACCCCCTACCGGAGGCCCAGCTCGACCGGTTCCTGCTCAAGGTCGTGCTGCCGATCCCACCCCGCGACGCCGAGCTGGAGATCCTGCGCCGCCACGCTGCGGGCTTCGACCCGCGCGACGTGGCCGGCGCCGGGGTGACCGCAGTGTGCGGTCCCGACGACATCGCGGCCGGCCAGGCCGCGGTCAAGCGGGTGCAGGTCTCGCCCGAGGTGGCCTCGTACATCGTCGACATCGCCCGCGCCACCCGCGAGTCGCCCTCGCTCAGCCTCGGGGTCAGCCCGCGCGGGGCGACCGCATTGATGCGGGCCGCGCGCGCCTGGGCCTGGCTCACCGGCCGGGACTTCGTGACCCCCGACGACGTCAAGGCGCTCGCCCAGGCCTCGCTCGCCCACCGGCTCGGGCTGCGTCCCGAAGCCGAGCTCGAGGGGGTGCAGGTCGGCCAGGTGCTCGACTCAGCCCTCGGCGCGGTCCCGGTCCCGCGCTGATGGCCATCTCGGGCAGGGTTCCGCTGCTCGTGCTGCTGGGGCTGGTGCCGGTGGTGCTCAGGCCGACCTTCGGCACCATGTGGCTGTGGCTGCTGGCCGTCACGCTGGTGGTGGCCGTCGACTTCCTGCTGGCCCCGAGGCCCGAGGTGCTCGAGATCAGCCGCCGCCCGACCGACCCGGTCCGGCTCGGCCACACCACGTCCACGACCCTCGTGGTCGCCAACCCGTCGGGCCGCACCGTCGCGGGGCTGCTGCGCGACGCGTGGCAGCCCACAGCCGGAGCGAGCGCGAACCGGTTCCCGATCCGGCTCACGCCCGGTGACCGGGTCCTGCTGCGCACGCCGCTCCAGCCCGTACGCCGCGGCGACCTGCGCGCGCATGGCGTCACCGTCCGCGCCCGCGGGCCCCTCGGGCTGGCCTCGCGCCAGCGCACCACCGACGTTCCGGGCGTCGTCCGGTCGCTGCCGCCGTTCGAGTCCCGCAAGCACCTCCCCTCGCGCCTGGCGCGGCTGCGCGACCTCGACGGCCGGTCGGCGGTGCGGGTGCGCGGTCAGGGGACGGAGTTCGACTCGCTGCGGGAGTACGTGCAGGGGGACGACGTCCGCTCGATCGACTGGCGGGCCACGGCTCGCAACCGCAACGTCGTCGTCCGCACCTGGCAGCCCGAGCGCGACCGGCGGGTGGTGCTCGTGCTCGACACCTCCCGTACCTCCGCCGGCCGCGTGGACGACGTACCCCGGCTCGACTCGGCGATGGACGCCGCGCTGTTGCTGGCGGCGCTGGCCGCCCGGGCCGGTGACCGGGTGGACTTCCTGGCCGGCGACCGCCGCGTGCGCGCCCGGTTACGGGCGACCGGCCCTCGGGAGGCGGCCGCCACCCTCCAGGACACGATGGCCGACCTCGAGCCGGTCATCGCAGAGGCCGACTGGACGACCCTCGCCGGCGCGGTCACCGCGCTCGGCCGACAGCGCGCGCTGGTCGTGCTGCTCACGCCCCTGGAGTCCTCCGCCGTCGAGGAGGGGCTGCTGCCCGTGCTGCCCACGCTGACCAAGCACCACCGCGTCGTCCTCGCGTCGGTCAAGGACCCCGCCCTCGACCGGCTGGCCGCCGCCCGTGAGGACATCGACGACGTGTACGACGCCGCCGCGGCCGAGCAGGTCCTCGCCCGCCGCCGGGGGACGGCCGAGCTGTTGCGCGCCCTCGGCGTGGACGTCGTCGACGCCTCCGCCGAGCAGCTGCCGCCGGCCCTGACCGACCACTACCTCGCGCTCAAGGCCCGCGGCCTGCTCTGACTCAGCGCGGCCGCACCAGGTCGGTCGGCTTGCTCCAGGGTCCCCAGCGGTCGGTGTTGCGGGCCTTCACCTTGAAGAAGTACTTGCCCGACTTGAGCTTGAACAGGTACTTCAGCCGGTCGGCCTTGACGACCTTGGTGTCGACCTTCTTGCCGTTCTTCTTGAACACCGCCACCTTGTACTTGGTGATGGCGAAGCCGCCCGCGTCCGCCGGCGCCTTCCACTTCGCGCCGGCCGTCAGCTTGCCGCCCTTCTTGCCCTGGACAGCCTTGACGTTGCGCGGCTTGGACAGCTTGTCGATCGTGATGTTGACGTCGGCCCCCGCACTCGCGCCGATGCTGTTCACCGCGACGACGCTGAGGCTGTGCTTCCCGGGCCCGGGATCGGAGACGACGGCCGACGTGCTGCCCACGTTGTTGGCGAAGAGCAGCTTCCCGTCGAGGAGGACGCGGTACGCGGACACGGCCGCGCCACCGTCGGTGGCCGGCGCCGCCCAGCTCAGGGCGACCTTCGAACCGTCTCCTGGTGGGGCCAGCGTGGCGACCAGGTTCCGCGCCGCGCCCGGTGCGGTCTGGTCGAACGACTCCCCAGGGAGCTGACGGCGGACCCGCCAGCGGGACGTCTGGGTCGTGAGGACGGTGACGAAGGTGTTCTGCGAGGTGCGGGTCACCGGTCTCTGGATGCAGTAGGGGGCACCGGGCGGGATGGTGCCGCTGATGCAGTCCGGGGTCTTCGTCATCACGCCCGCGTCGCTGATGTGCCCCACCTGGACCTCGGCCAGCGGCGTCGCCATCACGTCCGCCTGGGAGAAGCGCAGGGTGATGGTGGCGGGGTTGGCCGGGTCCGCGGCGAGCTGGTCGGCGTGGGCGTACACCTCGTTGCCGATTGCCCGCGAGTCCACGGTGGCGGGAAGGGCGGCCAGCTCCTGGAGCTGGACCGAGGCGACCTGAGGGTTGCTCCCAGGGATCCTCAGGGTCACGCTGCTGGGATCGACCGCCGGGTTCACGCTGCCGTTGCAGATCGAAACCGTCAGGACCCCGCAGGCCGCCGTGCCCAGCGACATGCTGGGGGCGACGTCGCCACCGACCTGTTGCGGGCCCGCGAAGGCCAAGGTGGCGCAGCAGTCGACCGAGACCTTGCCGCTCGGGCCCTGGCTGTAGGCCGCGTCCACGACGCTGGTGCTGCCACCCCCGCTCTTGGAGAGGAGACCATTGTTCGACAGGGTGCCAACGCCGAAGCCGGATACCGCGGCACCCTGGTAGTAGCCGCCGTCACCGTTGATGTCGAAGGTTCCGCCGGCCGCGATCGTGGTCGCCGTGCCGTGGTCGGCGCTGATGAACGTGCCGGACTGCAGCTCGGCGCGCCCGGCGACGTTGAGCTGGTAGCGCGTCCAGAAGCCTGACCCGTCGGCCGCCAGCCGGAAGGTCCCGTCCGACGCGATGTTGAGGGCACCGGCCTGGCCTCCCCAGGCAGCACCGCCTCCGGCGTTGATGCTGGTGAGCGCGACGTTGCCCGTGAGCTCGACGAGCCCGTGGACGTTGATCGGCGCGGTGCCCCCGAACCACGCGGCGTCCAGGAACACCTGGCTGCCTGCGGCCCACTCCGACGCGACGGTGCCGTTGACGAAGAGCCGCGTCCCGCTCCTGACGTCCAGCACGCCACCGCCGTCGATGTGCAGCTGGGCGACCTGCACCGTGGTCAGGCCGGTGCTGTCCTGGAAGACCTCGCGGTCGGCACCGATGCACACGATCTCGTTCGGACCGTTGGGCACCACGTTGTGCGACCAGTTGCCGGGGGTGTCCCAGTTGAGCAGGACGCCCGCACCGCCGAGCCACGTGTGTACATTGCCGGCGCCGGACGAACACACCGTCGGCAACCCCATCGCCTGCTGCGGCGTCGCCACCACGACGATGCCCGTCGCGATGAGCGCGGTCAGGGCCGCCCTCACCAAAGCTCGGTGCGCACTCCGCATCTCTGCCCCCCAGGTCACGTTGCTCCCAGTCGAAGGGTAGGCGCTCGGCGCCGTCCTGACGACAGAGTTCAGACCGGGACGGCAGCCACGACCTCGCCCAGCAGGGCCCTCACCCTGGCGGTGGGCAACGAGGTCCCCAACGTCCACTCGCGCTCGACGACGTCCCGGGCGAGGCCTGAACGGGCGGTCTCGAGACCTCCGAGCAGGTCGGCCTCGACCGGGTCGTCGGTCCCGCTCGGGGACGGGGAGAGCCGCTGGGCCGCGGCGTACAGCCGAACCGCTTCCGCCGCGCTGCCGCGCGCTGCGGCGATGGCACCTGCGACCCGGTAGCACTGGGCGAGCATCAGCCGTTGCCCGATCTTCTCGGCGGCCGCGAACGCCCGCCCGAGGGTCGTCACCGCGGAGGAGAGGTCACCGTCGACGACGTCCGCCCGCGCGAGCACGGCCAACGCCACGCACGCCTCCATCGGCAGGGTCGGCTCAGCGATGGCCAGTGACTCCTCCGCGAACGAACGCGCGCCGGCTGAGTCCGCCTCGTCGAGGGCGACCTCGGCCAGGACGCCCAGGGCGTCGGCGGTCCGCGCCACGTCTCCGTGCTCGCGGGCGACCGCCAGGCGGGCGACGTGCATCTCGCGCTCGTTGGCGAAGTCACCGGCCACGGCGTGCGAGATGGCCAGCACGCTGAGGGACTCCGCCGCCAACGGGTAGATGGCCAGCCGAGCCGCTGCCTCGGCCGCGAGGCGCGCCATCTCGGCACCCCGTTCGACCTCGCCGTTCACGAGCAGGACGGCGCCGTAGTAGCACCGGCTGGTCGCCACGGTGCGTTCGTCGCCGAGTCGCTCGGCGACGGCAATGGCCCGCTCGAACTCCTCGACCGCGGTCGTCTCGTCGTCGAGGTGGTAGGCCAGCTGGCCCGCCAGCGCGTGCAGCCGGCCCGCCTCCTGGGACTCACCGGCGACGAACCGCAACGCGCCCAGGGTCCGGTTCAGCCCTTGCCGGAGCTCACCGGACGCCACCCAGAACGGGCCGGACGCCAACGTGAGCGCGACCCCCTCGTCGATCCGGCCCAGCCGCAGGTTCGCCTCGATCGAGGCGTGCACGTCGAGGCCGATGTCGAGGAACCGTCCCAGGGCCAGCGGTCCGTCGGCGCGGTCGAGGTCGCCCTGCCACCGGGTGACGTGGTCGAGGAGGTACGTCGCCAGGGCCAGCCGCGCGGGGTCGTTCTCGCGCTGGTCGACGAGCAGGCGCCGGACGTACGTGCGGACGGTCACGGGCATCACGAAACCGATCCGTACCCGTCCGATCAGGGGGCGGATCAGGCCCGCCTCCATGACCTGGGTCAGCAGCTCGATGACGTCGCCGACGTCGGCCGCGACGGCCTCCACGGCCTCGAGGGTGAAGGCCTGCTCGAAGATCACCAGGCGACGACACAGCTGGCGCGCCCCCTCGTTGAGCCGGTCGTGGCTCCAGGCGATGGTGGTGGCCATCGCGCGCTGGCGCTCGGGGACGTCCGGGGCGGTGGTACGGAGCAGCTCGAGCCCGGTCTCCAGGCTCTCGAGGAGGCCCTCGATGCCGACGAGGCGCAGCCGCGCGGCGGCCAGCTCGAGGGCGAGAGGGACGCCGTCGAGCATGCGGCAGACGGCGGCGAGCGCCTGCTCGTGCCCCGTCACGTCGAGACCGGGGTCGGCCTGGCGGGCGATTCGCAGGAACATCTGGACCGCGGGACTCTGCTGGATCTCGGCCGCGGAGGCACCGACCTCCGGGACGTCGAGCGGCGGCACCGCGATCGTCTGCTCCGAGCGACGTCGAAGGGGCACCCGGCTGGTCACGAGCAGTCGCAGGACGGGCAGCTCGTCCAGGAGGCGCGAGATGGCCTCGGAGCCCTCGGGACAGGCGTCGACGTTGTCGAGCACCACGAGCGGGCGCTGGTCGGGCTCGACGTCCGGGTCGAGCTCACCCACGAGGGACTCCACGGCCGCGACCACGTCGTCGGCCGACTCGCGCTCGGTGACGAGGTGGAAGTGGACGTCGCGGCCGGTGCCGTCGCGCCACCTGGCCGCCGCGACGGTCGCCGCCCGGGTCTTGCCGCTGCCGCCGAGCCCGATCAGCGTGACCAGGCGGGCGTCGGGGTCGTCGAGGCTGCGCACGATGGAGGCGATGAGCTCGTCGCGGCCGAACGTGGGCGTCCCCGGCACGGGCAGCCGCGCCGCTTCGCGGGGCACCGCCCGGTCCGCGAGCTCGGGGTCGCGACGCCCCGCGTCGTCCTTGAGGATCGCGGCCTCGATGCGCTGGAGCGCCTCTCCGGGCTCGATGCCGAGCTCGTCGGCCAGGACGGCGCGCGCCTCGGCATACACCTCGAGAGCCTCCTGGCTGCGGTGCTCGACGTGCAGGGCCGTCATCAGCTGCGCCCACAGCCGCTCGCGGGTCGGGTGCTCGGCAGTGGCAGCGCGCAGCTCGTCGACCGCCTCGGCGTGACGGCCCAGCCGGAGCACCTGCTCGAAGCGCTCCTCGAGCGCGCCGATCCTGGTCTGCCCGAGCCGCTCGACCGCCTCTCGTGCGAACGGCACGTCCTCGACCCCGGAGAGGACGGGTCCGCGCCACATCGCCAGGGCTCGGTCCAACGCCTCGAGTGCCGCCTCCGGCGGCAGGTCCCGCGCGCCGACGACCAGTCGCTCGAACTCGACGGCGTCGACGTCCGCCGCCTCGACGACGAGGCGGAGACCTGCGTCCGAGCTCTCGAGGGCCGGCCCGGTGCTGTCGGCCCGAACCCGGTCGACCAACGCCTCCAAGGCCGCCCCGGGGGCCACCAACCCACCCCAGAGCCCGGCGGCGACCGTCTCGAGCGCGACCGTCTCGCCCGGGGTCAGCGCCAGGAGTGCGACCAGGGCGCGCTCCCGCTTGCCGCCGGGAGTCCGTACGGCGCCGTCGACGACGACCTCGACGGGACCCAGCAGCCGAACCAGCACGGCGCTCAGCGTAGGGCCGCCGGGGCCGGGTAGTCCCGTGCGTTTGGCCGGTCGATCGGCCCGTACGACCAGTCGAATGCACGGGAGTACCCCGCGGTCAGCCTCGGGAGACGACCCGGTCCTCGAGGAGCGAGGCGTCGACGTCGCCGGTCTCGCCGCGGAGGTACGCCGCCCGGCCGAGCACGAAGACGTACGTGAAGAACGCGGCCTCGGCCAGGATGCCGATGCCGACCCGTGCCCAGGTGGGCAGTCCGGACGGGGTCACGAAGGCCTCGATCACGCCGCTGACCAGCAGGACGGCGACCAGGCCCAGCGCCACCGTTCCGGCGGTCCGCCCTTCCCGGGCGATCGCCTGCGGGCGGGACCGGTCGCCGGGCTCGACCCACGACCAGAACAGCCGCAGACCCACGCCACCGGCCACGAAGACGGCGGTCAGCTCGAGGAGCCCGTGCGGCAGGATCAGGCCCCAGAACAGCTCGCCGCGGTCGTGGCGCATCATGATCGACCCGATGATCGCCAGGTTGGCGATGTTGTCGAAGAGCACCTTCACCAGCGGCAGGCCGAGGATGCCGAGGCCCAGGCAGAGCGCGGTCACCCACGCGTTGTTGACCCAGACCTGCGCGGCGAAGTGGCTGGCGGCGTACTCGCTGTAGTAGCCCTCGAAGTCGTTGTTGACGAGCTGGTCCACCTGGTCGGGCGAGAGCAGGCTCTGCTCGACGGCGGGGTGGTCGAGCAGCCACCACATCATCACCGCGGCGACCACCACGTTGGCGGCCATGCAGCCCAACCACCAGAACCGCAACCGGTACAGCGCCGCCGGGAAGCGGTCGGTGAAGAAGTGCGCGACCCCGTGCCAGCTGCTCACCCGGGCGCCGACCGACTTGTTGCGGGCGCGTGCGAGCAGCGACGACAGGTGCGCGACCAGGGTCGGGTCCGGCGCGGCCGAGCGCAGCACGGACAAGTGGGTGGCGACCTGCTGGTAGCGCTCGACCAGCTCGTCGGCCTCGTCGCCGTCCAGCCGCCGCCGGCCGAGCAGCTCCTCGAGCCTGGACCAGTCCGCGTGGTGCGCGAGCACGTACGCGTCCAGGTCCACGCTCGGAAGCCTAGGCTTCGCGTGATGGCCGCGCCCGAGTTCTCGACACTCACCGCCGACGACCTCGTCACCGGCGAGGCCGTTGCGCTCGACCTGCCACCAGCGAGCCTCGGCGTACGGCTCGCGTCCGGCCTGATCGACGTCGCGGTGACGCTGGCGCTGCTCGTCCTCGTGATCATGACCTTCCTGATCGCAGCCCTGCCGACCGACGACGCACTCGCCCACGTGGCCCTCATCGGCACCCTCGTGCTCGTCTTCCTCGTGTTCCCGACGACGGTCGAGACCCTCAGCCGCGGCAAGTCGCTGGGCAAGTGGGCGTTCGGCCTGCGCGCGGTACGCGAAGACGCCGGGCCGATCAGCTTCCAGCACGCGTTCGTCCGAGCCCTGGTCGGCCTGGTCGAGATCTACCTGTTCCTGGGCTCGCCGGCGTTCTTCTCGATGCTCCTGAGCTCACGCGGCAAGCGCCTCGGCGACTACGCCGCGGGCACGTACGTCGTGCGCGAGCGCATCCGGCTCAAGCTCGCGCCCCCACCGCCCATGCCGATGGAGCTCGCGGCGTGGGCACGCGCGGCCGATGTGGCCGGTCTGCCGACCGGCCTGGCGCTCGCCGTGCGCCAGTTCCTGCAGCGCTCGCCCAGCCTCGACCCGGGCTACCGCGTCTCGGTGGGCGGCTCACTCGCCCAGCAGGTCGCTCCGTACGTCGCCCCACCACCGCCCGCGAACACCCCGCCCGAGGTGTTCCTCGCGGCCGTCATCGCCACCCGCCGCGAGCGCGACCAGGCCCGGCTCGGCCGCGAGCGGGCCTTCCGCGAGCGGCTCACCGCGCGAAGGAAGTGAACGCGTCCTCAGCCCAGCTGGACGCCGCGAACGGTCGGGGGACATCGGTGAAAGCGCTGACCCGGTACAGGTCAGGGGTCCCGACCCGCCAGGCCAGGACCTGCCGGCCGTCGGTCGACGACACCTCGAACAGCACGAAGTCGTGACTGAACCAGCCGACCGGGGAGCAGCAGATCTTGCCGCGCCCGTCGACGCTGGTCGCGAGCAGGCTGGGCTCGTCGACGGAGCCGGCGACGACGAACTCGGGGTTGGCGTAGTGGCCGGGGTCGCTCGCGCCCGGCACCTCCGCGTCGACGGTCCAGTCGAGCTCGGCGGCGAGGCCCCCGGGACCGACGATCACGTGGCTGTACTGCTGGTCGCCGCGGTCCCACGGGTCGGGTCGCCCGTCATCGCCCTGGCCGGGCAGCCACAGGTCGCCCGCCCTGGTCCACGCGGCCTGCTCGTAGTCGGCCGTCTCGACGGTGCGCCACGTGTTGGTGGGCAGGTTCCAGATCTCCACGCGGCCGGGCTGCCGGAAGATCACCTGGGTGCCGTCGGGCGAGACGGGTCCGAGCGGGTTGAACATGTTGCCGCCCTCGTCGCCCACCGCACCGAGACGGTCGGACAGGTCGACCGACACCATCCGGTCGTCCGTGAGCAGACGGTACTGCTGCTTGCCGGTGCCGAAGACCGCGACCACGGTGTCCGGTGGCGTACCGATGGGCTCCTCGTCGGCCATCGACAACATGTCCGGGAGCCCCGGCACCTGCAGCACGGGAAGCTCCCCGTCGTGCTCGGCGGACGGCGCCCACCAGAAGGGAGCGCCGCGGAACCGCCCGGCGAGCTCGGCCTGCGGGACACGCGGGGTCGTGGTCGGGGTCCCGGACGACGGCGACGATGTCGGCCGCCCTACCGGGGGCGCGTTCGTCGGCTGCCGGTCGTCGAGGACGGCCGCGCCGCCGGCGACGACGAGGACGCCAGCCACGGCGGTTCCGGTGACCGCCATCCGGCGTCGGCGCCGTACGCCGACCGCCCGGGCCCAGGCGCGGGTCGCCAGGTCGTCGGTCTCGACGTCCGCCACCCGCTCCTCCATCAGGTCACGCAGCCGTTGGGTCGTCACGGCACCTCCTCGCCCACGTCGTGTCCGAGCAGGTCGGCCAGCTCCGGTGCCGCCTCCGCGAGCCGGCGCAGCGCCAGGTGGGTCTGGCTCTTGACCGTCCCCACGGCGACGCCGAGGGCGTCGGCCGTCGCCCGTTCGGTGAGGTCGTCGTAGTAGCGGAGCACCACGACGGCCCGCTGCCGCGGCGTCAGTGCGGCAAGCGCGTCGTCGAGGAGCAGGCGGCGGTCGCTGGCCGCGGCCTGGTCCCGGGTCCCGCGGTCCGGCGGCTCGACGAGCACCTCGCGCCGGTGCTTGCGCCACCACGAGATGTTGTCGCGCACCAGCACCTGCCGCGCGTACGCCTCCGGCCGCCCGTCCCGCAGCCGCCGCCAGCGCAGGGCCACCTTCACCAGGGCCTCCTGGACGAGGTCCTCGGCCCGCTGGTGATCACCGGTCAGCAGCACCGCGGTCCGCAGCAGCCGGCGCTGGGCGTGGGTCGCCCAGGCCGTGAACGACTCAGCGTCGTTCGTCGCCCCGTCGCTGACCCGGTCGGCCATGACCTCCACACTCCCAGAACGCACGGGACGGCGGGGAAGGTTGGAGGTTGGGTCACATCTGGGCAGACGTCTCCGTCTCAACCGGGACCGTCGGGTGCCGAGGGATGAGCAGGCACAGGGCGGCGGCACCGAGGCAGAGGCCACCGGCGGTCATCCAGGCGGCGAAGTAGTCGCCGGCCTCCTGGCGCACCCACCCGGCGAACGACGCGGCGACCCCGGCCCCGACCATGTGGCCGGCGTAGACCCAGCCGAAGACCACCGCGCTGCGCTCGACCCCGAAGTGCTGCCGGCACAGCGCGACCGTCGGGGGCACCGTGGCCACCCAGTCGAGCCCGTAGAAGACGATGAAGAGGAACAGGCTGGGGTGCACCGTCGCGGCGAGCACCCACGGCACGACGAGCAGCGAGAGCCCGCGCAGCCCGTAGTAGGCGAACAGCAGGTAGCGGCTGTCCATCCGGTCGGTCAGCCAGCCGCTGGCCACCGTGCCCGCGATGTCGAAGATGCCGATCAGGGCCAGCAGGCTCGCACTCGTCGTCGCCGGCATGCCGTGGTCGTGGGCGGCCGGCACGAAGTGCGTGCCGATCAGTCCGTTGGTGGACCATCCGCAGATCCAGAAGGTGATGACCAGGACCCAGAACACCCGGCTCCGCATGCTCTCCCGGAGCACACGGACCGCGAACGCCGCCGCGCCCTCGGTGGGGTCGCCGGTCTCTTCGGCGACGTACGGCGCGGGGTCCGCGCCGTACGGCGCCAGGCCGACGTCGGCGGGCCGGTCGCGGAGCAGCCACCAGGTCAACGGGACGAGGACGAGCGCGAACGCGCCGACGAGCGCGGCGGCGTACCGCCAGCCGGGTCCCTCGGTCAGGTGGGCGACCGCCGGCAGGAACACCAGCTGCCCGGTGGAGCTGGCCGCCGAGAAGACGCCGACGACGAGCCCCCGGCGGGTCACGAACCAGCGGTTGGCGACCACCGCTCCGAACACGAGAGCCAAGGCGCCGGTGCCGATCCCGACGCCGAAGCCCCACAGCAGCCACAGCTGCCAAGCGGTCGTCATGAACAGCGTCGCCGTCATCGCGAGGCTCACCAGAGCCAGTGCCAGGGTGGCGACCAGCCGCACCCCGAAACGCTCCATCAGCGCGGCCGCGAACGGTGCGGTCAGGCCGTAGACGATCAGGTTGAGGCTGACCGCCCCGCTGGTGGTGGCGCGCGACCAGCCGAAGTCGGCCTCCAGCGGCTCGAGCATCACGCCGGTCGTCGAGCGGAACGCCGCGGCGCTGATCAGGCCGAGGAGGGTGATGCCCGCGACCCACCACGCCCGGTGGATGCCGCGCCGCGTGCTCGGATCCACGGTCGCGGTCACCGGCCCGAGTGTATTTGGCCGAGGCGACCGTCACGTGGGTCGATCCGGCCAGTGGCCGTCGACTCCCGGCCATGGCGACCCCTAGATTTCCCTCGTGCCCGACATCGACCGTGACCGCCTCGCCCAGCTGCTCGCGGACGAGGGTCGCCGCTTCACCGACAGCCACCCCCGCTCCGCCGCCCTCGCCGAGCAGGCCCAGGGGTCCTTGCTGGCCGGCGTACCGATGCCGTGGATGACGCGCTGGGCCGGCTCGTTCCCCTTGTTCGTGGAGTCGGCGAGCGGTGCGCGGTTCACCGACGTCGACGGGATCGAGTACGTCGACCTGTGCCTCGGCGACACCGGGGCGATGACGGGCCACGCGCTGCCCCAGGTCTCCGCCGCTGTCGCCGAGCGGGCGACCAAGGGCATCACCACGATGCTGCCGTCGGAGGACGCGATCTGGGTCGCCGACGAGCTGGGTCGCCGGTTCGGCCTGCCGCGCTGGCAGTTCGCGATGACGGCGACCGACGCCAACCGGTTCGTGCTGCGGTTCGCCCGGCACCTGACCGGGCGGCCGCGGATCGCGGTGTTCGACTGGTGCTACCAC
>JAICRP010000079.1 GCA_025966445.1 Nocardioides sp.
ATGACCTTCTCCGGGGTCATGTCGAGCTCCTTGGCGAGCTCCTCCGGGGTGGGCTCGCGGCCCAGGTCCTGCAGCATCTGCCGCTGCACGCGGGCGAGCTTGTTGATCACCTCGACCATGTGCACCGGGATGCGGATGGTGCGGGCCTGGTCGGCCATCGCACGCGTGATCGCCTGGCGGATCCACCACGTGGCGTACGTGGAGAACTTGTAGCCCTTGGTGTAGTCGAACTTCTCGACCGCGCGGATCAGGCCGAGGTTGCCCTCCTGGATCAGGTCCAGGAAGAGCATGCCGCGCCCGGTGTAGCGCTTGGCGAGCGAGACCACGAGCCGGAGGTTGGCCTCGAGCAGGTGGTTCTTCGCGCGACGGCCGTCCTCGGCGATCCACTCGAGCTCCTCCTGGAGCTTGGCGGAGATCTTGCCGCCCTTGGCCAGCTTCTCCTCGGAGAACAGGCCGGCCTCGATCCGCTTGGCCAGCTCGACCTCCATCTCGGCGTTGAGGAGGGGCACCTTGCCGATCTGCTTGAGGTAGTCCTTGACGGGGTCGGCGGTCGCGCCGGCCACCATCACCTGCTGCTCGGGCTCGTCGGTGTCGTCGGCCTCGGAGACCACGAAGCCGGTCGAGGCTTCCTTCTCGTCCTCGACGATCGAGGGGTCGGTGGCGACGGCCTTCTCGAACTCCTCGTCCGGAACGTCCGGGAGGATCTTCTTGCCGTCGGGGCCGATCAACACGGCGGCCTCGGGCGTCACGGCGCCGTCGGTCGCGGGCTCGGCCGTCTTCGCGGCGGGCGCGGCCTTGGCGGCCGTCTTGGCGGCGGCCTTCTTGGCCGGCGCGGCCTTGGCGGCGGCGGCCTTCTTGGCCGGCGCCTTGGCGGCCTTCGCCGTGGAGGTCTTCTTCGTCGTGGTCGCGGCCAACACGCGGGCGCCGGCCGGAAGGGCTACGGAGATGCCCAGGCCGGCCAGGTGCGTCATCAGGGCCTTGAGGTCACGCCCCTCGACGGCGGCGTCCTCGGTGGCGCGACGGACATCCTCGGGGGTCACGCTTCCGGAGGGTTGCGCCTGCGCGATGAGGGCCGTGATGGCGGGGTGGGCGAGCACGCCCGCAGGGACAGTCTTGCGCGCGTTCGAGGACACGAACACCTCTCGGTCAAGGGACTTCGGGGCGCGGCAGGGCCCGCTGTCGTCAAGAGCCGCGTCGTCATTCTGCCACGCCCCTGGTGAGGCACCGAACCGAGCCCACCCGGCCCGGGCGCCCGGGGATCAGGCCGGCTCGGCCGCAGCCTTGGCCGCCGCCTTGGCGGCCTTCTTGTAGTCGCGCACCTGCTGCAGCGACGCGGGGTCGACGACGTCGGCCACCGAGCGATAACCGTCCAGCGCGTAGTCACCGACCGCCCGCTCCCAGCCCTCGGGCCGGACGTCGAGCCGCTTGGCCAGCAGTGCCGTGAAGATCTGGGCCTTCTGCTTGCCGAACCCCGGCAGCGCCATCACCCGGGCCAGCAGGTCCGCTCCCGAGGTGGCCTCGGTCCACAGCCGTTCGGCGTGACCGTCGTACTGCTCGGCGACGATCTGGGCGACCTCCTGCACTCGTCCGGCCATCGACCGGCCGTAGCGGTGGATCGCCGGCGGCGTGGAGGCCATGACCGCGAACTCCTCGGGGTCGGCCGCCGCGATCGTGGCCGGGTCCAGGGTGCCGAACCGGTCGAGGATCTTCGCCGGCCCGCGGAAGGCGTGCTCCATCGGGTACTGCTGGTCGAGCAGCATGCCGACGAGCAGGGCGAAGGGGTCGTCGGTCAGCACCCGGTCGGCGTGCTCGTCTCCGGTGATGTGGAGGGCGTCGGGCGACACGGGCCTTCAGTCACCGGCCTTCACGGCGAGCACGGCGCAGTGGGCGTCCAGCAGGATGCGCTGGGCGTTGCTGCCGAGGATGAGCTTGCCGACCGGGGAACGTCGACGCAGGCCGATCACGATCAGCTCGGCGCCGTTGGCCTCGGCGATGCTGATCAGGTCCTCGGCGGGCTCGAAGCCGCGGACGAGCTGGCGGAGGTCGAACTCCACGCCGGAGTCCTCGAGCCGCTGCTTGACCGTCTCCATCTGCAGGTTGTCCTTGGCCGCCGTCTCGTCGTCGTACTCGCGGCCGCCTCGGTGCGAGTTCACGACCACCAACGTGTCGCCACGGAGCTTGGCCTCCTCGATGGCACGCGCGAGGGCGGCGTCCCCCTCGGGCTTCGGCACGTACCCCACGACGATGGTCCCCATCAGCACTCCCTCAAGTGGATCGATCCGACGAACGGTCTGATCGGCACCGTAGCGCGTGCCGTCGGTGGGCGGGAACCTGTGGAGACCCTTCGCGAGCCCCTCGGCCCTGCGCGATCGTGGCCGGGTGAGTCGCGAGACCGGCGCCCTGCTCGGCACCATCGAGGAGCCGCTGTCGCCACCCGACCTGACCCTGCTCCGACACCTCGTCGTCGAGCACAAGGCCACCGAGCGGCGGCACCGCTTTCCTGCGGTCCTGCACCTCGGCGGCCCGGGGCGACCAGAGGTGGGGCGCATCGTGGAGTGGGAGGCCGACCTCGACCACGCCCTGCGCTGCGACGTCCTGGAGGCCATGCTCCGCCGCCCGGCAGGACCCCTCATGACGTGGCTGACCCGGCCCGGCGGTCTCGAGCCGCAGGACGTCGACCTCGCCTGGCTTCGGGTCGTCGTCGCCGTGAACGGCGAGACCGGACGGTCCCTGCCGTTCGTCGTCGTCACCCGCGAGGGCTGGCGCGACCCCCGCTCGGGCGTCGGCCGCACCTGGCGCCGCTTGCGGGTCAGGTAGCCCTAGTCCCAGGTGTGCACCGGCTCGTTGGAGTGCATCCGGTCGCGGTAGTCCAGCAGCACGTGCCGCAGCGCGTCGAACCGCTCCTCGTCTCCGCGCTGGGCCATCTTGCGGACGAACCACTCCGCGCCGTTGACGCCCGTCAGGCAGCGCTGCTCGATGATGCCGAGCAGCCGGTCGGACTCCACCGAGGGCACGCCCCACGCGTCGAGACCCTGGCGCGCCAGCGGCAGCAGACGGCGCAGGGTGAGCTCGGTGGCGCGTACCTGGCCCACCTGCGGCCAGTAGATCTCCGCATCGATGCCGTGCTCGGCGGCGGCCTCGAAGTTCTCCTCAGCCGCCTTGAACGACATCTGGGACCACAGCGGCCGCTCGCTCTCGGCCAGGGAGCGGACGAGACCGAAGTAGAACGCCGCGTTGGCCATCAGGTCCGCGACGGTCGGGCCGGCCGGCAGCACCCGGTTCTCGACCCGCAGGTGCGGGCGGCCGCCCTGGATGTCGTACACCGGCCGGTTCCAGCGGTAGATCGTGCCGTTGTGCAGCCGCAGCTCGGAGAGCTGCGGGACCCCGCCCGCGTCGAACACCGCGACCGGGTCCTCCTCGTCGGTGATGGGCAGGAGGGCCGGGAAGTAGCGGACGTTCTCCTCGAAGAGGTCGAAGACCGAGGTGATCCAGCGCTCGCCGAACCACACCCGCGGTCGCACCCCCTGGGCCTTCAGCTCCTCGCTGCGCGTGTCGGCCGCCTGCTCGAACATGGGGATCCGGGTCTCGCGCCACAGCTCCTTGCCGAGGGCGTACGGCGAGTTGGCACCGACGGCGAGCAGGATCGCCGAGATCGCCTGCGAGGCGTTCCAGTAGGCCGCGAACTGGTCGGGCGAGGTCTGCACGTGGAACTGCGTGCTCGTGCAGGCTGCCTCGGGCAGGATCGAGTCCGCGGTCGTGACCAGCCGCTCCGGACCTTGGATGTCGATGTGGATGTCCTCGCCGCGGGCGGCCAGGATCTGCTCGCTGATCAGCCGGTACCTCGGGTTGGCACTCATGGTGCTCGGGCTCAGGTGACCGTCCTGCAGGGTCGGCAGGATGCCGATCATCACCAGGTGGGCGCCGACCTCCGAGGACTTGCCCTCGGCGTCGTTGAGGCTGCGCCGCAGGTTGGCCTCGAACGTCGCCAGCCCACCCTCGCGCAGCTTGGCCGGGGGCACGTTGATCTCGATGTTGAACTGGCCCAGCTCGGTCTGGAAGTCCGGGTCGGCGATGGCGGCCAGTGCCTCGGCGTTCTTCAGCGCCGGGTCACCGAGCTCGTCGACGAGGTTGAGCTCCACCTCGAGCCCGGTCATCGGGTCGTCGGTGTCGAACTGGTGCTCGCTCAGCATCCGGGCGAACGTGTCGAGGCAGCGGTGCACCTTCTCGCGGTAGCGGGTGCGGTCGGCGCGGGAGAACTCCTGTGCTTCGACGTCTTCGCCCATGTCCGCACCCTAGGGCGGATGACCCGGCCGCGGCAGTGCCCGACCGGGTGCTGGCCGGACCGTCGCCCTCACGCTCGTCGCCGGTGCCAGAGGCTCGGCGGCAGCGCCTGTTCGAGGGCCTCGGCGACCACGTCGGCCAGGCTGCAGGACGGCTCCCCGTCGGCGGCACGCTCGAGCGCGCACCAGGCCAGGGCGCCGTCGCCGGCCAGCCACGCATGGAAGGCCAGGACCGACGCGACCGGCGCCAGCAGGTCGCGGGGCGCGGCTCGGACCATGAGTGACCACAGGGGCAGCCGCTGGTCGGCCGTCTCGCGGTCGACGGCGTCGAGGACCGCGTCCCTCGCCGCTGGGTCGCGCAGCGCCGCGAGCAACCTGGCAGCGGTCGCCGGGTCGGGCGGGTCGACCCCAGCCCCCCACCGGTCCACGGTGGCGCGCACCCAGGCGAGGTCCGGAGAAGCGTCCTGCTCGAGCGCGCGGGCCGCAGCCGCGACGGCGGCCGACGCCGTCGGGTCCGGGGCGACGCTGGCTGCCAGCTCGTCGCGCGAGGACCGGGTCACCCGGCCGGCGGCGACGGACTGCGCGGTGAAGAGGTGGCCGGTCACGTCGTACGCCGTGCCGGCCGACTCGGAGCCGGTCGGGTCGAGCGGCACGACGAACCAGCAGCGGCCGTCGCTGCGCAGCACGTCGACGACACCGACGCCTCGCCGCGCGAAAGCCCGCACCAGCGCCCGCGCGCACGACCTCGCGAGCGCCGCGTCGACGGCGTACAGCACGAAGAGCACCCGTCTGACCCGGTGCCGGACTGCGGGGTCGACCAGGGCCTCGGCGGCGGTCCGGCGCTCGCGCGCGTTGCGTGGCAGGTCGAGCCGCGCGTGGAAGGGGTGCTCGGCGCCGAACGTCAGCATCACCACGGACTCCTCGGGCACGAAGCCGAGCACGAGCGGGACGGCGGCGAGGACGTCCTCGGGGCTGCGGGCGGTCAGGGTGGCGGTGGTCTTCGTCATGGCGAGGACGCTCCCCAGGAGCACCGACGCCCACGCGCGCGACGACGAGCCCCTGTGGAAGGGGCGTGCGGGTGCCGTGACGGTGGACGACGAACGGGCTCGGGGACGCCCACGGCTAGGTTGCCCACATGCGTCAGGTCGCGTCCGTGCTGCACCTCGACCTCGACGCGTTCTTCGCGGCGGTGGAGCAGCGCGACAAGCCGTCCCTGCGCGGCAAGCCCGTCGTGGTCGGCGGCGTCGGCGGCCGCGGGGTGGTCTCGACGGCGTCGTACGAAGCCCGGAAGTACGGCGTGCGGTCCGCCATGTCGACCCGCGAGGCCCGGTCCCGGTGCCCGCACGCGGCCTTCCTGAGCGGCCGGTTCCACGCCTACCGGACCGCCAGCGAACGGGTGATGGCGGTGCTGCGGGAGACCTCACCGCTCGTGGAGCCGCTGTCGCTCGACGAGGCCTTCGTCGACCTCGCTGCGGCGCGGCTCGACGACCTGGAGATCCCCACCGTCACCGCCCTCGCCGAGCGACTGCGCGAGCAGGTCGCCGAGGTGACCGGCGGCCTGACGGCCTCCGTCGGTGTGGGCACGTCGAAGTTCATCGCCAAGGTCGCCAGCGAGCTCGACAAGCCCGACGGCCTGGTCGTCGTACCGCCGGGCACCGAGATGGACCTCTTGCGCCCGATGCACGTCTCGGTGATCCCGGGCGTCGGGCCGGCCACCACCGAGCGGCTGCGGAGGGCCGGCATCCACACGGTGGCGGACCTGGAGAGCATCAGCGAGGACGAGCTCGTCCGCCTGCTCGGCACGGCCCACGGCCACTCGCTCCACCACCTCGGGCATGCGCGGGACGACCGGCCCGTCGTCGCCGAGCGGGAGACCAAGTCGGTCAGCGTCGAGGGCACCTACGACACCGACCTGAGCGACCGCAAGCTGATGGCCGCGCTGCTCACCCGCCAGGCGCGCAGCGTCTCCGAGCGGCTCCGCGCGGGAGGGCTCGCCGGCCGCACGGTGACGATCAAGGTGCGGCTCCACGACTTCACCACCCTCAACCGGTCGACGACCATCGGCTCCCCCACCGACGCCCCGACCACCATCGGCCGGCTCGCGGTCGCCCTCCTCCAGGACCTCGACACGACCGGCGGTGTCCGCCTGCTCGGCGTCGGCGTCTCCGGGCTGGCGGACTGGATCCAGGAGGACCTGTTCGGCGAGACGGTCGACGACGAGGTCGACGCGGCCCCGGACCTCGACCTCGACGCCCCGTCCACCGCCGGCGCGAAGACGACCACGCACACCTGGGCTCCGGGCATGGACGTCGAGCACGCGGTGATGGGGCGCGGCTGGGTGTGGGGCTCGGGCCGCGGGGTGGTCACGGTGCGGTTCGAGACCGCGGAGACCGAGCCCGGCCCGGTGCGCAGCTACCCGATCGACGAACCCGACCTGAAACCGTGGCGACCGGAGCCGGTCGACGGGGCTACAGTCCCGGACATGCACGAACGACATCGCTGACACCGCCCCCGCGCCGCATGGCGCGACTCGTTCACCCTCCGCGTGGTGGCGTACGCCGCGCTGCGCGAGCTCATTCCGGTCTTCCCGGTGTACGCCCTGCTGTTCAGCGACGCGGGGCTGTCGACCGGCCAGGTCTCGTCGCTGTTCGTCATCTGGTCGGCGACCCACGTCCTGCTCGAGGTACCTTCCGGCGCCTGGGCCGACACCGTGCCTCGGCGCCGCCTGCTGGTCCTGGGCGCCGCGCTGTACACCGGCTGCTTCGCGCTCTGGACGGCCGTGCCGACGTACGCCGCGTTCGCCGGCGGGTTCGTCCTCTGGGGTCTCAGCGGGTCGCTCGTCTCGGGGACCTACGAGGCCTACGTCTACGACCACCTCCACGCCCGCGCGGCGACCGCGTCCTACCGCCGGGTCATCGCGGCCGGGGAGACCTCGGCCCTGGTCCTGAACCTGGTGGCGACCGCGGCCGCCGCCCCGATCGTGGCGGTCTGGGGCCTCGTCGGCGCCGGCTGGGCAAGCGTGCTGGTGTGCGCGGGAGCCACCGCGCTCGCCGTGACGCTGCCCGCGGACGCGCCACGCTCCCACGTCGACCCCGAACAGGACGACGACCACACGCCTGGCGGGTACCTCGCGATGCTGCGGGCCGGCCTGGCGGAGTCCCTGCACCCGCGGGTCGCCCGGGCGGTGCTGCTGGCCGCCCTGGTGCCGGCGTTCCTCGCCTTCGACGAGTACTTCGGCCTGCTGGCCGTCGACGCCGGTGCCTCGCTGGCGGCGGTCCCGCTGCTGGTCGCCCTCACCGTCGCGGCGCAGGCCCTCGGAGCCGCGCTCGCTCCCCGCCTGCCGATGCACCGCCTCGGGCCGGTCCTCGTCGTGGCCGGTCTGCTGGTGGCGGCCGGCGCGGCCGCGGCGCGGCCGGTCGGCTTCGTGGCGGTGGCGATCGGGTACGGCGCCCTGCAGGCCGCCATCGTGGTCGCCGAGACCGACCTCCAGCACCGCATCGAGGGCCGGGCACGGGCGACGGTCACCTCGGTCAGCGGGCTGCTGAGCGAGGTCGGCGCCATCGGCCTGTACGCCTTCGTCGCCCTCGGCTCTGCTGCAGCATCGACGGCGACGCTCATCGCGATCCTCTCGATCGTGGTCGCGGTCGGCGGCCTCGTCGCCGCCCGCGCCTACCCGGCGACGTGGCGGAAGCCGACCGACTCCCCCGGCCGCAGCTGAGCGCACTGCCACAGGTCGTCGAGCGCCACCACGCCGATGACCGGGTACCCGCCCGTCGTCGGGTGGTCCGCCAGGAAGACCAGCGGCTGCCCGTCCGGCGGCACCTGGACCGCCCCCAGCACCAGGCCCTCGCTCGGGAGCTCCCCGCTGCGCGCCCGGTCCAGCGGCGGACCGGCCAGGCGGAGGGCGACGCGGTCGGAGTCCGGCGCGACGGTCCAGGCGTTCTCGACCAGCCGTCGTGCGCCGCCGCGCACCCAGTCCTCCCGCGGCCCCTCCGCCACCCGGAGCACCCCGTCGGTGACGGCAACCCGGGGTACGTCGAGGGGGTGGGGCCGGCGTCCGGGTCCGACGGGCAGCACCTGCCCGTCTGCCAGGGGCGGCGGACCGAGGCCGGACAGCCGGTCGGTGGACCGGGAACCCAGCACGGGCGGGACGTCGAGCCCCCCGGCCACCGCCACGTAGCTGCGGACACCGCGACGGGCGGGGCCCACGCGCAGCACGGCCCCGGCCGGCAGCGAGATCGGCTCGCCCCAGGCGGCGCCGCGCCCGTCGACCAGCACGTCGGCCTCGGCGCCGGTGACCGCGACGGTCAGCGCCGCCTCGGCCCGGAACGTGACCCCCCCGACGGTCGTCTCGGCGAGGGCGGCGCCCGCCACGTTCCCCACCAGCCGGTTGGCCAGCCGCGCGGCGGGGGCGTCGAGCCAGCCCGAGCGCGGGACGCCGAGGTGGGCGTACCCGCGCCGACCGCCGTCCTGGACCGTCGTCAGCGGGCCGGCGTCCAGCACCGTCAGCGCCCGGCTCACCCGGTGACCTCGACGAACCGCACCCGAGTGCCGGGCGTCAGCAGGGCGGGCTCGTCGCGGTCGGCGTCCCACAGGCGCGCCTCGGTGCGACCCACCAGCCGCCAGCCCCCGGGCGAGGCGGTCGGGTACACCCCGGTGTACTCCCCCGCCAGCCCCACGGCACCGGCCGGCACCCTGGCGCGAGGCCGGTCCAGCCGGGCCACCGAGAGCTCCGGGGGCAGGCCGGTGCAGTAGGCGAAGCCCGGCGCGAACCCCACGAACGCGACCGTGTGCTCGGCCCCGGAGTGGGTGGCGACGGCCTCGGCGCGCGTCATCCCCCAGCGCCGGGCGACGTCGTCGAGGTCGGCCCCGTCGTACGTCGTCGGCAGCTCGACCACGGGCCCCACGCGGTCCGCGGACCCGCCCGCCGGCACCCACGCCGCGAGGTAGTCGCGCGCCGCGTCGAGGTCGGCCACGCCGTCGAGGAGCAGCGTCCGGGCGCCGGGCACGAGGTCCGCGCAGGTCAGGTCGCGGCACACGTCGGCGTACAGGAGCGGCACCTCGGCGGGCAGCGGGAGCTCGACCAGGAGGGCGTCGGGCCCGGCCGGGAGCACCTGCATGTCACGCAGTATTCACGTCCCGCGCTTGCGGGACGGGCGACGACCCCGCCACCATGGCCGGGAAAGCGGAGAGGGGCCCGGCGATGGTATGAGCATCGCAGGGCCCCTCGGCTTGACCGGGTGCGGTGACGCTCCGGTCGACCCGGCCGGCTGCCAGACCCCGCCGACCCCGTCACCGGGCCGCCGCCACGAGTTGCCCCGCGGTGTGGATCGTCTTCCTGCCAGATCCCCGACCCCCCGCAAGCGGTGGGTTGGTAGGGAGAGTTCTACGGGGCCGGAGCGACCCGGCACAAGGGGTGGTCTCGCACTTTCTCGGGCGATTCCGTCGTCCCCAGGATCGTCCACAGGCGTGAGGTGCTCGGTCCACAGATCGAGCCCGGCGGTCCACAGGTTCGGCCGCCGGCTGTGGAGAAGCGGTCTAGCCCGCCAGGGCCCGCGCGATGGCCCCGGCGAGGGCGACGTTGTTCTCGTACACCGCCACGTTCACGTCCAGGCTGCGGCCCTCGGTGGCCCGCTGGACACGGTCGAGGAGGTACGGCGTGGCGTCGTGGCCGCCGATCCCCTCGGCGTCCATGGCGGCCAGGGCCTCGCCCAGCACCCGGTCGTGCTCGGCCGGATCGAGCTGGTGCTCGGCCGGCACCGGGTTGGCCACGACGATCGCGCCGGGCACCCCCAGGGAGTCCCGGGCGCGGACCAGGTCGGCCGCCTGTCGGGGGTCGTCCACGGCGTAGTCGATCGCGAAGCCGGAGTCGGCCAGGTAGAAGCCCGGGAACCGCGTGGTCCGGTACCCCACGAGGGTGATCGAGAGGGTCTCCAGCCGCTCGAGGCTGGCACCGACGTCGAGGATCGACTTCACGCCGGCCGAGACCATCAGGATCGGCGTCTGGGCGAGCACCGGCAGGTCCGCGGACTCGTCGAACGTCTCCGCCGCTCCGCGGTGCACACCGCCGAGGCCACCGGTGGCGAACACGGCGATGCCGGCCCGGGCCGCGAGGAACGCCGTGCCGGCGACGGTCGTGCCTCCCGAGCGCCGCTGGGCCGCGGCGATCGGCAGGTCGCGCAGGCTGACCTTGATCACGTCGTCGTCGGCGCCGAGCTCCCGGATCTGGTCGACGGTGAGTCCGACGGTGGGCACGCCCCGCAGCACGCCGATCGTCGCCGGCTCCACCCCGGCCGCACGGAGGTCGTCCTCGGCCTTCAGCGCCACCTCGACGTTGCGCGGCCGTGGCAGCCCGTGGGTGAAGATCGTGGACTCGAGCGCCACGACCGGACGCCGGTCCGCCAGCGCCTCGCGCACCGCCTCGGCGATCACCACGGCGCCACCAGCTCGATCCCCGCGTCGGTGAGAGCCCGTCGTACGGCCCGCGCGGCCTCGACGGCGTTAGGGCTGTCGCCGTGCACGCAGATCGAGTCGGCCTTGCGCACCAGCTCGACGGCCTGCGCGGCGATCGCCACGACGTCCTCGATCAGCGCCCCCGGCTCGTCACGCGGCACCAGCGTGTCGCCGCGGTAGGCACGGTCGGCGAAGCCCTCCCAGTACGTGGCCCGGCCGGCGCCGACCGCCAGGTCCAGCAGGACTCCGTGCTGGCCGAGGACCGGGAGGTGGCCGGACCCCGCGAGCACCGCCGCCGCCTGCTCGGCGTCCTCGCGGACCCGGTGGTAGAGCGCGCCGTGCGCCTTGATGTACGAGACGGCAACGCCCTCCTCCCCCGCGATCGCGCTCAGCGCGCCCACCTGGTCGGCCACCTGCTCGGTCAGCAGGTCCGAGGGCACGTCCCGGGCCACCCGGCCGAAGTTCTCCCGGTCGGCGTAGGACACCTGCGCACCCACCGCGACGCCCAGCCGGGCCGCCTCGGCGCACACGGCGCGCATGGTCACGGGGGTGCCGGCGTGGTACCCGCAGGCGACGTTCGCGCTGGTCACGAGCGTGAGCAGGGACGCGTCGTCGGTGACCTCCTCACCCAGGTCGGCATTGAGGTCCACCTGTCTCACCGGGAGAACGTATCGCCTCGACCCCTCCGGGTACCCCTGAGAAGTCCCTGAGAGTTCGGCGGCATGGCAACTCGCGGGGTTCCTCACACGTCTGTCCTGGTGACGGTTCCGAATAACCCTTCAGCACGACATACCAAGGGAATCTTGGGCGCCCGTCAGACGTTGTGACCGATGTGGCGGCACCGCTCGTGGTGCCACCGCGAACCAGCAGGAAAGAGGTTCCCCATGGCTACCCGCACCAGCACCGCCGGGACCCGCGAGATCGAGGGTCGCGACAGCGTCGGCCTGTACCTCGACGAGATCGCTCGCAACCCCCTGTTGGACGCCCAGACCGAGGTCGAGCTCTCCAAGACCATCGAGGCCGGCCTGATGGCCGAGCACCTGCTCGCCACCGACCGCGTCGGCCGCAAGAAGGGCGGCGCCCCCGGCTACGCCACCCGCGAGGAGCTCGAGTGGCTCGCCGCGGAGGGTCAGAAGGCCGTCGACACGTTCATCACCGCCAACCTCCGGCTCGTGGTCTCGATCGCCCGCAAGTACGGCCGCGCGCAGATGCCCATGCTCGACCTCATCCAGGAGGGCAACACCGGCCTGATCCGCGCCGTCGAGAAGTTCGACTACACCAAGGGCTACAAGTTCTCGACGTACGCCACGTGGTGGGTCCGGCAGGCCATCACCCGCGGCATCGCCCAGCAGGCACGCGTCGTCCGGCTCCCCGTCCACGTGGTCGAGGAG
>JAICRP010000085.1 GCA_025966445.1 Nocardioides sp.
CAGGCCCAGGGCACCGCGGTCAACGTCGCCCTCCCGCCGGGCACCGCCGACGCGGGCTGGCTGCGGGCGTTCCACGCCGTCGTCCCACCCGTGGTCCGGGCGTTCGCGCCGCAGGTGCTGGTGACCCAGCACGGCTGCGACTCCCACATGGAGGACCCGCTCGCCCACCTGATGCTGTCGGTCGACGGCCAGCGCGCCTCGTACCTGGCCCTGCACGAGCTCGCCCACGAGGTCTGCGACGGCAAGTGGGTCGTCACCGGTGGTGGGGGGTACGCCCTGGTGGAGGTCGTGCCCCGGGCCTGGACGCACCTGCTCGCCATCGTCGCCGGCCACCCGGTCGAGCCGACGACCGAGACTCCCCAGGTCTGGCGCGACCACGTCACGTCGACCCTCGGGCGCCGTGCGCCGTCGCGGATGACCGACGGCCGCACGCCCCTGTGGCGCGACTGGTCGGAGGGCTACGACCCCGACACCTGGCTCGACCGCAGCATCCATGCGACACGCCAGGAGATCTTCCCCTGGCACGGTCTCGACCCGGAGCCGTGACCCTCCCCTGAGAACGACAGCCGTGTGACTCGATGGCAACTGGTTCAGACAATGCAAGCCGACACGCCGCACCTCTCATGTTTCTCTAGTCGAACCCTTCCCCACGAGTCACAACAGGCGCTATGTTCACCGAGCGCGGGACGTGGAGTCACCGGTGGGGAAGCCGGTGCAGTTCTGCAAAGAGAGATCGGTGCGCCATGCCTGCCACAGGAGACAACCGGCCCCGCCCGGGAGACATCTCGGAAGTGAAGTTCCTGACCGTCGCCGAGGTCGCCGCCACCATGCGGGTCTCGAAGATGACCGTCTACCGGCTCGTCCACAACGGGGACCTGCCCGCCGTGCGCGTGGGCCGCTCGTTCCGGGTCACCGAGGACGACGTCAACGAGTACCTCCGCAAGTCCTTCTACAACGCGGGTTGACCACCGGAGCTCACCAGTTCGCTGTGGTCGATCGCTCGCAGCTAGGCTGACGAGGTCCCACGGACCGTACCTGGGGCGAACGAGTTGCAGGTGAAAGGTTTCCGCGTGGGTTCTGTCATCAAGAAGCGTCGCAAGCGCATGGCGAAGAAGAAGCACCGCAAGCTGCTGAAGAAGACGCGCGTCCAGCGCCGCAAGCTCGGCAAGTAGTCCCCACCGGGGTCTCAGGAGCCGTCATGGGCCGGGTCGCGCTCGTCACCGGGGTCTCTCGTGACCTCGGTCGCCGTTTCGCGCGCTGCCTGGCGGCGACCGACGGCATCGACCGCGTGATCGGGGTCGACGTCGTCCCTCCTCGCGGTGACGTCGGCGCGATGTCCTTCATCCGCGCCGACATCCGCACGCCCGTGATCGCCAAGGTGATCGCGAAGGAGGACGTCGACACCGTCGTCCACATGAGCGTCATCGCCACGCCCGGCAGCGCCGGGGGCCGCGGCACGATGAAGGAGCTCAACGTCATCGGCACCATGCAGCTGCTTGCTGCGTGCCAGAAGGCGCCGTCGGTCCAGCACCTCGTGGTGAAGTCGACGTCGACGGTGTACGGCGCGAGCTCGCGCGACCCGGCGATGTTCACCGAGGAGATGGGCCCGCGCCGCAACCCCCGGTCCGGGTTCAGCAAGGACGCTGCTGAGATCGAGGGGTACGTGCGCGGCTTCGCCCGCCGGCGTCCCGACGTCCGGGTCACCCTGCTGCGCCTGGCCAACGTCGTCGGCCCTCACGTGGTCAGCCCGATGACGTCGTACTTCCGGCTGCCGGTCGTCCCCACCGTGCTCGGCTACGACGCCCGGATGCAGTTCGTCCACCAGGACGACCTCGACCGGGTGCTGCGGCACGCCGTCCTCGCCGACGTCCCGGGCACGTTCAACATCGCAGGCGACGGCTTCCTGATGCTGTCGCAGGCGCTGCGCCGGCTGCAGCGCGCGACGGTGCCGCTGCCCGGCTTCGCCGTCGGGCAGCTCGGCTCGGTGCTCCGCCAGGCACGGCTCGCCGACTTCTCGCCCGAGCAGCTGAGCTTCCTGACCTTCGGCCGCGGGATCGACACCACCCGGATGCGGACCGAGCTCGGGTTCGAGCCCGACTACACGACCGCCGAGGCGTTCGCCGACTTCGCCTCCTCGATGCCGGCCTCGTCGCGCATCTCCGAGCGAGCCCTCGCCGGCCTGGCCGACCTGCTGCCCGACGACCGCGGACCGGTGGGAGCGACTCGTGGCTGACGCCGAGATCATCCCGATCGGCACCCGCGGGCGCCCTGGCCGAGGTACGGGAAGCCCCAAGCCTTCCTCGGCCGCTCGCAGCCTCGCGGCCAAGCCGGCCCCGAAGGCTGCCTCGAAGGGCGCGGCGACCAAGCCGCGTAGGGCGACCCCGCGACGTACGTCGAAGCCAGCAGCCGTCGACGCCATCGAGCAGGTGACCACCGAGGCCGTGCCACCCGCCGCCCCGCCGAGTGCCCCGCCGAGTGCTCCGCCGCGTCCGGCCGCGACGACGGCCGACCGCGGGCCACTGGCCGGGATCGCGCCGGACGTGTGGCTGTCGATGCTGCAGGGCGCCGCGCGCGAGGTGTGGGGCGAGCAGTGGGAGCCCCAGCTGGCGCAGCTGCTCGCCGTGCTCCGCCGGCGGCTGACCGGTGACTACGAGGTCGACGAGTTCGGGTTCGACCCCGAGGTCACCGAGAAGCTCACGCTGGCGCTGCTGCGGCCGATCGCCGAGAAGTGGTTCCGCGTCGAGGTCCGCGGCATCGAGAACATCCCCGCCGAGGGTGGCGCGCTGATCGTCTCCAACCACTCGGGCACCGTGCCGCTCGACGCCCTCATGACCACGGTCGCCGTCCACGACAACACCGGCCGGTTCCTACGGCTGCTGGGGGCCGACCTCGTCTTCCGGATGCCGTTCATCGGCGAGATGGCCCGCCGCGGCGGCGCCACCCTGGCCTGCAACGAGGACGCCGAGCGGATGCTGCGACGCGGCGACCTGGTCGGCGTGTGGCCCGAGGGCTTCAAGGGGATCGGCAAGCCGTTCTCGCAGCGCTACAAGCTCCAGCGGTTCGGCCGCGGCGGGTTCGTCGGCGCCGCGCTGCGCACCGGCGTCCCGATCATCCCGCTGTCGGTGGTCGGCGCCGAGGAGACCTATCCGCTGGTCGGCAACATCCCGTCGCTGGCGCGGCTGCTCGGGGTCCCGTACATCCCCGTGACTCCGTTCTTCCCCTGGCTCGGGCCCCTCGGCCTGGTCCCGTTGCCCTCGAAGTGGCTGCTCGAGTTCGGCGAGCCGATCCGCACCGACGAGATCGACGCCGGCGCCGCCGACGACCCGATGCTGGTCTTCCACCTCACCGACCAGGTCCGCGAGACCATCCAGCAGACCCTCTACAACCTGCTCATGAAGCGCGAGTCCGTCTGGCGCTGAGGCGGGACTTTCCCGGTCAGGGGTCCAGGAGGTCGCCGAGCGGGTCGGTGACGGGGGTCGGCAGGACGCTGCCGACCACGCCGCCGAGGAGCGCCGTGATGTCGACCGAGGGGAGGTCGACGGGGAGCAGGGACGGGCCGCCGGTCAGGTCGTCGATCAGCTGGGTCAGGTCGACGCTCGGTAACACCACGGCCCCGGAGGTCGCAGCAGCGGTCGGCCGGCCCGCGGTCGGGACGGCGGAGGTCGGGACGCCGGTCGTCGGGACCCCGGTCGGCAGCGTGGTCGGGTCTCCCGTGGGCTGGGTGGTCGGCCCGCCACCGGGACCCGCGGTCGGACTGGGCTTGGTGACGCTGCCCGGGGGCAGGTCGCCGGCGCCCAGCGAGGGCAGCACGAGGGTGGGGAGGACGATGTCCGGCACGTTGACGGCGGGCAGCGCGCCCGTGCCGAAGCCGGTGCCCACGGTGGGCAGGGTCGGCGCGATCTCGTCGAGGTCCGTACCTGCGCAGGTCGGGCAGGCCAGCTGCGCCTCGTCGTCGATGCGCACCAGCGTGGTGACCGCGTGCACCCACTCGTCCTGGGCGCTGTCGGGAAGCTGGCCGTCGAGCTCGGACAACGACGTCATCGACTCCCCGGTGAAGGAGCGCAGGTCGACCACGGTGGCGTCGTCGCCCTTCGCTGCGTACGACGAGAGCAGCAGGTCGGAGGCCTCGGTGGCCTGCGCGGTGAAGTCGTCGAGGGTGTCCGCGATCTCGGCGGGGTGGTCCTCGGCGTCGAGGCGCGAGACCTCGTCGAGGCGGGTCGTGGCGCTCGCGAGCAGCGTGGTGCCCTTGCCCTGCTCGCTGACGCGGAGGCCTGCCTCGGCCGACTCGATGCCGCGCTTGAGCGGGTAGAGCAGGTCGCCCGGCAGCGCCGACTGGGCCACCACCGAGAGCGTCGCCGTGGCGCCGACGAGGGCCAGGCCGGCGACGGCGATGCGGGCGCCCCGCTCCCGCGGGTTGCGGACCCGGCCGGGATCCGGAGTCCGCAACCGGAGCCGGTCCTCGTGGGTCAGGTCGCGAGCGGGCATCGTCGCGGCCTCGGCCACCAGGGCCGCCCGGAGCTCCGCGACGTACTCGGGGCGCGCCTGTGGCTGGGGCACGGCACGCAGCGCGCCGACGAGCGCGAGCAGGTCGTCGTAGCGGCTGTCCGACGCCTCCCCCCGCGTCATGGCCTCTTCGACGACTGCGTCGAACTCCTCGGCGCGACGTCTTGTCGCGAAGAGCGGGCTCATCCCAGCGGTCCTGTCAGGTCATCTGCTCCGGCGCCCCCGCCGGACACCGACATCAACGAGGACCGGCGCACGCTGGTTACGGCGTACCGGCCGGTAGCAAGAAGTGGACTGGTCCAGCGCCTCATCGGTCCCCGATCCCCTCGGGCATCAGCTTGGCCAGGTTGCGTACGCCGCGGAGCTGGAGCTGCTTGACCGCGCCGTCGCTGCGACCGAGCACGGCCGCCGTCTCCGAGATGCTCATGCCCTGCAGGAACCGCATCACCAGGCAGTCGCGCTGCTCGGGCGGGAGCTCGGTCAGCGCCTCGAGGAGCACCTCGTTGGTCAGGCTGGTCAGCACGGCGTCCTCGGGACCCTCGGCCGTCCTGTCGTCGTGAAGACCCATGTCCTCGGTGGTCATCTCGAGGCGGGTCCGGCCGGCCTTGAAGTGGTCCATGCAGAGGTTGCGGGCGATGGTCATCAGCCAGGCGCCGAAGTCCTTGCCCTGCCACCGGAACCCGCTCATGCTGCGGAGCGCGCGGAAGAAGGTCTCCGACGTCAGGTCCTCCGCCAGCGTGGTCGAACGCGTGCGGTGGAACAGGAAGCGGTAGACCGAGCCGTGGTAGTGGTCGAACAGCATCCCGAACGCCTCGGCGTCGCCGCCGCGGGCGAGCTCGACCAGCGCGATCAGCCGGTCGCGATCGGCCGCGGACTCCTCGTTGGAGGCAGCGAACTGGTGGTCGTCTCCCGAGTCACCGGCTCCACCGGAGCCGCCACCGTCGGGGCTCCTGTCGGTTGCGGGTGGGCCGACCCGGACGTCGCCGGCCATCCACAGGGACCCGGAACCGGGGCCGGTTCCGATGGTCCCGGTCGCATGGATCCGGCGATCCTCGAGGATGAGGGCAAGCACGAGCGACCGCAGGGCTTCGAGCCCACGCGATGCCACAGTGCCCGGATCTGGCTCCACGCCGGTACCTCCTGATACCCGTCGCCGCCCCAGGGTAGGTGGACCCACCCGACCATGGGAACCGTCCGAACGGTTAAGTGTCGTAGCCCACTCGTCGTCGGTGGCCCAGTCGTCGCAGGTCAGCGGCGGGTCGAGGACCGACCGCGGACGGCGAGGGCCGCCGCGATCGCGCCCGCAACCCCACCCGCGACGGTCCCGGTGAGCAGTCCGGCGCGGGCCGCCTTGCGTCCGGTCCGGTAGTCGTAGATGCGCCAGCCCTCACGCCGGGCGTGCGCCCGCAGCCGCGCGTCCGGGTTGATGGCGCAGGCGTGACCGACCAGCGTCAGCATCGGCAGGTCGTTGGCCGAGTCCGAGTACGCCGAGCAGCGTGCGAGGTCGAGACCCTCCCGTTCCGCGAGGGCCGCGACCGCCTCCGCCTTCGCGGGGCCGTGCAGCATGCCGCCGACCAGGCGGCCGGTGTAGACGCCGTCGACGTGCTCGGCGACGGTGCCGAGCGCACCCGTGAGACCGAGCCGCCGGGCGATGATGCCGGCGATCTCGATCGGGGCCGCCGTGACCAGCCACACCCGCTGACCCTGGTCGAGGTGCAGCTGGGCCAGCGCCCGGGTGCCGGGCCAGATCCGGGTCGCCATCGCCTCGTCGAAGATCTCCTCGCCCAGCTGCTCGAGCTCGAGCACCGTGTGGCCCTCGCTGAAGGCGAGCGCCGATGCCTGGGCGTCGGCCACGTGGGCGGGGTCCTCGGAGCCGACGACCCGGAACTTCGCCTGCTTCCACGCGGCCGCTGCGATCTCCCGGGACGTGAAGAAGCGCCGGCGGTAGAGCCCCCGGGCCAGGTGGAAGATGCTCGCGCCCTGCATCAGGGTGTTGTCGACGTCGAAGAACGCGGCGACGTCCGGCTCGGCCGGCGTGGCCAGCGCGTCCTCCACCTCGGCCGAGGACGCGGCCGCCTCACCGGCCATCGAGGACCGGCGCTGGAGGTCCAGCCGACGGGGTGCGGTCACCCCACCAGCCTAGCGAGGCTGTGCGGTTCCCCGGCGGGCCACGAACCCCTGTGGAACCATGGACGGATGTCCCTGGACAGCGTCCGCGCCGCGTCGGCGGGGCGGCTCGAGCCCACCTTGGTCGCCGACCTGGTGGCGCTGGCAGCCGCCCGCGACGGCGACCGGGACGCGCTCGTGGCAGCCTCGGGACTCCGTCTGACCTGGGCGGATCTCGACAGCGAGGTCGACCGGGTGGCCACCGGACTGGGCGAGGCGGGCGTGGTGGCGGGCCAGCGGGTGCTGCTGGCCATGGGCAACCGCGTCGAGCTGGTGACGACCTACCTCGCCGCCCTGCGCGCCCAGCTCGTGGCCGTCCCGGTGAACCCGCGGGCCAAGGTCGAGGAGCTCGCCTGGATGATCGCCGACTCCGGCGCCCGGCTGGTCGTGGCCGACGGCGCGGCCGTCGCCGAGGTCCGGGCGGCCGGCGTCCTGGTCCACGAGGCCCTGGCCGGCTCCCGGGACGTGCTCGACGAGGACGTGGTCGCGCGCGCCCGCGAGCCCCGACTGGTCGTGGTGGACTCCGAGCCCCAGTCCGCCGACGAGCTCGCCTTCGACGCCCTGCGCGCCACCGAACCCCGCCCCCATCACACCCGCCCCGACCCCGAGACGCTCGCGTGCCTCCTCTACACCGGCAGCACCGTCGACCGGCCTCGCGCTGCGATGCTCACCCACCGCGCGCTGCTCGCGAACATCGAGCAGACCGCAGCGGTCAGGCCTGCGATGGTCGCCGCCGGCGACGTCGTGCTGGGCGTCCTGCCGCTCTTCCACGTCTACGGCCTGAACGCCGTCCTCGGCAGCGTCCTGCGCCAGGGCGCGACGCTGGTGCTCGTCGATCACTTCGACCCGCGCGGCACGCTCGACGCGATCGCCGAGCACGGGGTCTCGGTCGTGCCCGTGGTGCCGGCGGTGTTCCCGCACTGGCTCGCGTTGGACGACCTCGCGGCGGCGATGGCCGGCGTCCGGCTGGTCGCGTCCGGCTCGGCGCCGCTGGCACGTGTCGTGATGGACGAGTTCACCGCGCGCACCGGCGTCCCGGTCCACCAGGGGTACGGGCTGACCGAGGCCGCGCCCGTCGTGACCAGCACGCTCGCCGCGACCGAGCCGGTCCCCGGCTCACTCGGGTCCGCGCTGCCCGGGGTCGGTCTGCGGCTCGTCGACGACCACGGCGTCGAGCCCGAGGCCGGTGACCCCGGCGAGGTGGAGATCCGCGGGGCGAACCTGTTCAGCGGCTACTGGCCCGACGGCGCCGAGGGGCCCGGGCCCGAGGGCTGGTGGGCGACCGGGGACGTCGGCTACTTCGACGACGGCGGCCAGCTGTTCCTGGTCGACCGGGCGGCCGAGGTGGTCGTGGTGGCCGGCTTCAGCGTCTACCCGCGCGAGGTCGAGGCGGTGATCGGTCAGGTGCCGGGCGTCCTGGAGTCCGCCGTGATCGGCGTACCCGACGACGCGACCGGGCACGCCGTCGTCGCCTACGTGCGGGCGCGCGACGCCGAGACGGCTGCCGTGGTCGAGGCCGTCCGGGCCCGTTGCGACGAGGCCCTGGCCGCGTTCAAGCGGCCGACCCGCGTCGAGGTGGTCGACGAGCTCCCCACGACGCTGGCCGGCCGGGTGCGCAAGGGCGAGCTGCGCCAGCTCGAGCGCCGGCGCGCCCTGGGGCTGCTCGAGTGAACCAAGCCCCTCGCGTCGTCATGTACGGCCGGCCCGGCTGCCACCTGTGCGAACAGGCCGCCGAGGTGATCGCCCGGGTGTGCGACGACCTCGGCGAGACCTGGGTCGAGCTCTCGATCGACGACGACGAGGCGCTGCGCGAGGAGTACGGCGAGGAGATCCCCGTGACCCTCGTCGACGGCCGCCGCCACGACTTCTGGCGGGTCGACGAGGCGCGCCTCCGCGCGGCACTGTCGGCGGTCCCGCCCTTGTAACCGGGTGTTCGTGTGTCTTGCCCAGGGGGGAAACGCTCGGGAAGTCACACGAACACTCGGTTACATGCAGTTCTGCGCCTCCCCACGTGAGGGTTGTCTCAAGACCCCCGGCCAGTTTGTTCTCACGTTCACAAACTTTTAGAGTGGACGGCGCCGTGCGAGATCGTCGCTCGCCGGCTGGAAACGAGAACCGTGACCGCCAAAGCGTCCAGCGAGAACGCCCGGGACATCCCCGAGGCGACCGTGGCGCGACTGCCCGTGTACCTCCGGGCGCTGGTCACGTTGAGCGACGCCGGCACCGGCACGTGCTCGAGCGAGGAGCTCGCGGCGGCGGCCGGGGTCAACAGCGCCAAGCTCCGCAAGGACCTCTCGTACCTGGGCAGCTACGGCACCCGTGGAGTGGGGTACGACGTCGACTACCTGCGCTACCAGATCGCCCGGGAGATCGGGGTGACGCAGGACTGGCCGGTCGTCATCGTCGGCATCGGCAACCTCGGGCACGCGCTGGCCAACTACTCGGGCTTCCGGAGCCGTGGCTTCCGCGTCGTGGCGCTGCTCGACGCCGACCCGGAACGGCACCAGGAGGTCGTCGCCGGGGTCGACGTCCGGCCCTTCGACGACCTCGAGCAGATCGTGTCCGAGCAGGGGGTGGCCATCGGCGTGATCGCCACCCCGGCGGTCGCCGCCCAGGACGTCGCCGACCGCATGGTCGCGGCCGGCATCAGCAGCATCCTCAACTTCGCGCCCACCGTGCTCGTCGTGCCCGACGGGGTCGACGTCCGCAAGGTCGACCTGTCGATCGAGCTGCAGATCCTGGCCTACCACGAGCAGCGCAAGTCACAGTTCGGGGCGCAGGGGGTGACGGCATGAGCGTCCTCGTCGTCGGCATCTCCCACCGCTCCGCCCCGGTCTCCGTGCTCGAGCGGGTGGCCGTCGACGGCGAGGGTGCGGCCAAGCTGCTCCGCGACGTCTCTGCCTGCGAGCACGTGACCGAGGCCGCGGTCATCGCCACCTGCAACCGCCTCGAGGTGTACGCCGACGTCGACCGTTTCCACGGCAGCGTCGAGGAGCTCTCCGGCCTGCTGGTCGAGCGCGCGGGCCGGGCGACCGAGGACCTGTTGCCGCACCTCTACGTCCACTACGACGACGGGGCGGTCTCGCACCTGTTCCAGGTGGCGGCCGGGCTCGACTCGATGGCGGTCGGCGAGGGCCAGATCCTCGGGCAGGCGCGAGACGCGCTGGCCCGCGGCCAGGAGGCCGGGACGGTCGGCCCGTCGCTCAACGTGCTCTTCCAGCAGGCCCTGCGGGTCGGCAAGCGCGTGCACGCCGAGACGGCGATCGACCAGTTCGCGCCGACCCTCGTGTCGGCCGCGCTCGACCGGATCGGCGAGGTCCTCGGCCGCCGTGCGGTCGTGGTGGGTGCCGGGTCGATGGCCGCCCTCGCCACCGCGACGCTGACCCGACGCGGCGTGGCCGATGTCGTCGTCGTCAACCGCACGACCAAGCGCGCCAGCACCCTCGCCGCCGAGCACGGCGTCCGCGCCGCGGCCCTCTCCCGGCTCTCCGCCGAGGTGGCCGCGGCCGACCTCGTGGTCGCGTGCACCGGTTCGACGGGTGTGCTCGTGACCACCGAGATGGTGGCCGGGCGGCAGCGGCCCCTGGCCGTGGTCGACCTGGCCCTGCCCCACGACGTCGAGCCCGAGGTCGCCGAGCTCCCCGGCGTCACCCTGATCACCCTCGCCGACCTCGCCGAGGACCTGCACGGCAGCGAGGCGGGGGCCGAGGTCGATGCCGTCCGCGACATCGTCACGCAGGAGGTCGCGGCGTTCCTCACCGCGCGTCGCCAGGCGAGCGTCACGCCCACCGTCGTCGCGCTGCGGTCCATGGCCACCGAGGTGGTCGACGCCGAGCTGGCCCGGCTGGTCGCCCGCCTGCCCGACCTCGACGAGACCTCCCGCGACGAGGTCCTCCAGAGCCTCCGCAGGGTCGCCGACAAGCTGCTCCACCAGCCGACCGTCCGGGTCAAGGAGCTGGTCAACGAGGCCGGTGCCGTCTCGTACGCCGCCGCGTTGGCCGAGCTGTTCGCGCTGGACCCCGACGCCGTGGAGGCCGTGACGAGGCCGGAGGGTCTCTCATGACGGCTCCCATCCGCGTCGGCACGCGCGCCTCCCTGCTCGCGACCACCCAGGCCCGGCACGTCGCCGACCTCGTCGAGGCCCGCCTCGGCCGGCCGGTCGAGCTGGTCGAGGTGACCACCGAGGGCGACCGCTCCGCCGCGCCGCTGGCCACCATGGGCGGCACCGGCGTCTTCGTCACCGCACTGCGCGAGGCGCTGATCGGCGGTCGTATCGACATCGCCGTGCACTCGCTCAAGGACCTGCCCACCACGCCCGACCCGCGGATCGCGCTGGCCGCCGTACCTCCCCGCGAGGACCCCCGCGACGTCGTCGTCGCTCGCGACGGGCTCACCCTCGGCGAGCTGCCGGCCGGAAGCCGCGTCGGCACGGGATCGCCGCGCCGGGCCGCTCAGCTGCATGCACTGGGCATGGGACTCGAGGTCGCCGACATCCGCGGCAACGTCGACACCCGGATCGGCAAGGTCCGCAGCGGCGAGGTCGACGCGGTCGTCCTGGCTCGCGCCGGCCTGGCCCGCCTCGGCCGCCTCGACGAGGTCACCGAGGTCCTCGACCCGCTCCAGATGCTGCCCGCGCCCGGCCAGGGCGCCCTGGCGATCGAGTGCCGCTCCGGCGACACCGAGCTCGTGGCGGCACTGGCCCGGCTCGACGACCCCGCCACCCGCGCCGCGGTCACGGCCGAGCGCGCGGTGCTGTCCACCCTCGAG
>JAICRP010000119.1 GCA_025966445.1 Nocardioides sp.
GCTCGGCGGCCCGCGAGTCGGACATCACGACCACCGCGGCGGCGCCGTCGTTGAGCGCGCAGCAGTTGCCGGCCGTCACGAGCCCGTCGGGCCGGAACACCGGCTTGAGGTCGGCCACGGCCTCGTAGGTGACGCCCGCCCGCGGGCCGTCGTCGGTCGAGACCACGGTGCCGTCGGGTGTCGTCACCGGGACGATCTCGCGCGCCCAGAAGCCGTCGGCGATCGCCTTTTCGGCCAGGTTCTGGCTGCGGACGCCGAACTCGTCGAGCTCCTGGCGGCTGATGCCGCGGGACTGGGCCAGGTTCTCGGCGGTCTGACCCATCGCCATGTAGATGTCGGGCACGGCGCCGTTGTTCCGGGGGTCGGCCCACGACGTACCGCCCTGGGCCGCCTCGAAGGTGCGCTCCTCTGCCTCCGCGAAGACCGGGTTGTGGGTGTCCGGCCAGCTGTCGGGGGTGCCCTTGCCGAAGCGTGAGACGGTCTCCACGCCCGCGGAGACGAACACGTCGCCCTCGCCCGCCTTGATCGCGTGGAAGGCCATCCGGGTCGTCTGCACCGACGACGCGCAGTAGCGCGTGATGGTGGCGGCCGGTACGTCGTCCATGTCGTTGAGGATGTTCACGACCCGGCCCATGTTGAAGCCGCTCTCCCCGCCCGGCAGGCCGCAGCCCAGGTAGACGTCGTCGATCGTGTGCCGGTCGAGGGCCGGGACCCGGTCGAGGGCGGCGCGCACGATCGTGGCCGCGAGATCGTCGGGGCGCAGGTCCCTCAACGACCCCTTGCCGGCGCGGCCGATGGGGGAGCGGGCGGTGGCGACGATGACGGCCTCGGGCATGCCTTCACCCTAGACGGGCTCGGTGAGCCGCCCCATCAGCCGCCCGAGGGCCGAGGTGACGAACGCCCGCCGCCCGCGTACCGGCCGCACCAGAGCGGCCAGCAGGATGCCGTCGGCCGAGGCGACCAGGGCCTCGGCCCGCTCGTCGGCGTCGTCGACGCCACGCTCCGCCGCGATCGCGGCCACCACGCCGACCAGGGTGGCGCGCCAGGCGGTCAGGACCGCGGCCAGACGTGGGTCGCGGGTGGCGGCGAGCTCCAGCTCCAGCCGGGCGAGGAGGACGTCACGCTCGGCGAGCCAGCGCAGGAACATGCGTGACGTCAGCTCGACCTTGCGGTCGTCGTCGGGCGGGCAGGCGCGGAGCTCCTCGGTCAGGGCCGTGACGTCGGCGGCGACGGTCGAGGCGACGTACTGCGCCAGGCCTTCCTGGAGGGCCGAGCGCGTCCGGTAGTACGCCGAGCAGCTGCCCATGCTGACCCCGGCCTCGCGGTCGACGGCCCGGTGGGTCAGCCCGCGCAGGCCCTGCTCGGCCGTGACGCGGGTGGCGGCACGCATGAGCTGTTCCCTGCGCGGGGAGAGATCGGGCATCCCTCGGACCCTATCGCCGTTGCTCGCTCTCGGGACGGGCGATACGTTGGCGCGCGAACCGAAAGCAGCACGACAAGACTTGGGGGCCGGCCATGGCGGCAGATCCAGAGATCGTCGAGGCGTTGGGCGCCACGGACCTGTTCGCCGGGTTGGGCAAGAAGGCTCTGACCTCGCTCGCCGCACAGGCGCGCATCGTGCACCACCAGCAGGGCAAGGACATCACCGAGCAGGGCGGAGGTGCCGCGGGCTTCCACCTGATCAAGGAGGGGACCGCCTCGGTCCACGTCGGTGGCAAGGCCCGTCCCGACATGGGACCGGGCAGCTACTTCGGCGAGATCTCCATGATCGACGGGCAGCCGCGATCGGCGACGGTGCACGCGGAGACGGAGATGACCACGATCTCCATCCCCTCGTGGTCCTTCCACCCGATCCTCGAGGAGGAGACCGAGGTCGCCAAGGTGCTGCTCAAGGTGCTGTGCGCACGTCTCCGGGCAGCCGAGGCCTGAGCCACGAGGGCGGACGACCGAGGGTCGCTCCCGGAGCTCGCGCGGGCGCCTCAGCACCCTGCCGCCGCGCCGCGTCGGCCGCCCTCGGTGATCCACGTCACCACTCCCCGGTTGGGGGAATGGGCTGTCGTCGACCTATCTTCTACATTAGTAGGATCTACACATGTAGAAGGAAGGTCCGGACATGACCATCATCAGCACCGGTTTCGTCGTCACCCTGCTCGTCCTCGTCTCCGCAGCCTCGCTGGCAGCACTCGTCCTCATGGCTGCCGGCCTCGGCAACCGGCTCGCGTTCCACCGCCGGGCGCGTACCTCGCGGCACGAGTCGATCCGCGCGTACTACGGGCATCTGGCTCTCGGCCACTGACCACCTCGGTGGCGGGCGCGCGGTTCTGGCACAGTCGAGTCGTGCGCCACGTCTACCAGTGCCCGATGCGCTGGGCCGACATGGACCTGCAGGGGCACGTCAACAACGTGATCTACGTCGACTACCTCCAAGAGGCGCGTGTCGACATGCTGCGCGTGCACGCCGCACGTGAAGGTACCGACCAGCTGGCCGAGGCACTCGTGGTGGTGCACCACGAGGTGCACTACCGGGCTCCGCTGACCTACCGGTTCCAACCGGTCAGCATCGAGTGCTGGGTCACCGACATCCGTGCGGCGTCGTTCACGATGGCCTACGAGGTCTTCCACGAGGAGCCGGGCCACCCCGACGGACGACGCGTCTACCTCCGGGCCACCACGGTGCTCACGCCGTTCATCTTCGAGTCCGAGCGCCCGCGCCGGCTCAGCGACGGAGAGCGGTCGGCCTTGGCGACGTACGTCGAGGAGTCCCCGCCGTGGGCCGACCCGCTCCGACTCCGGGGCGACTCCCGCCGCGACGACGTCGGCCACTACCCGGTCCACGTGCGCTTCTCCGACGTCGACGTCTACGGGCACGTCAACAACGTCAAGTACTTCGAGTACTTCATGGAGGCGCGGATTCTCCTCACCGCGCGGCTCTGGAACGGGCTGACGGAGGAGGGCATGCCCGTCCGGATGGTCACGGCGCGCACCGACGTCGACTACAAGGTGCCGATCCTGTTCCGCCCCGAGCCGTACGACGCGTGGTCCTGGCTGACCCACGTCGGCGAGCGGTCGATGGTCATCGCCTCGGAGATCGTCGACGGCGAGCGGCTCCTCGCTCGGGCCCGGGTCGCGATGGTGTTCGTCGACCCCGAGACGAGCCGCCCAATGGCGCCACCGCCCGACGTCCGCGAACGGTTGCTCGCTGCTCCCGGTCTCTAGACCTCGTCGAAGGTGTTGACCATGAACTGCGCCGCGTGGGTGACGTAGTCCCAGAATCGGGCGTCCTGCTCGGGCGTGAGCTGCGCCGCGTCGAGCCCCTCGCGGAAGTGCACCAGCCAGCGCTCGGCGGCGGCGGGCGTGACGGCGAAGGGCGCGTGCCGCATCCGCAGCCTGGGGTGCCCGCGGGCCTCCGAGTAGGTCGTCGGCCCTCCCCAGTACTGCACCAGGAACAGCCGGAACCGCTCCTCGGCCGGTCCGAGGTCCTCCTCGGGGTACAGCGGCCGCAGGATCGGGTCCTCGGCCACGCCGGCGTAGAAGGTGGCGACGATCTTCTCGATGGTGGGGTAGCCACCGATCTCGTCGTAGAACGTCGTCACCCGGTCATTGTCCCAAGTCGGTCCAGCGCGGTCGGCGGCGGGATCAGGGAGACGTCTTCTCCTCGGGCTGGTCCAAGGGCTGGTCATGTCCCTGGGCGACGACCACCGGCTGGGCGTCCGGCGTCCCGATGCCCTGCGAGTCGAACCGGGCCTTGATCCGGGCGCGCATCTCCCGGGCCACCCGCCACTGCTCCATGGGCGCAGTCTTGAGGGTGACGCGGATCGTGACCTGGTCGGCAGTGACGGCCTCGACGCCCCAGATCTCCGGCTCCTCGATGATCACACCCTCGAAGTCCTCGTCGTGCCAGAGGTCGTCGGCGACGTCGCTCAGCACCGATCGCACCCGCGCGACGTCCTCGCGGTACGGGACCGTGACGTCGAGCACCGCACGCGCCCAGTTCTGGCTCTGGTTGCCCACGCGGAGGATCTCGCCGTTGCGCACGTACCAGACCGTCCCGTTGATGTCACGCAGCCGGGTCACGCGGAGACTGACGGCCTCGACGGTCCCGCTGGCGGGGCCCAGGTCGACGACATCGCCCACGCCGAGCTGGTCCTCGAAGATCATGAAGGTGCCGGCGAAGAAGTCCTTGACCAGGTTCTGGGCGCCGAACCCGAGGGCGACACCCACGATCCCGGCGCTGGCGATGATGGGTCCGATGTCGTAGTTCAGCTCGGCCAGCATCATCGTGACGACGATCGCCACCACGATGCCGGTGATCACGCTCTTGAGCAGGCCGCCCATGCTGCGCGCCCGCTGCATCCGGCGACCGCGTGCGCTGTCGATGTCCTCGGTCGCGCCACGCCCCACCGACATCTTGCTCAGCCGGTCGGGGAGTACGCCGTCCTCGGCCCGCCGGACCAAGCGGTCGACCACCCGGTGCAACAGCCAGCGAGCGACCAGCCCGATGAGGAGGATCCCGAGCAGCGACGCGGGCTTCCCGATCACGACGTCAGCCAGCTCGGCGAGCTGCTCGTTGCCGGTCCAGCTGTAGACGCGCTCGCAGGTCGACTCGCCGGACAGGCACGGGTTGGCCAGAGGGAGCATGGCTCCCAGTATGTCGAGACTGCTCGGGCCGATAGGCTCGCCCCCGTGACGCACCATCTGTACAGGACCTTCCTGCGGACCCTGGCGGTCATCTCCATCGCAGTGGCGCTCCCGTTGGCCGCGGCCGGCGCTGCCAGCGCCGACGTCCCCGAGGGGTGGAGCGACCCGGAGACCGTCGACTTCATGCACACGCTGCTCGTGCTGATCGGGATCCCGCTGCTGGTGATCTTGATCCTGGCCCTGGCGGTCTACGTGCCGCCGATCGTGCGCGGCGAGTCGGTCGCGCCGGCCGGAGCCCGCGCCGACGACGAGTGGTTCGGCGGGCGGGGCGACGCCGAGAAGGCCCTCGAGGCCAGCAAGAGCGGCCCGGGCGACGAGACGGGTGGGGCCAGTGGCAGCTGGTGACTTCTCGGCGGCCGACAAGTTCGAGATCGACCGAGCGATCCGCGCGGCCGAGGAGACCAGCCGCTTCGAGTTCTCGGTGTTCGTCGGTCACGCCGACGGCGAGCCGCGCGCGTACGCCGAGGGCCTGCACGCCGCCCTCGTCGCGCCCTCGCACAGCGTCCTGGTGATGGTCGACCCGATGGCGCGCGTCATCGAGGTCGTCACCGGCAGCGTGGTCAGGCGCACGCTGACCGACCACGAGGTCCAGCTCGCCATCCTCGAGATGCAGACGGCGTTCGCCGCCGGCGACCGCGTCGGCGGCCTCAAGCGCGGCGTGACGATGCTCGCCGCTCACGCGCGAGCTCCGCAGACACTGCACGCCGAGTAGCGAGACCGCGAGCGCGTCAGCCCCGGGCGTCCTTGGCCTGCGCACGCAGCGCGCGGGCGACGTCGTCGCGGCCCTCGCGCACGTAGCGCTTGGCGCCGGGGTGCGCCGCGGACGTGTCCAGCCACGTGTCGAGCTTGTCGAGCAGCTCGGGGCTGGCCATGGGCTTCGGGAAGATGTACTCCAGCGCCGTGGACGCCTTCTGGGTGCCGAGGCGGTCCCAGATGTCGTCGGCGGCCTCGAGGTACTTGTCGACGTACGGCGCGAGGATCTCCTCCTGCCCGAAGCGCATGAACGACAGGCAGATCGAGCGGTGCGTCTCGTTCGGCACGTTCTCCTGGACCGTCGCCTGGTCCCAGGCCTCCGCCTTGGCCGCCGCGGACGGGCGAGAGGTCAGCGCCGAGGCGGCGTTCTCCTGGCCGGAGATCGTGTTGTCCCGCTGGAGCTCCGCAGCGATCTCGTCGGCGCCGAAGCGTCCGGACTTCGCGAGGCTGACCACCAGCGCCCAGCGCAGGTCGGTGTCGATCGCGAGGCCCTCGATCACCAGGCTGCCGTCGAGCAACCCCTGGAGGTCGTCGAGGGCCGAGTCCGAGTGAGCCGAACCGGCGTAGCTGCGGGCGAAGGTCAGCTGGTGGTCGCTGCCGGCCTCCGCCGACATCAGCAGGTCGCGGACACCCGACTCCCAGCGGTCCAGCAGCGCCGCCCGGTTCGCCGGAGCGGCGAACTGGTAAGCCGCCTGGGCGGCGTACACGGGGATCCGGGAGGCGCCGAACGCGTCGGTCTCCGCGCCGATGTTGGCCAGCACGAGCGCGACGAAGTCCGTCGCGGTCATCTCGGCGTCGCGGGTCATGTCCCATGCGGCGCCCCAGCACAGGGCCCGGGCGAGCGAGTCGTCCAGCCGCGACAGGCCGTTCACGACGGTGGCCAGCGAGCGCTCGTCGAGGCGGATCTTGGCGTAGGTCAGGTCGCCGTCGTTGAGCAGCAGCAGGTCGGGCTGCCGCTGGCCGACGAGCTCCTCGAGCGAGGTCAGCTCGCCCTCGATGTCGACCTCGACGTGGCTGCGACGCACCAGGTGGCCGTCGGCGAGGTCGTAGAGGCCGACGCCGATGCGGTGGCGACGCAGCGTCGGGTGGTCGGCCGCCGCCGTCTGGAGAACACGGAAGGACGAGTACGCGCCGTCGGCGTCGAGCTCGAACTCCGGGCTGAGCGTGTTCACGCCCGAGGTCTGCAGCCACTCCTTGGCCCACGAGTCGAGCTCGCGGCCCGAGGCCTTCTCGAGCGCTGTCAGCAGGTCGGTGAACTCGGAGTTCGCGTAGGCGTGGTCCTTGAAGTACTGGCGCAGGCCGGCGATGAAGGCGTCGAGACCCACCCACGCGACGAGCTGCTTGAGCACCGAGGCGCCCTTGGCGTAGGTGATCCCGTCGAAGTTGACCTCCACGGCCTGGAGGTCGTGGTTGTCGGCGGCGATCGGGTGGGTCGAGGGGAGCTGGTCCTGGCGCAGCGCCCAGTTCTTGCGGGCGTTGGTGAAGCCGGTCCAGGACTCGGTGAACTCGGTGTTCTGGACGGCCGCGTGGTAGCACGCCCACTCCGCGAACGACTCGTTGAGCCAGAGGTCGTCCCACCACTTCATGGTGACCAGGTCGCCGAACCACATGTGGGCCATCTCGTGCAGGATCACCGAGGCGCGGAACTCGTAGAACGAGCCGTCCTGGCGGCTGCGGGGGAGGTACTCGTCGCGCAGCGTGACGGCACCGGCGTTCTCCATCGCGCCCATGTTGTACTCCGGCACGTAGAGCTGGTCGTACTTCTCGAACGGGTACGGGAAGTCGAAGACCTCCTCGAAGAACTCGAAGCCCTCCTTGGTGATCTTCACGACCTCGTCGCGGTCGAGGTGGTCGACCAGGCTCTGGCGGCAGTAGTGGCCGAGCGGGATGGTGCCGTTCTTGCCCTCGTAGGTGTCGTGCACGCCGTGGTACTCGCCGGCGATGAGAGCCGTGATGTACGTCGACATCCGCTTGGTGGTCGGGAACCGCCAGACCGACGTCGAGTCGGTGACCTCCTCGGGTGCCGGGGTCGGGGCGTTGGAGACGACCACCCAGTGCGAGGGCGCGGTCACCGTGAAGGTGAACGTCGACTTGAGGTCGGGCTGCTCGAACGTCGTGAACACGCGGCGCGCGTCCGGGACCTCGAACTGGCTGTAGAGGTAGACCTTGCCGTCGGCCGGGTCGACGAAGCGGTGCAGTCCCTCGCCGGTGTGGCTGTAGGGCAGCTCGCAGAACACGCGCAGCTCGTTGTCAGCCTGGAGGTTGTCGAGGCGGATCCGGCTGTCGCGGTACACGTCGAACGCGTCCAGCCTCTCGCCGTTGAGCACGACCTCGTGGACCGTGGCCCCGACGAGGTCGGCGAACGTGCTGGCGCCGGGCTCGGAGCAGGTGAAACGGAGCACGGTCGTGCTCTCGAACACCTTGTCGGAGACGGTGAGGTCGAGATCGACTGAATACGACTCGACCGACAGGAGTCCGGCGCGGGTCTGCGCCTCGTCGCGGGTCAGGTTGGTTCCAGGCATGCTGGGCATCCTGCCATTCGGGACACGGCGGAACAGCATTGGTGGCAGGGCCGTTACCCACTCATGACCTCCGTCTCGGACAAGCCCGCAGTTGGTAACGATTCAGCACTCGTGGAGCGTGAGGGGGCCCGTCAGGCGGCCGATTTCTGGTTCGACCCCATGTGTCCCTTCGCCTGGATCACGTCGCGGTGGATCCTCGAGGTCGAGCGGGTGCGGGACATCGACGTGCAGTGGCACGTGATGAGCCTGACCTACCTCAACCAGCGCAAGGAGGTCTCCGACGAGTACCGCGACAGGCTCGCCCCGGGCTGGGGTCCGGTCCGCGTGCTCATGGCCGCGGAGGAGCACGTCGGTGACCAGGCGCTGCTCCCGCTCTACACCGCGATGGGCGAGCGGATCCACCACGAGAAGTCCGGCATCACCCCGGAGATGGCCGAGTCCGCGCTGGGGGCGGCCGGGCTGCCGACCGACCTCGTGAAGGCCTGGAGCGACGACTCCTACGACGACGCGATCAAGAAGTCCCACCACAAGGGGATGGACCAGGTCGGCGACGACGTCGGCACCCCGACCATCGCCTTCGGCGGCTCGGCGTTCTTCGGCCCGGTGCTGACGGCGATCCCGCGCGGCGAGGAGGCCGGCCGGATCTGGGACGCCTGCGTCACGCTCTCGGCGTACCCCTCCTTCTTCGAGCTCAAGCGCACGCGGACGGGCGACCTCGACTTCAGCTGACGGCCTCGGGTTTCGAGGCTCGTCGCTGGCGCTCCTCGCGCCTCAACCTCCGGTGCCACGGCGACCACCCGTCGGAGGTCGAGGTGCGAAGGCGGGTCACGGACGAGCCACGAAACCCCCGCACGGACGCAGGGCCCGGCGCCGTACGACGCCCACTCGCCCGCACTGTCTTTCCTCACCGCGTTTCGAGGCTCGTCGCTGGCGCTCCTCGCACCCCAACCTCCGGCGTCGCGCAACGTCGAAGCGCCCCGGTCCGGGGTGGAC
>JAICRP010000201.1 GCA_025966445.1 Nocardioides sp.
CCCTTCACGTGGGCCTCGTAGATGAGGCTCTCGGTGGAGGGGATGTGGAGGCGGCGGTCGCCCTCCCAGTCGAAGTACGGGTTGATGACGACGCCGTGCAGCATGTGCGCCGCCGAGTCGTCGTCGTTGCGCTGGTCCGGGGCGTCGAACTGGTGCCCGAAGACAGCCGGGTCGGGAGTCATCCGGCCTGAGACGGCTCGGGCGAACGGGTCCAGCAGCAGCTTCGCCGGGTTGAACCGCAGGCCCTGCTCCGGGTCGTACGGGCCGTGCACGCGGTAGCCGTAGCGCTGGCCTGGCTGCACCGTCGGCAGGTAGCAGTGCCAGACGAACCCGTCGACCTCGGTCAGCTCGACGCGCGTCTCGGCGGCGTCGGGCCCGCCGGCGCCGTCGAACAGGCACAGCTCCACGCGCTCGGCGTGCTCGCTGAAGATGGCGAAGTTGGTGCCACTGCCATCGAACGTCGCCCCGAGCGGGTACGCGCTTCCGGGCCAGGTCTCCACGGGACTCCTTCTTGGATCGATCCAAAGCATCGATCGTGGCACAGCGTGCCACGGCCGACCCCATCCTGACGGGCGATCGTCGGGTGATGGTCGGCACGTCGAAGTGACCCGCGGGTAACCTCGGATCCGTGAAGCGCACGATCTACGACGAGGACCACGAGGCCTTTCGCGAGTCCGTCAAGGAGTTCCTCGACCGCCAGGTCGTCCCGCACCTCGCGGAGCACGCCGAGGCGCACGCGTTGCCGCGCGAGTTCTGGATCGAGGCCGGCAAGCAGGGACTCCTCGGGCTCGAGGTTCCCGAGCAGTACGGCGGGTCGGAGGCCGGCGACTACCGGTTCAACGCGGTGCTGACCGAGGAGCTGGCCAAGGTCAACATGACGCTGCCCTCCTGCCTGGGCATTCACGGCGACATCGTCGCGCCGTACCTCGTGCACCTCACCACCGACGAGCAGAAGGAACGCTGGCTGCCGCGGTTCTGCTCCGGCGAGCTGCTGACGGCGATCGGCATGACCGAGCCGAGTGGCGGCTCCGACCTGGCCGCGTTGAAGACCACGGCGGTCAGGGACGGCGACGAGTGGGTGGTCAACGGGTCGAAGACGTTCATCACCAACGGCTACTCCGCCGACCTCGTCGTGGTCGCCGCGCGCACCGCCCCGGAGAGGAAGGCCCGCGGCATCACGCTGTTCGGCGTCGAGAGCGACCGCGAGGGTTTCGCCCGCGGGCGCAAGCTCGACAAGGTCGGACAGGATGAGTCCGACACCGCCGAGCTGTCGTTCACCGACGTCCGCGTCCCGCACGAGAACGTCATCGGCGAGGTCGACGAGGGCTTCATCCACATGATGACGTTCCTCCCGCAGGAGAGGCTCGGCTCGGCCATCACCAACCTGGCGCACGCGGCGCAGATCCTCACCGAGACGATCCAGTACGCCAAGGACCGCCACGCGTTCGGCAAGCCGATCGGCACGTTCCAGCACAACCAGTTCCTGCTCGCCGACCTGGTGACGCGCGTCGAGGTGACCCAGGCGTACGTCGACCAGTGCGTGCTCGCGCACCGCGAGGGCGACCTGACCGCCGTCGACGCTGCCAAGGCGAAGTGGTGGACGGCGCAGGTGCAGAACGACGTCCTCGACCACTGCGTGCAGATCCACGGCGGCTACGGCTTCATGAACGAGTACCGCGTCGCCCGCGCCTGGCGCGACGCCCGCGTCACCAAGATCTGGGCCGGCTCCAACGAGATCATGAAGATGCTGATCGGCCGCGACCTCGGTCTGTAGCCGTCCACTTAGCCCAGCCTCGCCTTCGTTGCGAATCCCCAAGCGGGCTTGGAAGATCGGGGCATGGCGACCCCGTCGGCAGAGGCCACCCCGCCTCCGGCGCAGCACCCCGACGAGCCCCACGAGGGCAGCATCGCGAGCCGCCTCAACTGGTTGCGTGCCGGCGTGCTCGGAGCGAACGACGGCATCGTCTCGACCGCCGGCATCGTCGTCGGGGTGGCGGGGGCGACCGACGACCGTCAGGCCATCCTCGTCGCGGGCGTGGCCGGGCTCTTCGCGGGTGCGCTGAGCATGGCGACCGGTGAGTACGTCTCGGTCTCCACCCAGCGCGACACCGAGCGGGCGCTGCTCGCCAAGGAGCGCCGCGAGCTCCGCGACGAGCCCGAGGAGGAGCTCGCCGAGCTGGCCTTCTTCTACGAGGAGAAGGGGCTGAACCCCGAGCTCGCGCTGCAGGTGGCGACCGAGCTCACGGCCCGAGACGCCCTTGCCGCGCATGCCGAGGTCGAGCTCGGCATCGACCCCGACGACCTCACCAACCCGTGGCACGCCGCCTGGGCCTCGATGCTCGCCTTCACGGTCGGTGCGCTGCTGCCCCTGCTCACGATCAGCATGACCGGGGCCGACATCAGGCTCGTCGTGACCGTCGTGTCGGTGCTGGTGGCCCTGGCCCTGACCGGGTTCACCAGCGCCCGCCTCGGCCAGGCGCCCCCAGGTCGTGCCGTGCTGCGCAACGTCGTCGGCGGGCTGCTCGCGATGACCATCACCCACCTGATCGGGATCGCCGTCGGCAGCCGCATCGGCTGAGGGGACGCCGCTACGATCCGCCCATGAACCAGCCGCGGCGACCGGCCACCATGGCCGACGTGGCCGCGCTGGCCCGGGTCTCCCACCAGACCGTGTCACGTGTGGTCAACGGCGACAGCCGGGTCCGGCCCGCTACGGCACAGCGTGTCAACGAGGCGATCCGGGAGCTCGGCTACCGGCGCAACATCGCGGCCCGGCTGCTGGCGTCGAGCCGCTCGCGCACGGTCGGCGTCGTCACCTGGGGGAGCAGCCAGTTCGGGCCGTCGCAGGTCGTGCTGGGCCTCGAGAAGGCCGCGCGGAGCACCGACTACCGCCTCTCGTTCGTCTCCATCGCGGAGACGACGCCCGAGGCGGTGCAGTCGGCCTTCGACCAGCTGATGGAGAACAAGCCCGAGGCGATCATCGTGATCGTCCCCCACGAGACCGTGCTGCGGATCGCCCAGGACGTCGCCCTCGACGTCCCGACCGTGCTGCTCGAGGGCGACCTGTCGAGGACGCCGCTGACAGCGGGCGTCGACAACGTGCAGGGCGCGCGGCTGGCGACCCGTCACCTCCTCGACCTCGGCCACACGTCCGTCGTGCACCTGGCGGGTCCGCCCGGCTGGAACGAGGCGATGGCCCGGATCGAGGGCTGGCGCGCCGAGCTCCAGGCGGCGGGTCTGCACGCCCCGCCGCTGCGGTGGGGCGGCGACTGGTCCGCCTGGAGCGGCTACCGAGCGGGCATCGCCCTGGCCCGCGAGAAGGACGTCACGGCCGTCTTCGCCGCGAACGACCAGATGGCGCTCGGGCTGTGCGCGGCGCTGCGGGAGCAGGGGCGTCGGGTACCCGAGGACGTCAGCATCGTGGGGTTCGACGACCTGCCCGAGTCCGAGTTCTTCGCCCCCGCGCTCACCACCGTGCGGCAGGACTTCTGGGAGCTCGGCCGGCGCGCGATGGTGCTCGTCGAGCGGGTGCTCGCGGGCGAGGAGAACGCCTCGGTCGACCTGGTGCCGACCACGTTGATCGTGCGGGCGTCCACGGCGCCTCCGCCGCCGTCGCCCTGACGCGGGCACCGTTTCCGTTCGGAAACGCCCCGTTCACCTGCTTGACGCGCGACCATGTGAGCGCTAACAATACGTCCCGAAGGATGTGAGCGCTCACAAAAGTGACGGCGTTCACGGCCCCCGAGCCACGGAGGATGCACCGTGACGGACCGCCCGCAGCCACGCGCCGTCGTGCCCGACGGCGTCGCCGACCCCGTCACGGTCGGCGTGGACTACGGCACCCTCTCGGGGCGCGCGGTCGTCGTCCGGGTCAGCGACGGTGAGGAGCTGGGCTCGGCCGTCTGCGAGTACCCCCACGCCGTGCTCGACCGGTCGCTGCCCGTCGAGCTCGCCGGACGCGACGTCCGCCTCGGCCCCGACTGGGCCCTCCAGGTCCCCGCCGACTACGTCGAGGTGCTCAAGACCGCCGTCCCCGCCGCCCTGCGGGACGCGGGGGTCGAACCGGCGCGGGTCATCGGCATCGCCACCGACTTCACCGCGTGCACGATGGTGCCGACGACCGCCGACGGCACCCCGCTGTGCGAGCTGCCCGGGCACGCCGCTGACCCGCACGCCTACGTCAAGCTGTGGAAGCACCACGCTGCCCAGCCGCAGGCCGACCGCATCAACGAGCTCGCTCGCAAGCGGGGCGAGGCCTGGCTGCCCCGGTACGGGGGGCTGATCTCCTCGGAGTGGGAGTTCGCCAAGGGCCTCGAGCTCCTCGAGGACGCCCCGGCGATCTACGCCGAGATGGCGCACTTCGTGGAGGCGGCCGACTGGATCGTCTGGCAGCTGTCGGGCGCGTACTTCCGCAACGCCTGCACCGCGGGATACAAGGGCATCTACCAGGACGGCACCTACCCGACGCGGGCCTTCCTCGCCGAGCTCAACCCCGACTTCGAGACCTTCGTCCTCGACAAGCTCGACGCCCCCGTCGGCCAGCTCGGCGCGGCCGCCGGACGGCTGACCAGGCAGGCGGCCGAGTGGACCGGGCTGCCCGAGGGCATCACCGTCGCGGTCGGCAACGTCGACGCGCACGTCACCGCACCCGCGGCCGACGCGATCGGTGTCGGCCAGATGGTCGCGATCATGGGCACCTCCACCTGCCACGTGATGAACAGCGACACCCTGCGCGAGGTCCCGGGCATGTGCGGGGTCGTCGACGGCGGCATCACCGCGGGGCTCTGGGGCTACGAGGCCGGTCAGTCCGGTGTCGGCGACATCTTCAACTGGTTCGTGACCACCCAGGTGCCGCACGGGTACGCCGCCGAGTCGGCCGAGCGGGGCATCTCCGTGCACGAGCTGCTCACCGAGAAGGCCGAGAAGCAGGCCATCGGCGAGCACGGGCTCGTCGCCCTCGACTGGCACAGCGGCAACCGTTCCGTGCTCGTCAACCACGAGCTCTCCGGGCTGATGGTCGGGCAGACCCTGGCGACCCGACCCGAGGACCAGTACCGCGCCCTCCTCGAGTCCACGGCGTACGGCACCCGGATGATCGTCGAGACCTTCCAGGAGGCCGGGGTCCCGGTGACCGAGCTCGTGGTCGCGGGCGGCCTGCTCAAGAACGCGCTGCTGATGCAGATCTACGCCGACGTGCTGAACCTCCCGCTGTCGACCATCGACTCGCAGCAGGGCCCGGCCCTCGGCTCGGCCATCCATGCGGCGGTCGCCGCGGGGGCCTACCCCGACGTGGCCACCGCCGCCCGCGCGATGGGCCGGGTCAACCGCGGGGTGCACCAGCCCGTCGAGGCCAACGTGGCGGCGTACGACGAGCTGTACGCCGAGTACCGCGCGCTCCACGACCACTTCGGTCGCGGTGGCAACGACGTGATGCTGCGCCTCAAGGCGATCCGCCGCCGGGCGGTGGCGTCATGACGAGGACGATGCACAACACGATCGCCGACCTGCGCGCGCAGGTGGCCGCGCTGCACTCCGAGCTGACCCGCAACAACCTCGTGGTGTGGACGGCAGGCAACGTCTCGGCACGCGTGCCCGGCGAGGACCTGCTCGTGATCAAGCCGAGCGGCGTCTCCTACGACGAGCTGTCCGCCGACGCGATGGTGGTCTGCGACCTCGACGGCAACCTGGTGGAGGGCGACCGCCGGCCGAGCAGTGACACCGCGGCACACGCGTACGTCTACCGGCACATGCCGGAGGTCGGCGGTGTGGTGCACACGCACTCGACGTACGCCACGGCCTGGGCGGCTCGCGGCGAGGCCATCCCGTGCGTGCTGACGATGATCGCCGACGAGTTCGGCGGCGAGGTCCCCGTCGGCCCGTTCGCGCTGATCGGCGACGACTCGATCGGCCGCGGCATCGTCGAGACCCTGCGCGAGAGCCGCAGCAAGGCCGTCCTGATGCGCAACCACGGGCCGTTCACCGTCGGCAAGGACGCCCGCTCGGCGGTCAAGGCCGCCGTGATGGTCGAGGACGTCGCCCGCACCGTCCACCTCAGCCGCCAGCTCGGCGAGCCGGTCGCCATCGAGCCGGCCGACGTCGACGCGCTCTACGACCGGTACCAGAACGTCTACGGCCAGGGGGCCCAGCAGTGAGTGCGACCTACGAGTCCCGCGAGGTCTGGTTCCTCACCGGGAGCCAGCACCTCTACGGCCCCGAGGTCCTCGACCAGGTGGCCGCCAACGCCGCCGAGATCGTGCGAGCCCTGGACTCCTCCGACGGCGTCCCGGTGCGGGTGGTCACCAAGCCG
>JAICRP010000025.1 GCA_025966445.1 Nocardioides sp.
CGTTGCCGGGCTGGAGAAGGTCGCCCTGGTGCTCGGCTCGGAAGGCCACGGACTCTCTCCGCGATGGGAGCAGTCGGCCGACCGGCGCGCGACCATCCCGATGCGTGAGGGCATCGACTCGTTGAATGTCGCTGCCGCCACCGCCGTCGCCTGCTACGTCACCGCCCGGCGGGGGTAGTCCCCGACGAATGACTGGTCCCCGGGCCCCTCAGACAAGGAGATCGTCAGGGACTATCCCGAGGTCGGCGTCGGGGTCGCGATCTCGAAGATCCACTCCAGGCCGTCCTCCTCGTCCCACTGCTCGCCGTTGCGTTCGAGGCCGAAGGACGCCACGAGGTTGAGGGACGGCTCGTTGTCGGGGGAGATGGAGGCGCGCAGGACCCGGACGTCGGGATGTGCGACGGCACGGTCGAGCAGCACCTGCATCGCGGCTCGCGCGTACCCGCGCCGCCGGAAGTCCGGGTCGACGGAGTAGCCCACCTCGACCATGCCGTCGGCGTCCGGCGAGCCGTGGAAGCCGGCCGCCCCCACCGCCGTCCCCAGGTCCTCGTCCCAGATGATGCCGGTCACCCAGGGCTCGTCCGCGGGCTGGTCGAGCAGCTGCGTCGCCCGACGGGCGAACGTCGACCGGAACGAGTCCGTGACGAAGACCGGCGTCAGCGGCACCGGGGACAGCCGGTTGGCCCCTGCGAGGTCGCCGGCCGCGAGCGCGGCGTGGGTGGGCTGGGAGACGTGGACGATGCGCACCCTCATGCCGGCCATCCGGGCGGGAACTCGTCGGCGACCTTGGCCTGGATCTTGCGCAGCTTCTTCTGGGCCTTCGTCGGCAACCGGTCCGCGAAGACGATGCCGAGGGTGTGGTCGGTCTCGTGCTGGAGACAGCGCGCGAGGAGACCGTCGCCCTCGAACGTCACCGGCGAGCCGTCCACCCCGAAGCCGGTCACCCGCGCGAAGTCCGGCCGGGCGCAGTCGATGAACGCGCCGGGGAACGACAGGCAGCCCTCCTCGCGCTCCTCGAGGTTGCGGTCCTTGCCCTCGGGCAGGGTGACCACCGGGTTGCACACCACGCCGACGGTGTGGTCCCCGGAGTCGTCGGGGCAGTCGAAGACGAAGACCCGCAGGTCCACCCCGACCTGGCACGCCGCCAGGCCGACGCCGTCGGCGGCGTACATCGTCGCCACCATGTCGGCGACCAGGGTGCGCAGGTCGTCGTCGTACGCCGTCACGTCGGCCTGCGGTCGGTGCATCACCGGAGTGCCCCAGCGCGTCATCGGCCGGACCGTACCGCCCTCGGGCAGCGGCCCGTGCGGCGCCTGCACAACGTCGGAGCTCATGCACGAGACCCTAGTGAAGGGTCGGCACGCGGTCGCCCACACGGCCCCCCAGCGCGTGTGAGCGGTGACACGCGTACCGACCCCGCCGTGAACTGTAACTCAGAGTTACAGTTCCCCCATGTCCGCCCCCAGCAGGCCCTCGACCACGTTCGGGGTCTCCTCCCGTGACGGCCGCGACCCGCTCGGCTACGCGGTCGCCGCCATGAACAAGCTGGCCCAGAGCGAGCTCCTGGACCGCCTCGGCATCCGCAAGCACGCCGAGCGCGCCGTGTTCACGGTGACCCGCGGGGGCTTCCGTACGGCGACCACCGCCGGCCGTGCCTTCGCCGGCGCGGGCAAGCGGGGCCGGCCCGGCACCCGCCCGGGCGCAGCATCGGCCAGGGGAGTCTTCGACCTGACCCCGACCGAGGACCAGCAGCTGCTCGTCGACGTCGTCACCGAGCTGGCCACCGAGGTCCTGCGACCCGCGGCCGCCGACGCCGACACGGCCTGCGCCACGCCCCCTGAGGTCCTCGCGGCCGGCAACGAGATCGGGCTGCCCATCCTGGGTGTCCCGGAGTCGCTCGGGGGACTCTCCGACGAGCGCACCGCGATGACCGGCACCCTCGTCGCCGAGGCGCTCTCCCGCGGGGACCTCGGCATCGCCGTCGCCACCCTGGCCAACGGCTCGGTCGCCACCGCGCTGTCGCTGTGGGGCACCGACGAGCAGCAGGCGACCTACCTCCCGGCGTTCACAGGCGATCAACCCGCCGCCGCCTCCCTCGCGCTCACCGAGCCGACCGTCCTGTTCGACGCCCTCGAGCCGGCGACCACCGCCACGACCACCGCCGACGGCTATGTGCTCGACGGCGTGAAGTCACTCGTCCCGCGGGGAGCCGACGCCGAGCTGTTCGTCGTCGGCGCCCGGCTCGACACCGGGGCCAACGCGCTCTTCCTCGTCGAGGCCGGCGTCGACGGCCTCGACGTCGAGGGCGACCCCGCGATGGGCGTGCGGGCGGCTTCCCTGACCAGACTCTCGCTGACGGACGTGCGCGTCCCGACCCACGCTGTGCTCGGGAGCGACGACGGCGCGACGTACGCCGAGTGCGTGCGGCTCTCACGCCTCGCCTGGTGTGCGCTGGCCGTCGGCACGGGTCAGGCGGTGCTCGACCACGTGACGCCGTACGTCAAGGAGCGCGAGGCGTTCGGCGAGCCAGTCGCTCACCGCCAGTCGGTGGCGTTCATGGTCGCCGACATGGCGATCGAGCTGCAGGCCATGCGGCTGCTCACGTACAAGGCCGCGGCGCGGGTCGCCGCCGGCAAGGACGCCTCCCGGGAGATCGGGCTGGCGCGCCACCTCTGCGCGAGCAAGGGCATGAAGATCGGCCTCGACGGGGTGCAGCTGCTCGGTGGCCACGGCTTCGTGAAGGAGCACCCGGTGGAGCGGTGGTACCGCGACCTCAGAGCGATCGGCGTGATGGAAGGCGGTGTCCTCGTATGACCATCAACCTGGACGACCCGAAGAAGCTCGTGCAGCTGCGCGACCAGGCCCACCAGGTCGCGATGAACATGCTGCGGCCGATCAGCCGCAAGTACGACGCCGCGGAGCACGCGTACCCGAAGGAGCTCGACCTGCTCGCCGCGATGATCGACGGGGTCGCGGAGTCCGGGGCGAGCAGCGGCGCGGGTGCCGCGGGCGTCAAGCGGGACGACGAGGAGCACCCGGGGGTCAGGAACGGGACCAACCTGGCGTCGGTGATGTCCATCGCCGAGATGTGCTGGGGCGACGTGGGCCTGCTGCTGTCACTGCCGCGCCAGGGGCTCGGCAACTCCGCCATCGCCTCGGTGGCCGACGCCGAGCAGCAGGAGAGGTTCGCCGGGGTCTGGGCCAGCATGGCGATCACCGAGCCCGGAACCGGGTCCGACTCGGCCAACATCCGGACGACCGCGCGCCTCGACGGCGACGAGTACGTCATCAACGGCGAGAAGATCTACGTCACGTCGGGCGAGCGCTGCGACGCGGTCGTGGTGTGGGCGACCCTCGACCGGTCGCTGGGCCGCGCGGCCATCAAGTCCTTCGTGGTCCTGAAGGGCACGCCCGGCATGGAGGTCGAACGGCTCGAGCACAAGCTCGGCATCCGCTCGTCCGACACCGCCGCGATCCGCTTCGTGGACTGTCGCGTGCCGATGGAGAACCTGCTCGGCTCGCCCGAGATCGACACCAGCAGCGGTGGGTTCGCGGGTGCGATGGCGACCTTCGACAACACCCGGCCGCTGGTCGCCGCGATGGCGATCGGCTGCGCGCGCGCGTCGCTCGACCTGGCGCGCGACCTGCTGGAGCAGGCCGGCGTGACGATCGACTACGAGCGGCCCGCGCACGTCCAGTCGGCCGCCGCGGCCACGTACCTACGGATGGAGGCAGACTGGGAGAGCGCCCGCCTGCTGATGCTGCAGGCTGCGTGGTTGGCCGACAACGGCAAGCCCAACTCGCTCGAGGCCTCCATGGCCAAGGCGAAGGCCGGCCGGGTCGGCTCCGACATCACGCTGTCGTGCGTCGAGCTGTGCGGGAGCGTCGGGTACGGCGAGGGCGAGCTGCTCGAGAAGTGGGCCCGCGACTCCAAGATCCTCGACATCTTCGAGGGCACCCAGCAGATCCAGCAGCTGATCGTGGCGCGCCGGGTCCTCGGCCTGACGAGCGCCGAGCTCAAGTAGCTCACGCGTTCAGGCCGGCGAGCGCCAGCACGTCGTCGGGGCCGTCGAGGTCCGGCGTCGACACGAACACCGTGCCGACCCCGCGATCGGCGAGGGCGCCGTACCGGTCGCGCTGCTGCGCCACTGTGCCTGCGTGCTTCTTGGCGGCGTACGTCGCCGCGGGCGTGCGGCCGCGGTGCCGCTCGACCCGCGCCCAGACGTCGTCGCGGTCGCGGCCCACCACGGGCAGGTCGAGGACGGTGACCTCGAGGTCGTCGTACGCCCGACCGATCTCGTCGAGGTGCCGGCGCAGCACCGCGAGCTTGCGGTCGAGGCGTTCGACGTCGGACGGGAGGTTGCAGCCGTCGCCGAGCCGCGCGGCGATGGCGAGCGTCCGCCGCTCGCCGCTGCCGCCGACGATGACCGGGATCCGGCCGGCCGGGCGCGGGTACGAGGTCGTCTCCGGCAGCCTGACGCGCTCGCCGTCGTAGGCCTTGGTGCCCGCCGCCCACAGCGCCCGCATCGTCTCGATGCCGGCTTCGAGGAAGTCGAGCCGCTCGCGGGCGGGCGGGAACGGGAGGCCGTACGCCGCGTGCTCGCGGTCCCACCACCCGGCGCCGACGCCGACGAAGGCGCGACCGCCGGTGAGGGCGTCGAGCGTGGCCGCGGCCTTCGCGGTGATGCCGGGCGGGCGGAAGGTGACCGGGGTGACCAGGGTGCCCAGCCTGAGCCGGGTGTCGAGACCGGCGAGCATCCCGAGGGTCACCCACGGCTCCGGGATCGGCTCCCAGGCCCGGTCGACCTGCGGGATCTGGATGAGGTGGTCCATCACCGCGAGCCCGGCGAACCCGGCCTCGTCGGCGGCCAACGCCATCGACCGCAGCCAGGCGCCGGGGTCCTCGCCCCACGGGAACCGCGACAGCTGAAGCATCACGGCGAGCCCCTGCGAGGAGCGGCGGTCGACGGTGGGTGCGGCCGCGGCTTGCGGTGTCTCCTCGGCGCCGACAGGGGAACCGGGTCGCACGACGTGGACGAGGTCCCAGCCCTCGGCGTCCAGCTCGGCCCGGACCTCGCCGAAGCGCTTGAGCTGCGTGGCCAGCGCGGTGGCCGGGACGACGTACGCGCGGTCGGCGTTGCGGCGCCGCGTCTCCTCGAGCGGGGTGTCGATCACCACGGCGACGGCCGGCAGCCCGGCGGATCGCGCCGCCTCGAGCCAGGCTCGGCGCCGCCCCCGGTCGAGGCCGAGGGTGTCGACGACGGTGGTCAGCCCGCGGGAGAGCCGCGCCGCGACCACCCGCTCGAGGATCTCGAACGCCTCGTCGGTGGCGGCGAGGTCGTGGGCTCCGCTGCCGACGACGCCGCGGAGGTCGTCGGACGACACGATCTCCGGTCCGCGGTAGTGGGCCCGGGCGAAGTGCGACTTGCCCGACCCCGCGGGTCCGATGAGGACCAGGAGTGCGGGATCGGGCAGGTGCTGCACACGCAGGAGTGTGTCAGGGCCTGCTACGAGGCGACGCCCTTGTAGGGGTCGTGGGTGGCGAGGGCCTTCTCGAGGCGGGCCTGGTCGAGGCGGCTGAAGACCATCTCGTCCTCCTGGCGGTCCCGGATCACCTTGGCCAGCGTGAACGACGAGGTGACGAGGTAGCAGATCGAGAGGGCGAAGAACGCCTTGATCCACGGGTCGGCCGGCAGGTAGTAGACGGCCACCAGGACGGCGAAGAGAGCAACGCCGAAGGCGATGATCGCCTGCATGTAGAAGGCACTGGAGTTCTTGGGGTTCGCGTTCTGGGTCGTAGGCATGCGAGAAGCCTGCTCGCACCGGGCCGCGGCGGCGTCCGCGTGAGTACCCGACCGGCGCTGAGTACCGCTACTCGTCCATCCCTGCTCCGATAGGGCCATGAAGCTCTACGCCGACACTCCTGGCCGCCGTACCGCCCAGATCGTCGCGGACCTGTTGTTCGTGCTCTGGCTGGTGCTGTGGGTCTGGGTCGGGAACCAGGTCCACGACACCACGATGGCCCTGGCCGCGCCGGGACGGGAGACGGCGGAGGCGGCGACCAGCCTGTCGGGAGGGCTGACGGACGCGGGCGACTACCTGAGGGGCGTGCCCATCATCGGCGACGACGTGGCGACGCCCTTCGACCAGGCGTCCGGCGCGTCCGACTCGCTGGCCGAGGCCGGCCGCAACCAGGTCGCCGCCGTCGAGCGGCTCGCCCTCTGGCTCGGGGTCTCCATCGCCGCCATCCCGATCCTCATCGCTGGGGCCATCCACCTGCCGATCCGGTGGAGGTTCGCCCGGCGCGCGACGGCCGGCGCCCGCTTCATCGACACGGCCGACGACCTCGACCTGTTCGCCCTGCGGGCCCTGACCCGGCAGCCCATGCACGTGCTCGCTCGGGTCAGTGACGACCCTGCCGGCGCGTGGCGCGACCGCGACCCCGACATCGTCCGCGCCCTCGCCGAGCTCGAGCTCCGCTCCTCGGGACTGACGATCCCGGCCCGCCTCTCGGGCTAGCAGAGGTTGGCGGCGGCGGAGGGTTCGGCGCGGAGGAAGGTGGGGCGGCGGAAGCCGCGGGTGTCGAAGGCGGTGTCCACGGTCGACATGGCCGTGTCGAGCACGTCCTCCGGGACCAGGGCCACGGCCGAGCCACCGAAGCCGCCGCCGGTCATCCGGGCTCCGACCGCGCCGGCTCCGAGGGCGGCCTCGACGGCGGCGTCGAGCTCGGGGCAGGAGATCTCGAAGTCGTCGCGCATCGAGGTGTGCGAGGCGACGAAGAGCTGGCCGACGGTCCGCCAGTCGGCCCGCTCGATCGCGGCGACGGTGCCGGCCACCCGCCCGATCTCGGTGACGACGTGGCGTGCGCGCCGCCGGATGCGCGAGTCGGCCAGCGACTCGACCCGGTCGAGCGTGGCCTCCCGGAGGGACGGGACGCCGAGCTCGCGGCAGGCGGTCTCGCAGTCGGTCCGCCGGCTTGCGTACCCGCCGTCGACCAGGGCGTGGGATACCCGCGTGTCCACGACCAGGACGGCAAGTCCGGCGTCGCCCAGGGAGAGGGGCACCGCTCGGGTCGTGTGGTCGAGGAAGTCGATCAGCAGCGCGGCGGCGGGCTGCGCGAACATCGCCACGGTCTGGTCCATGCCCCCGGTGGGCGCGCCGGCCACCTCGGTCTCGGCGCGCATGCAGGCTTCGACGAGGGCGCGCCGCTGCGTCTCGCTGTCGTCGAGGCCGGCCAGGTGGGCGATGGCCACCGCGACCGAGCACTCGAGGGCGGCCGAGGAGGAGAGCCCGGCGCCGAGCGGGACGGTGCTGTCGACGCACACGTCGAGCCCGGGCACCTCGACGCCCGCCTCGCGCAGCGCCCACGCGACCCCCGCCGCGTAGCTCGCCCACCCCGTGACCTCACCGGGGCCGATGCCCTCGCCCTGCCACTCGTCGTCGGCCTGCGCGCTGCGCACCCGGACCAGGTTGTCCGAGCGCGGCGACACTGCGGCGTACGTCGCGTGGGCGAGCGCCACGGGCAGGCAGGTGCCCGCGTTGTAGTCGGTGTGCTCGCCGATCAGGTTCACCCGGCCGGGCGCACGACCGACGGCCGCGGGCTCGGCGCCGTACGCGTGGCGGAAGGCCGCGGCGGTCGAGGTTGCCAGGTCGGCGGGGGTGCCGGGCGAGAGGAGGGCCACGCTCGCACTGTAGGGCCGGTCAGCGCGAGCTCCGCGCGGACCGTCCGCGAACCACCCCCACGAAGCGCTGGGCGCGCTCGTCGTCCTTCGCCACCAGCCACGCCAGGGCGACGCTGGTGGGGGCGAGGTCGACGACGGGTCGACTGACGACGTCCTTGCGGTGGTGGAGCCGGGCCACCGACATCGGCAGGATCGCGATGCCGGTGCCCGCCGCGACCGTCTCGACCGCCTCTCGCTCGGTCATCGAGGGCCAGTCGAGCTGCGGTACGTCGGGGCACCACCCGGAGCGGTGGGGGAGCACCAGCTGTTCGTCGACGAGGTCGGCCAGGGTGACCTCGTCGGCCGCGGCGACCAGGTGCTCGTGGCCGGCCACCACGACCGGTACCTCGTCGTAGAGCGTGATCACGTGCATGCCGTCGCGGTCGACCGGCAGCCGCACCAGCGCCAGGTCGAACGTCCCGTCGCGCAGCAACGGCTCCTGCTCGGCCTCGGTGACGGGTACCAGCTCGAGTCGCTCGCGCGGATACCGCTCGCGCCACACCCCCGCCCACTTGTCGGGTGTCGCCCCGGTCACGAACCCGACGCGAAGCACGTCCGGCGGCGATCCCATGGGCTCGAGCCTAAGCGGCGTCAGGAGTCCGGAGGCTTCGGCAGGATGATCGTGACCCTGCGGTTCTGCTTCCGGCCGGCCTCCGTGTCGTTGCTGGCGATGGGGTCGTCCTCGCCGTGCCAGAACGCGGTGATGGTGATCGTGTAGCTGCCGAGGGCGTTGCGCAGTGACTTCGCGACCGCCTGCGCCCGCAGCTTCGACAGCTCTATCCCGGACTTCGCCGAGCCGACGTTGTCGGTGTAGCCGTGCACGGCGATCGTGCCCCTCAGCCCCGCCTGACGCACCGCGTCGGCGATCTGGGCGATGGCAGCCTTCGCGTCGTTGGAGAGCACCGCACTGCCCTTGTCGAACGCCAGGTCCGACTTCAGCGTGGCGACGGTGGGCTTGTCGCTCTTGATGACGACGGGCGGGTTCTTGGTCGGGGTCGCTGACGGCTTCGGGGCGCTCGAGCTCGGCTTCTTGGTCGGCTTGTCGTTCCCCTTGTTCTGACCCGCGGACTGCCCGCCCTTGCCCGGCTTGGCGTCGGCCAGGGCGGCGTTGTCGTCGCGACCGAGCCACCAGCTGCCGGCGGCGATCGCGGCGACCAGGGCCATCACCACGGGGACGGCGACGAGCGCACGGCGGCGCGGCTTCTCGTCCTCCTCGACGGGGACGTACGGCGGTGGGGTCCGGCCCGGGTCGACGGCGATGGGCACGGGCTCCGGCTCGAGGTCCGGTTCGGGCTCGGGCTCGGGCTCGGGCTCGGCTGTCCGCGCGAGCGGGACCGGCGCCGCCTGGGCGTACTCGGTCTCGTGCTGGGGACCGCTCCCCATCTGGTAGGTCTTGAAGCCTGAGCCGGCGGACGCGACGAACGCCGACTGGATCTCCGAGACGGCCATGTCGAGGGGGTCGACGTGCTGGCCCAGAGCAGACCGCAACAGGGCCTGCGGGTAGCTCGCGATGATCTCGTGGACGTAGCCGTCGTCGTGCAGCACGGTCAGGCGTACAGGCATGTTCAGCCGGGGCTGGTCGCTCGTGCCGAACTGGCGGTCGAGCACGAGCCCGCCAGCGGGCTGGTCGGCGGTGCCGCCGGCCTCGGCGGTCCCAGCAGCGGGAGCGCCGGGTGCCGGGTCCAGGGGTCCGATGTCGCGGACGCGGGCCTCCTCGATCACCTGCCCGTAGCCGATGTGGCGGGCGTGCGAGTCGAAGACCAGGCCCGGGAAGCGCTCGAAGGCCTCCTCGAGCCAGTAGAGGACGTCCTCCTCGCCCTGGACCGACCAGGTGCGGTCCTCGGTGCGGACGATGGTCGTCGGCCGGAACTCCAGCAGCAGGGCGTTGAGGTCCCCGCGCCCCAGCGCGTCCAGCAACCGGGTGGCAGGGGAGGACGCGTTGATGTCGTCCTGGTCACCCATACCCGAACCTTCCGGCACCGTCGGTGTCTTGTTCTTGCTCATACGCGCCCCCGCCCGCGAGAAGTGTGCGGGAAAAGTGTGCAACGTGGTCCGGAGTGACGATTCCGGACCCCACTTGTGCGGGTGACTGGTCCAGACCACCTGACCTGGGGTGAGCGCTGAGCGGAAGACAGCCCGTGCGGGCGTGCTCGGCCGGGACCGTGGCCAGCCCGACCAGGAGGGCGGCAGACGAGAACGGCTGCTGCTCGCGTTCCGCGGTTCAAGAGCCGATGGGCCGAGAGAGTGTCCGAGGGGGGACTTGAACCCCCACGCCCTAATACGGGCACTAGCACCTCAAGCTAGCGCGTCTGCCAATTCCGCCACCCGGACGAGTGCGGCTGGAAGCGTAGCAAAGGGATTAGGCGTTCCCTGCATCGCCGGATGGCCTCCTGCGGAGTGCTTGGATGACACCCATGGCCGGAGTCCGTGACGACCCTGAACGCTCCTCCTACGACCCCGCCGGCGAGGTCGTGGAGCTGTGCCGGGACCTCATCCGGTTCGACACCTCGAACTACGGCGACGACGAGGGACCGGGGGAGCGGAAGGCCGCGGAGCACGTGGCCGCGCTGCTCGACGAGGTGGGGATCCCGTCCCTCGTCGTCGAGGCCGAACCGGGGCGGACGAACGTGATCGCCCAATGGGGCGGGACCTCGCGTGGCGGCGACGGCCTGCTGCTGCACGGCCACCTGGACGTCGTGCCCGCGGCGGCCGAGGACTGGCAGGTGCACCCCTTCTCGGGCGAGATCCGCGACGGCTTCGTGTGGGGCCGTGGGGCGATCGACATGAAGGACTTCAACGCGATGGTGCTGTCGGTCGTCCGCGCCCGGACCCGCGCGGGGGCGGTGCCGGAGCGCCCGATCACGTTGTGCTTCACCGCCGACGAGGAGGCCGGCGGGCACCGCGGCGCCGAGCGCCTCGTCGAGGACCACGCCGACCAGCTGGCGCACTGCACCGAGGCGGTCGGCGAGGTGGGCGGGTTCAGCACGAACGTCCGCGGGCAGCGCCTCTACCTCGTCGAGGCGGCCGAGAAGGGCATGGCATGGGTCAAGCTCACCTCCCGGGGCCGCGCCGGGCACGGGTCGCTGATCAACCGCGACAACGCCATCACCGCCCTGGCGGCCGCCGTCGCCCGGATCGGCACCCATGAGTGGCCGGTCCGTCTGACGCCGACGATGAGGACCCTGCTCGCCGCCGTGGCCGAGCTGGCCGGCACCGAGGCCACGCCCGAGAACACCGAGGCCCTCGTCGAGGAGTTCGGCGACGCGGCCACGATGATCGGCGCCGTCCTCCGCAACACCCTCAACCCCACCATGCTCGACGCCGGCTACAAGGTGAACGTGATTCCCACGGAGGCCACCGCCCACGTGGACGGGCGCTTCCTTCCCGGCTACGAGGACGAGTTCTGGGCGACCTTCGCCGAGCTCTGCGGCGAGGACGTCACCTACGAGGCGGTGTCTCACCAGCCACCGTGGGAGACGCCGTACGACGGTGGGCTCGTCGACTCCATGACCCGGTCCCTGCTCGCCGAGGACCCGGACGCGCTCGTCGCACCGTTCCTCCTGAGCGCCGGCACCGACGCCAAGCACTTCCGCAAGCTCGGCATGCGGTCGTACGGCTTCGTACCCCTCCGGATGCCCGAGGACCTCGCCTTCCCGACCTTGTTCCACGCGGTCGACGAGCGAGTGCCGGTGGACGGGCTGGAGTTCGGCGCACGCGTCCTCGACCGCTTCCTCGAGGAGGTCTGACGAGCGACGTCCGATGTGGGCTCGACCACACCTGCGAACATTTCGACCGCTGCGGGCGTCGCACACCATGACAGCCGACCACCAGCCCTTCCGCCGACCCCTCAGGAGGACCGGAGCCATGTCCTTGCGCCGTCCCGCGCACGCGGCACGTACGTGCGCCCTGCTGCTCGCTGCCCCCCTGGGCCTGGTCGCTGTCGCGGGCCTGCCCGCCCAGGCGGAGCTCGGGTCCGAGCGAGCGGCCCCGACCTGCAACGGGCTGCCGCTGACGGCAGAGGGGTCGCCCAACGGCACCGTCATCGGTACGGCTGGAGACGACGTGATCCTGACGCGGGGGGCCACGCGGGTCGACGCGGGCGCCGGCGACGACTCCATCTGCGTGACCGGCAAAGGCACCGCCGTCATCAACGCGGGACCCGGCGACGACTTCGTCGGCGCCCGGGCGCACAAGGGCAAGTCGTTCGTGAGCCTCGGCTTCGGCGACGATGCGTTCTACGGCGGCGACGGGAACGACCGGGTCTGGAGCCAGGAGGCGTCCAACCAGACCTCACCCGACGACAGCGACCAGATCGACACGGGGGGTGGCGACGACTACGTCATCAGCGGCAGCAGCACGGCCCTCAACACCGACGTCGTCACGCTCGGTCCGGGCGACGACGCCCTGGTGACCTACGGCTCGTCCGGAGGCGCGTCCCTGTCCGGCGGTCTGGGCATCAACTTCTACCAGCCGTTGCCGGGTCCGTCCGTGAGCGGCGAGTGGGTCTTCGACAACGTGATCGGGCAGGCGTCCAAGGACGACGTCGCCCAGCTCGTGTGGTCGTCGTTCCAGCGCTTCGACCTGACGGGGCTGCACGGGCCGAGCGTCCGCTTCCTCGGCAGCCGGGCGCACGAGTGGGTGGTGGCCGGCGGCACGTGCCGCGTCGTGCTGCGCGGCCGCGCCGGCGCCGACCGCCTCACGGTCGACGCCGACGGGTGCAACAACCTGCCGGCCGGAGACGCTCGGCTGATCGGCGGGCCGGGGAACGACCAGCTGAAGGGCTCGGCCGGCGACGACGTCCTCCGCGGCGGCGCCGGGAAGGACCACGCCGACGGTGGGCTCGGGGTCAACACGTGCGAGGCGGAGTTCACGGTCGCCTGCTGACGCCTGCGCGCCGAGCGCTCAGGCGGACGTGCTGTACAGCGTCGGCCGGACCCGGATGATCTTGCGCCGCAGCACGACCCGGCGTGTGCCGTCCGGGGCGACGCGGACCCGGTCCAGCTCCCAGCCGCCGTGCTCGGCGCGTTCGACGAGCATCTTGGTGACCACCGAGCGCGGGTAGTCGCGCGCGATCGTGATCCGCTCGAACTCCCACTCCACCCCCGGTGCCGGTGCGCGGCGCAGGGTGGCGGCCATGCTCACTCGTCTCCCTCGGAGGCCGCGGCCCCCGACCCCGAGACGTCGTCCAGGGCGGCCGTGATCTCGTCGGGCAGCGTGAGCTCCTCGACGCCGAGCGCACCGCGTAGCTGCTGGGCCGTCCGCGCGCCCAGGATGGGGGCGGTGACGCCCGGCCGGTCGCGGACCCACGCCAGCGCGACCTCGAGCGGGGTCCAACCGAGCCCGTCGGCGGCGCGGGCCACCGCCTCGACCACCTGCTGCGAGCGAGGGCCGAGGTAGGCACCCACGAAGCCCGCGAAGTGCGAGGTGGCGGCCCGCGAGTCGGCGGGTGTTCCGGTCCGGTACTTGCCGGTCAGCACGCCGCGGCCGAGCGGCGACCAGGCGAGCACCCCGAGGCCGAGGGCGTGCGCGGCGGGGAGGACCTCGTCCTCGATCGTCCTGTTGAGCAGGGAGTACTCCATCTGCGTCGACGCGAGCGGGACCCGTCCGGGGACCGCCCGCTGCCAGGTCGCCGCCTGGGCCGTCTGCCAACCCGCGTAGTTGGACACCCCGACGTACGACGCCCGACCGGTCGCCACAGCAGTGTCGAGCGCCGACAACGTCTCCTCCAGCGGCGCGTCGTCCACCCAGGTGTGCACCTGCCAGAGGTCGACGTGGTCGACCCCGAGGCGCCGGAGGGAGCCGTCGAGAGCGGTCAGGAGGCTGCCGCGCGAGGCGTCGGTGACGCGGGTGCCGGTGCGGCGCGAGATGCCGGCCTTGGTCGCGATCACGATCTCGTCGCGCGCCACCACGTCGCCGATCAGGCCGCCGATCAGCTCCTCGGAGGCACCGTCACCGTAGCCGGCCGCGGTGTCGACGAGCGAGCCGCCGACCTCCGCGAAGGCGATCAGCTGGTCGCGCGCCTCGTGCTCGTCGGTGTCGCGGCCCCACGTCATCGTGCCCAGTCCGAGTCGGGACACCTTGAGGCCGGTGGCACCGACGGACCGCACGTGCATGCGGACAACCTAGCCGTCGCATCGTCGTGCGGGACGCAGCCCCTGCGGGTCGGGCCCGACCGGTCCAGCCCGCCCCTTTAGGCTGTCCGCGGCCAGCCCCCGACCACGATTGGCGCACCCGCCCCCATGGACTACTTCGACGCGGTCGTGCTCGGCATCGTCGAGGGACTCACCGAGTTCCTCCCCGTCTCCAGCACCGGTCACCTGACCATTGCGGAGAAGGCTCTCGGCCTCGACGTCGACGACCCGGCCGTGACGGCGTACACGGCCGTCATCCAGATGGGGGCGATCCTCGCGGTCGTCGTCTACTTCGCGCGCGACATCGCCCGCATCGCGACGGCCTGGGCCCGGGGGCTGTTCGACGCCGAGCTGCGCGGGACGGTCGACCACCGGATGGGCTGGTACGTCATCGTCGGCAGCATCCCCATCGGGCTCGCGGGGCTGCTCTTGAAGGACCTCATCACCGGCGACCTGCGTTCGCTGTGGGTCGTCGCGGTGGCGCTGATCGCCTGGAGCAGCGTGCTGTGGCTCGCCGAGCGGGTGGCCACCCAGGAGCGCTCGGAGAAGGAGCTGACCCTGCGCGACGCCGTCGTCGTCGGGTGCGTCCAGATCTTCTCCCTCGTGCCCGGCGTCTCGAGGTCCGGCGCCACGATCTCCGCAGGTCTGTTCCTCGGGCTCGACCGCCTGACCGCCACCCGGCTGAGCTTCTTCCTGTCGATCCCCGCCCTGTTGGCAGCAGGTGTCTACGAGCTGCCCGAGGCCCTCGACGGCTCGCTCGACGTGGGTCCGATGATCGTGGGCGCGGTGGTGGCCTTCCTGGTGGCCTACGCGAGCGTGGCCTGGCTGCTGAAGTTCGTGGCGCACCACACGATCGCGTGGTTCATCCCGTACCGGATCGCGCTGGGCGTCATCATCCTCGTCCTCCTCGGTGCCGGGGTGATCTCGGCGACCTGATCGGCGCTTGACCTCCGTGTGAGGATTCGCGAATGGCCGACACCCCGGATCCCGGCAAGCAGCCCGCGCGCACCCGGACGTCGCTCCCCGACATCAGCTCGCGCGCCTGGGAGCACCCCGCCGACAAGGGCGCGCTGGTGGCGCTGCGCAAGCTCAAGGGCTTCGACACCGTGCTGAAGACTCTGTCGGGGCTCGTCAACGAGCGATCGGTCCGGCTGCTGTTGCTGGGTTCGGCGGTGCGCGCCGACGCCCGTAACTTCGCCGAGCTGCACCGGTTGTTCAGCGACTGTGGTGCGGTGCTGGACGCGGTGGAGCTGCCCGAGCTGTACGTACGCGCCAGCCCCACGTTCAACGCGTACACCGTCGGCATCAACAAGCCGATCATCGTCATCGACTCGGGCCTGGTGGAGCTCCTCGACGACGAGGAGGAGATGCGCTTCCTGCTCGGTCACGAGCTCGGTCACGCCCTCAGCGGCCACGCCGTCTACCAGACCCTGCTGCGTCGGCTGATCGCCCTCACGGGCGTCCTGTACGCCGTCCCGGGCGGGGCGATCGGGGTCCGGGCGATCACGGCCGCGCTGATGGAGTGGTCGCGCAAGGCGGAGCTGTCCGCCGACCGGGCCGGCCTGCTGGCCACGCAGAACCCCGCCGCCGCGACCCGCGTGCACATGAAGCTGGCGTCGGGCGGTCACCTCGCGGACCTGGACGCGACCTCGTTCTTCGCCCAGGGCAACGAGTACAGCGAGACCGAGGACTTCCGCGACTCCGTCCTCAAGGTGTTCCTGGTCGAGAACCAGAGCCACCCGTTCGCCGTCGTCCGGGCCGCCGAGCTGCGCCGGTGGACCGAGTCGGGGGAGTACACCGCCATCCTCGGGGGCACCTACCCCCGCCGCGAGGACGACGCGACCGCGCCGGTCAGTGCCGCCGCGCAGGAGGCGGCGGCCAGCTACGGCGAGACGTTCCAGCGCACCCAGGACGCGCTGGGCAGCCTGATGCACGAGGCGGCGGGCTGGATGGGGCAGGCCCGGATGTGGCTCGACGAGCGGCTCCGCCCGCAGCAACCCCCGGCCGAGTGACCCGTCAGAGCCAGCCGGACTTCTTGAAGAACACCCACAGCGCAGCCGCGATCGCCACCATCAGCCCGAGCGCAAAGGCGTACCCGAACTGCCACCGCAGCTCGGGCATGTGGTCGAAGTTCATGCCGTACACCCCGGCGATCAGGGTCGGTACGGCGACCAGGGCGACGCCGGCGGAGATCTTGCGCATGTCCTCGTTCTGCTGCACGGAGATGCGGGCCAGGTGTCCCTGGAACGCGGCGGTCAGCAGGTTGTCGAGGCCGTCGATGACCTCGGCGGTCCTTGCGACGTGGTCGTAGACGTCGGCGAAGAACGGCCGGGCATCCTCCCCGATGCCGTCCACCCGGCCGTCGGCGAACTGGCGCATCGGCTCCTTCAGGGGCAGCACGGCGCGGCGCATCTCGGCGATCTCCCGCTTGAGGGCGTAGATGCGCACCGAGTCGTTCGTGCGGTCGGGGGAGAAGACCGAGCTCTCGACCTCGTCGACGTCCTCGGTCAACGACGTCGCGACGGCCTCGTAGTCGTCGACGACGCGGTCGCACACCGCGTAGACGACCGCGAACGGCCCGTGGCCGAGGGTCTTGGCGTCGGACTCCAGGTCCACGCGTCGGGTGTGCAGCTCGGATCCCTCGCCGTGCCGCACCGTCACCACGTAGTCGGGCCCGACGAACATGTTGATCTCGCCGGTCTCGACGGCGTCCTGCTCGTCGATGTACCAGACCGTGCGCAGGGTGATGAACAGGCTGCCCTCGTAGCGGTCGACCTTGGGCCGCTGGTGCGCGTTCAGGGCGTCCTCGACGGCCAGCGGGTGCAGCCCGAACGCCTTGGCCACCTCGTCCAGCTCGTCCTGCGTGGGGTCGGCCAGCCCGACCCACACGAAGTCGTGGGGCTCGCAGGCGGCGGCGCGCAGCTCGGCGTAGTCGTGGACCGCGCACCCCACGTGCACGCGCGCGCCCTTGCGGTAGACGGCGCTGTCGACGATCACGACCGCCAGGTTAGTGCCGCTAGCCTCGCCGACGTGGCAACGGTGATCCTCGTCAGGCACGGGCGGACCTCGGCCAACGTCGGCGGGGTGCTGGCCGGCCGGACGCCCGGTGTCCGCCTCGACGACACCGGCGTGGCCCAGGCAGAGCGCACCGCGGCCCGGCTGGCGCCCGTTCCTCTCGCTGCGGTGGTCTCGAGCCCGCTCGAGAGGTGCCGGCAGACCGCGCAGGCGGTCGTGCGTGCGCAGACGGCGGCCCTGCGGGTCGCCACGGACCGGGGCCTGACCGAGTGCGACTACGGCGACTGGCAGGGCCGGCCGCTGAAGGAGCTCGCCAAGGAGCCGCTGTGGAAGGTCGTGCAGACCCAGCCCTCGGCGGCCACGTTCCCCGGTGGCGAGTCCCTCGCCTCGATGCAGGCGCGCGTCGTGGACGCCGTACGCCGCCGGGACGCGGCCGTCGAGGCCGAGCACGGACCCGGGGCCGTCTGGGTCGCGGTCAGCCACGGCGACCTCGTCAAGGCGGTGCTGGCCGACGCGCTCGGCATGCACCTCGACCTGTTCCAGCGCCTGCACGTCGACCCGGCGTCCGTGTCGATCGTGCGCTACACCGCCGCCCGACCGTTCGTGCTCGCGACCAACACGCACGACGGCGACCTCTCGTGGCTGGTGCCGCCGCCGGCGAAGAAGGGCCGCTCCCGCAAGCGGGCAGCCAGTGCGGACGCCGCCGTCGGCGGTGGTGCCGGCCCGGTTGCGGCCACGTCCTAGGCTGGCCGACGTGCCCGTGATCCACGAGTTCGACCCACCCGAGCGCTTCGTCGTCGGCACCGTCGGCGAGCCCGGCGCCCGTACCTTCTTCATCCAGGCGCGGGCCGGGGCTCGGATGGTCAGCGTGGCCCTGGAGAAGCAGCAGGTGGCCGCGCTCGCGGAGCGGGTCGACGAGCTGCTCGACCAGGTGCTCGACGACGGGTCCTCGGGGACCATCGTCCCCGCGCTGGCGCCGCACGACCTCGACGACCAGGACCCGCTGGAGCAGCCCATCGAGGAGGAGTTCCGCGCCGGCACGATGACCCTGTCGTGGGACCCGAACATCAGCCGCGTGGTGATCGAGGTCTTCCCGATCCCCGACGAGATGGTCGAGGGACCCGAGGCCGGCGACGAGCCGTTCGAGGAGCCCGAGCCGGACGAGGTGCTCCTGGTCCGGATCACGCCCGGCACCGCGCGGGCCTTCGCGCTGCGCGCCGGTCGCGTGGTCGAGGCCGGCCGCCCGAGCTGCCCCTTCTGCGGCGGTCCGATCGACCCCGCCGGTCACCTGTGCGTGCGGGCCAACGGCCACCGCCGCCGCGAGGCCTGAGCGGCCGGTGCGGCCGGTGCGGCCGGTGCGGGAGCCGAGCCCGGAGCTCCGCGACGGCGACCTGGTGCTGCACGGCCGGGTGATGCCGGCCTCCAACGCGACGTTCGTCGGCGAGGTGTGCGGGACCACCGTCGTCTACAAGCCGGTCGCGGGGGAGCGCCCTCTGTGGGACTTCCCTGACGGCACCCTGGCGGACCGGGAACGCGGCGCCTACCTGGTCTCCGAGGCCTTCGGCTGGGACGTCGTGCCGCTGACCTTCCTGCGCGACGGCCCGCACGGACTCGGGATGGTGCAGCTCTGGCAGGAGCCGGCCGAGGGAGAGGAGGCGGTCACCATCGTACGGTCGCTCCGGGAGCGGCCGGGCTGGCTGCACGTCTTCGACGGCGTCGACGAGCGTGACCACGACGTCGCCCTGGTCCACGAGGACTCCACCGCGCTGCGCCGGATGGCCGTCTTCGACGCCGTCGTCAACAACGCCGACCGCAAGGGCGGCCACGTCCTCCCGATGGTGGGCGGTCACCGCTACGGCGTCGACCACGGCGTCAGCTTCCACACCGACCCGAAGCTCCGCACCGTCCTCTGGGGATGGGCCGGCGGTGCGCTGGACGACGAGGAGGTGGCCGGCCTCGAGGTCGTGGCCACGGCGCTCGACGCCGAGCTCGGCGAGGCGCTCGGCCCGCACCTCACGCCGTACGAGGTGGAGGCCACGCGTCGGCGGGTGGCCCGACTCCTACGGACCCGTCAGATGCCGACGCCACGGGGTGACTGGCCCGCCATCCCCTGGCCACCTTTCTGATGGACGACCGGGAACACCTCCGCGCGACGTTCGACACCGTCGCGCGCGCGTACGCCGACGCGCGGCCGACGTACCCCGACGAGCTCGTCGGGGCGCTGGACGCGGCGACCGGGATCGGCCCGGGCTCGCAGCTGCTCGAGGTGGGGTGCGGCCCCGGCACCGCGACCCTGCCGCTGGCTCGGCTCGGCTGCCGCATCACGGCCGTCGAGCTCGGCGAGGAGCTCGCGGCCGAGGCGCGCCGCCGGCTCCGGGCGTACCCGGACGTGGACGTGGTCGCCGGCTCGTTCGAGACCTGGCCGCAGGGCGAGCACTCGTTCGACCTGGTGTACGCCGCGACGGCCTGGCACTGGGTCGACCCCGACGTGCGCTACCGGCGGGCCCACGACGTGCTCCGGCCGGACGGGTACCTCGCGTTCTGGCGCGCCGACCACGTGCGCCCGGTGGGGGGCGACCCGTTCTTCGAGGAGATCCAGGAGGTCTACGACGAGATCGGCGCGGGGCTGCCGGAGGACCACGTGTTCGCTGCACCCGGCGAGCTGCCCGAGGAGACCGTCGAGATCGAGGGGAGCGGGCTGTTCGAGGTGACCGCGGTGCGCCACGTCGACTGGGAGGCGACCTACGACGCCGATGGGTACCTGGCGCTGCTGGACACGTTCTCCGGCCACATCGCCATGGCACCCGCGGCGCGTGACCGTCTGTACGGCGAGATCCGCCGTCGCCTCGCGCTGCGGCCCGACGGCCGGCTCAGGCGGCACTGGGGCGCGGTGCTGCACGTGGCCGCCCCACTACGCTGACGCCATGCGTTCCTGGGCCACTTCGGACCTCCCCACCCTCCCCGTCCGCGGTCCGGCGGTGGCCCTGCACGACACCTCGACGGGCGCGCTCGTCACGACGCGTCCCGAGGGCCCGGCGCGGATGTACGTCTGCGGCATCACGCCGTACGACGCCACCCACATCGGCCACGCGGCGACGTACGTCGGGTTCGACCTCCTCCACCGGGCCTGGCGCAACGCAGGTCTCGAGGTGCGGTACGTGCAGAACGTCACCGACGTCGACGACCCGCTGCTCGAGCGAGCCGCCAAGGTGGGTGCCGACTGGGTCGAGCTGGCCGAGCGCGAGACCGAGCTGTTCCGGCAGGACATGACGGCGCTGCGGGTGCTGCCGCCGACGCACTTCGTCGGCGCGGTCGAGTCCATCCCGCTGGTCACCGAGCTGATCCAGCGGCTGCAGGCCGCCGGCGCGGTGTACGCCGTCGAGGACGACCTCTACTTCTCCGTCACCGCCGACCCGGCGTTCGGCGAGCAGTCCGGGATGTCCCGCGAGGAGATGCTCCGGATCTTCCCCGAGCGGGGCGGCAACCCGGACCGCGAAGGCAAGAAGGACCCGCTCGACTGCCTGCTGTGGCGCGCCGAGCGTCCGGGCGAGCCCGCATGGGACAGCCCCTGGGGCCCGGGCCGACCCGGCTGGCACATCGAGTGCTCGGCGATCGCGCTGGACCACCTCGGCGCCACCTTCGACGTGC
>JAICRP010000161.1 GCA_025966445.1 Nocardioides sp.
GGGACCTCGGCGCCGGACACGGGGAGCCAGCCTAGTGGCCAGCCCGGTGCGGCGCCTCGCCCGGACTACCATCGCAGGGTGCCCCGACGCTCGACGCTGCTGCCTGCCCTGGTGGCGGTCGCGTCGCTCGGGTGCGGGATCCCGGCCGTCGCGGCGGGCCCAGCGGTGGGTGCGGCGGTGGGCGCAGCAGCGGCGCCGGCCGCGGCCGCGGACGACGCCCCGCTCTCGCTGACCATCGACACCCTCACGCCGTCCTCGATCCCGAAGAGCGGCAAGGTCACGGTCAGCGGGTCGGTCACCAACAACTCCGACGAGGTGTGGTCGGCGGTCAACGTGCACGCGTTCATCGGGGAGTTCCCGATCACCTCGAGCAGCGAGCTGGCGTTCCAGGCGACGCGGGGGGCCGAGGAGTCGGTCGGCGACCGGATCACCGTGCCCGGCACGTTCGACACCATCCCGGAGCTGGCGCCGGGCGCCTCGGCGCCGTACATCGACAAGATCCCGGTCGAGCTCCTCGGTGCCGACGAGCCGGGCGTCTTCTGGTTCGGGGTGCACGCGCTGGGCACCAACGCGACCGGCCGGGACGGGGTGGCCGACGGGCGGGCGCGCACGTTCCTCCCGTACGTCCCGCCGAAGGACCGCGGACGACCCATCGACACGGCGCTGGTCCTCCCCCTCCGCCACCAGGTCCTGCACACGCCCGACGGGACCCTGGCCGACGTCGACGACTGGGTCGAGACCCTCGGCGAGGGCGGTCGGCTCTCGTCGATCCTGGACTTCGGGCTCGCCGCGGGCGGCCTGCCGGTCACCTGGCTGGTCGACCCGGCCGTCCCCGACGCCGCCGACCAGCTCGTCGACGGCAACCCCGCCCGTGAGCTGGTCGAACGGCCGGAGGGGGACACCGGGACGGGCGAGGAGCCGACCGAGACGCCTGCGGACGGCGAGTCCGGATCCGCGGCGCCCCAGGAGCCCGCCCCGTCCGGCGAGGACCCGGCGGCCGTCGCCCTCCCGTGGCTGGCCAAGCTCAACCGGGCCGTCACCGGCAAGCAGGTCCTGGCCCTCCCGTGGGGCGACGTGGACGTCGCCGCCGCGGCGAAGCGGGACGTCTCGGTCTACGAGGAGGCCCGGGCCCTGTCGGGGACGGTCCTCAAGGTGGGGCAGGCGCCGATGACGGCGGCCATCTCGGCCCCCAGCGGCTACCTCGACGACGCGGCCATCGCCGTCACCGACCCGGCCACCAGCATCCTGATCTCCGACCGCGCCGTGATCCGCGGGGAGGCGCCCAGCGTCGCGACGTACGCCGACCGCACGGTCGTCTTCTACTCCTCGGCCGTGCTGAGGGGCGGCCCCGGACCGAACGACCCCGAGAGCGCACTGGCCATGCGGCAACGGCTCCTCAGCGAGGCGGCCCTCCGGATGGACGAGCCCGGCCGCCGCCCGCTCGTCGTGGTGTTCCCGCCCACGTGGACGCCGCCCGGTCCCGACTACACCCCGTTCTACGACGGGCTGGACGTCAACTGGATGCATCTCGCGTCGCTGGCCGACGCCACCGCGCAGCGGCCGCAGCCGCTGGCACCCGACCGTTTCTCCTACCCCCAGTGGCAGGTCAACCACGAGGTCGACGACGCCGCGTTCACCTCGTTGGCCGACCTGACCGAGGAGGCGCGACACCTCCAGGGCGTGATCAGCGTCGAGAACGACCTCACCGCCCGGATCCGCGCCGACAGCCTGGGCAACCTGTCGTACGCCGCCCGGGAGAACGCCGTGCGCTCCCGGGTGGCCACCGTCAGCACGACCGGGTGGGTTCGGCAGCAGCTCGACTCGATCTCGGTGTCCGGTCCGCGCCGGGTCATCCTGTCCAGCAACTCCGGGCCGTTCTCGGTCACGATCACCAACGGGCTCGACGAGCCGGTGTCGGTGCGCATCCAGGCGACCTCGAGCCCACCCATGGACATCACGGTGCCCGACCGGATCGACCTCGAGGCCAGCTCGACGACCACCAGGCTGCTCGAGGCGTCCACCGACAAGCTCGGCGTGCACAACGTGACCATCTCCGTGACCGACCTCGAGGGGAACCCGCTCGGCGCCAGCGTCGAGCTGCCGATCCGCGCGGCCCAGGTGAGCCAGGTGATCTGGCTGATCATGGGCGGAGCGGTCGGCCTGCTGTTCCTGGCGATCGTGCTGCGGCTGATCCGCCGGATCCGCGGCACCGGCTCCTCGGGCGACGACGATGACGACGAGCCACCCTCCCCGGACGACCCCGCCGGTGAGGCCGCTCCGGTGCCCGAGCCCGCGGCCGCGCCCACCCGATGACCCAGGACTCCACCAGCCCGGACCAGGGTCGGCTCGAGCAGGAGCGGGAGCAGGAGCAGCTGCTCGCCTCGAGCGCGTTGATGGCCGCCGGCACCATCGTCTCCCGGTTCAGCGGCTACCTGCGGTCGCTGCTGCTCGCCGCCGCGCTCGGCAACCTGCTGCACGCCGACCAGTTCACCATCGGGAACACCATCCCGAACATGCTCTACATCCTGCTGGCGGGCGGCATCTTCAACGCCGTCCTCGTCCCCCAGCTCGTGCGGTCGATGCGGTCGGACCCCGACCGCGGGGAGGCGTACACCAACCGGATCGTCACCCTGTCGGCCCTGTTCCTCGGAGCGGTCACGGTGGTGCTGGTCGCGGCGGCGCCCTGGATCATGGACATCTTCCTGTCCCCGGACTACGACAAGCCCGAGCTGGCCGCGCAGCGCGACTCGATCATCGCCTTCGCCCGGTACTGCCTCCCGCAGGTGTTCTTCTACGGGATGTTCGCCCTGGTCGGGCAGGTGCTCAACGCCCGGCGTCGCTTCGGGCCGATGATGTGGGCCCCGGTCGCCAACAACCTCGTCTCGATCGCGGTCCTGGTGGGGTACCTCGTCTACTACGGCCCCGTGGCCGACGACGCCCTGTGCACGGCGTACACGCCGGCCCAGGAGGCCTGGCTCGGCCTGGGCTCGACCCTCGGCATCGCCGTCCAGCTGCTGGTGCTCGTGCCGTTCCTGCGGGCGGCCGGCTTCCACTACCGGCCGCGTTTCGACTTCAAGGGCACGGGACTGGGCCACACGCTGCGGCTGGGCCTCTGGACCGTGCTGTTCGTGGTCGTCAACCAGGTCGCGTACGCCGTCGTGGTCAACCTGGCCTCGGGCGGCACCGCCCAGTCGCTCGGCAGCTGCGCCAGCGGTGCCGGCGCGGTCGACGGGACCGGCTACACGGTGTACGCGCAGACGTTCCTCATCGTGATGGTGCCGCACGCGGTGGTCACCGTCTCGCTGGCCACCGCGATGCTGCCCCTGCTCTCCTCGCAGGGCAGCACGGGTGACCTCCGGGGGCTCGGTGCCAGCCTGGCGCGGGTGCTGCGCACCGCCCTCGCGGTCATCGTGCCGTTCGCAGTGCTGCTGCCCATCGTGGCGCCCGACCTGGCCGTGATCCTCTGGGACTGGGGAGCGGCCAGCAGCACGTACTCCCTCTTCATCCTCTCGCTGTCGCTGTTCGGCGTCGGCGTCGTGTTCTTCACCATCCACTACCTGGTGCTCCGCGGCTTCTACGCCCTGGAGCGCACGCGCACCGTGTTCTTCATCCAGTGCGCGGTGGCCGCCACCAACATCGTGGTGGCGGTCGTCCTCGTCCGGGCGACCGACGCCGAGCACACCGCGCCCGCGCTCGTGCTGGCCTACACCGCGTCCTACGTCGTGGGGTCGGCGGTGTCGTACCTCGTGCTGTGGCGCAGTCTCGCCAAGGGCGGAGGCGGTCTCGCCACCCCGACCACGGTGCGCTTCCTCGTGCGGCTGCTGCTCGCGACCGGCGTCGCCGCGTTCGCCTCGTGGGGGATGGCCACGGTGCTGCCGGGCCACGACGACCCCAGCCACGTGCTGGCACTGCTGCGCCTGGTGCTGGTCGGCGGCGCCAACGTCCTGGTGTTCCTGGTGCTGGCCCGGCTGATGCGGCTCACCGAGGTCAACGAGGTCATCGACACGGTCACGAGACGGTTGCGGCGGCGTACCAGCAGCAGTCGATGACCCACCTACGATGAGCACACCCGATGCGAGGCCTGGGAGGAGGACCGTGCCGCACGCGATCCGCCCCGGCGACGTCCTGGCCGGCCGCTACCAGCTGATCGACCTGCTCGACGAGAGCGGTGGCGGCCTCTTCTACCGGGCGCACGACTCCTCGCTGGACCGCTCCGTCGCGGTGCACATCATCCGCGCCGACGACGAGCGGGCGGGCCTCCTGCGCGAGGCGGCCCGGACCTCCGCCCGCGTCGTGGACCGCCGCCTGTTGCGGGTCCTCGACGTCGACGAGACCTCCGCCCAGACCGCGCGCGACGGCTCCGCCCTCTGCTTCGTCGTCAACGAGTGGGCGACCGGCGTCTCGCTCGACATCCTGCTGGCCGACGAGGGTCCGCTGTCCCCGCGCCGCGCCGCCTGGCTGATCGGCGAGGTGGCCGGCACGCTCGAGGTCGCGCACGCGGCCGGGGTCTCGCACGGGCGCCTGGTCCCCGAGAACGTCCTCATCGACCGCACCGGGTCGGTCCGGGTGATCGGCTTCGCTGTCGACGCCGCCCTCCACGGGCTGCCCTCCGGACGGGTGCCGGACGACGTCACCGGGCTGGCCGGGCTCTTGTACGCCGCGCTGACGGCCCGCTGGCCGGGCGTCGCGCCGTCGGTCGTCAAGCCCGCGCCGCACGCGCACGGCCGGGTGCTGCGGCCGCGTCAGGTCCGGGCCGGCGTCCCGCGCGTGCTCGACACGCTCTGCGACGCGGTGCTCAACCCGGACGCGTCGGGCCCGGGGTCGCACGCCCGCGGCAGCTTCGACCTGTCCACCGCGGGCGGCATCGCGGACGCGCTGCGCGAGTTCGTGGGCGACCCGACGGGGCTCGCGGACAGCGAGGCGGCCGCCGTCCGCCGCCGCGAGGCGGGGCAGCCGATGAACCGGCCGTCCTGGACGGGCACCTTGCCGGTGGTGCCCATCGTGGCCACCCCGGCGGCCGTCCCCCAGGCCGTCTCGGAACCGGTCGCCGAGCCCGAGCCCGCACCGCACTCGGAGGAGCTCGAGCCGGAGCCCGAGCCGGAGCCCGAGCCGCCAGCCCGGCAGGACCAGCCGACCCAGGCAGGCATCCCGATCTTCGACGACGACGGCGACGTCTCGTGGGTGACCAAGCGGGCGGAGAAGCCTCCGCCGCCTCCGCCGTTCGACGAGATCCCCGACCGGCCCCTGTTCGCCCCGGAGCCCGTCGACGGCAGTCCCGCCCGGCGGGCCCGGCCGTCGGTGGCCGCCGCCGGGCCCGGACCCGGCGGCTACTGGCCGTGGGACAGCAGCACCGGCACCGGCGCCCCGATCACCACGACGGGCAGCGGCATCATCGAGGCCGTCGACGAGGACGACCACCTCGACGAGCGACCCGGCCGGAGCTGGCTGTGGCTCGCCGCGCTCCTCGCGGCCTTCACGCTGGTGCTGCTCGCGGTGGCCGTGGCCTTCAACGTCGGCCGCGGCAAGACGCCGCTCGGTGGTGAGCCCGAGAGCGAGCGGTCGACCAAGCCCAGCCCGACCCGCACCGCGGCGGCCGGCCTCACGGCGTACACCGGGATCACCGCCAGGGACTTCGACCCCCAGGGCGAGGACCTCCAGGAGTTCCCCGAGCTCGCCGCGCTCGCGGTCGACGGCGACCCCGAGACGGCCTGGCGCACGCAGACGTACCTGCAACAGCTGGGCCCCGCCGGTCTGAAGACCGGCGTCGGACTGGTGCTCGACCTCGGGGCCGACGGCGAGGTCGGCGAGGTCGACCTGACCCTGGGCGGCGAGCCCACCGGGGTGTCGGTCTACGTCACCGACGTCGCCCCTCGTGGTGTCCGCGGGCTGACCCCCGTCGCCACCGCGACGGTCGACGGCACCACGGGCGAGCTCGCGCTCGACGAGCCGGCGACCGGCCGCTACGTGACCGTGTGGCTCACCGCGCTGCCTCCCGTTGACGGTGGCTTCCGCAGCGAGGTGGCCGAGGTCGCAGTGCTCGGAACTCCGGCCGCATGAGCGACCTGCCCGACGCCGAGCTGCTGCGCGCGCACGTGGACGGCGACCCGGACGCCTTCGCCGAGCTGTTCGCCCGGCACCGTGACCGGCTGTGGGCCGTGGCCCTGCGGACCATGGGCAACCCCGAGGACGCCGCGGACGGGCTCCAGGACGGCCTGATCGCGGCGTACCGACGGGCCGGGTCCTTCCGCGGCGAGGCGGCCGTGACCACCTGGATGCACCGGATCGTCGTGAACGCCTGCCTCGACCGCATGCGGGCGGCGAAGGTACGGCGCGCCGACCCGCTGCCCGACGACCTCGAGGAACGCGGAGGCCGGGGGTCCCTGGTCACCCAGGACGGGACGCACGACCCCGCCGACCTCAGCGTCGACGCCGAGCGCCGCCGGCGCGTGCTCGACGCCCTCGAGACCCTGCCACCGGCCCAGCGGGCCGCGCTGGTGCTGGTGGACATGGAGGGGTACCCCGTGCAGGAGGTCGCCGAGATGCTCGGCTGCGCCGAGGGCACCGTGAAGTCCCGCTGCTTCCGCGGTCGCGCGCGGCTCGCCGCCCTGCTGGGTGACCTGGATCCCACCGCCACGGAGGCCTCCGAGGGGAACCAGGCCGACGACCGGCCCGTCCCAACCGGTGACCAGCCCCGCGGCCCGCCGGTCGCCGGCTGAGGACGCTGACCTGTGTCCGGCCACCACTGACCCATCGACCCACGGGAGGAGGAAGCGCGAGTGCCCGAGAACGAGAACACCGGCGAGCTCCACGAGAGCCCCCTCGACCCCGCCCAGGACGAGCGCATCCGCCGCCTCCTCGCCGACGCCCGGCACACCGAGCCGATGCCCGAGGCCGTGGTCGCCCGCCTCGACCGGGTGCTGGCCGACCTCTCCGACGACCGCACCGAGCGAGCCGACCGCGCCGACCGCGCCGAGGTCGTCGACCTCATGGCGCGTCGCCGCCGTACCGTCGGCCAGCTCCTCGTCGCCGCGGCTGCCGTCGTGGCCGTGGGCGTCGGCATCACCCAGGTCCTCCCGGACATGGGTGGCAGCTCCGACGGCGACGCCCAGGAGGCCACGGCCGGGGGTGCGGCCGCCGACAGTGCCGAGGGTGCCGAGGGGGGCGACGGCGAGGGCTCTCGGTTCGTGAGCCCCGAGAGTGCGCCGCAGGCTCCCTCCGACAGCACGGGCGGGGCGGCGAAGAGCACCTTCAAGATCCGCTCCGACGAGTTCGGCCCCGACGTACGCCGCGCCCGCAGCCAGCTCGAGAGCGAGGGTGCCCAGGCCCTGGTCGAGTACCCCGCCGAGGGCTGCCTGACCGTCAGCGTCGA
>JAICRP010000242.1 GCA_025966445.1 Nocardioides sp.
GACCACTTCGTATGACGTTGTCGGCAGTACCTCAGTCGAACAGCTCGCTGAGCCAGGACTCCTTGCGCTTCTTCTGGTACTTGCCCGGGCTGGTGTAGTGGTCGCCGGAGGCTGCGTACCTCGGGGCGGGGGCCTGCTGGGGCTGCCGGGGCGGGTTGGCCCTGGCACCCGTCTCGCCACGGCCCTGCTCCACACCCGCGCGCTCGATGATCTTGTCCAGCTCGCCTCGGTCGAGCCAGACGCCGCGGCACTGCGGGCAATAGTCGATCTCGATCCCGCTGCGCTCGCTCATCACCAGCGTGGTTCCGTCGGTCGGGCACTGCATGGGGAGTCCTCCTGTGGTTGGGCGTCTACCCGGACCAACGGTCAGGAGTGCCGGTTTGTCCCTGGGCGGCGGGACAACGCGCCCGGCACGGTACGACACGTCGCACCGCCCAGACCCCAGGAGAACCGAGATGACCACCCACGTCACCACCCGCAACCCCGTCCGCGCGGACCTGCCCACCAGCGGTACGCCGACTCCGAGCACCCGCCGTACCTCGAACGGCTGGGCTCTCGCCGGCGTCGCCGCGGGCGTGCTCGGCATCGGCACCATGGTGTCGTCCAGCACCATCAACGCGATCTACGACAAGTCGATCGCCCTGGACGAGGACGCCATCCTCGCCAAGCTCGCCGACCAGTCCGTGCAGATCATCACGTTCCAGGTCGTCGCCAGCCTGACCGCGCTGGCCCTGGTCGTGTTCGCGGCCGGGCTGCACCGCCGGCTGGCCGCCCGCCTCGACGACAGCATCGTCCCAATGGTCGCCTCGGCCGGCCTCATCGGGACCGCCGTCGTCACCGTGCTCGGCACCGGCCTCGACACCGAGTTCGCCGTCGGCATCGAGGACCACGTGCTCGCCGCCAACGCGGCGATGTTCAACCACTGGACCGGCACCATCCCGTGGTGCTGGCTCCTCGTCGGGCTCTCGGCCCTGGCCGTCGCCTCGGCCTGGCGCCAGGGCGCGGTGCCGCGCTGGATGGGGATCGCCAGCCTGGTCCTCGGCGGCCTGACGGTCGTCAGCGGCGTGCTGCCGGTCCAGTACATGGCGATCGTGCCGGGCTCCCTGTGGGTGCTGGTGATCTCCGTCGGGTTCCTCGTCGGCGACAAGCAGTTCCGTGGGGCCCACCGCTCCAGCAACTGAGCGTCACGGACAGGCAGGATGTGCGGATGAGCAAGCAGGGGTACGGCGCGCGCTGCGTCGTACCCCTGCTGTTCCCGTTGCTCACCGGCGTACTCCTCGTGGCCGCCGCGTTCCTCGACGCCGCCACCCCGACCAGCGGGCCGGGCGTCGACCTCGCCCCCGGAGTGGGGTGGACGTTCGCGGCCCTGGGCCTCGCCTTCGGCATCTGCGGTGGTGTCGTCCTCCGGTTCGACCCCCGCCAGCGGTTCGGCTGGCTGCTCGGCGGCTTCGGCCTCTTCTGGGGTCTCGACGGGCTGGCCCAGTCGTGGGTGCGCTACGGCATCCGCTCCGACGAAGCCCTGGCCGGGGTCGGCACGGCTCTCTGGTTCCTCAACCGCTTCGGCGCCTTCCTCCCCATGACCGTCGCCGCGCTGCTGCTGATCTTCCCGACGGGGACGTTCCTCCCCGGGCGGTGGGGAGTGGCCGGCCGTTCGGCCCTCGGCGCCATGGCCGCGGCAGCCATGTTCGTCGTGGTGGCGCCGGCCAACCGACGACTGCTCGACGTCGACCTGCCGCCGGGCGTCGACCTCGACGCCGGGGCGCTACCGCTCCCCGCCTCGATCGCCGACCTGGTCCTCCCGGTGGCGAACACGCTGACGATCGTCGGGGTGCTCGTCGCGATGGCCACGGTCGTGGTCCGACACCGGCGGGCCGTCGGCGCCGAGCGCGACCGTACCCGCTGGCTGCTGTGGTCCGTCGAGGTGGGCGCCGTCGCCCTCGCCCTCTCGCTGCTCACCGGCTTCACCGTCATCAGCGACGTCGTGCTGTTCGTGGTGGCCGTGCTGCCGGCCGTCGCCGTGACGATCGGGATCGTCCGCCCCACGCTCGTGCCGGTGCAGGACCTGCTGAACGACACCTTGGTCTTCGCGCTCCTGTCGCTGTCGCTGGTCGTCGTCGACCTCGTGGTCGTCGCCGGGCTCAGTGCCGTCCTCGACGACAGCCTCGACGAGCGCCAGGTCGTCGTGGTCGTGCTGCTGCTGACGATCGTGCTGTACGGGCCGCTGCGCCAACGCCTGTCCTCCACCGTGCGGCGGCTGGTCCTCGGCCAGCGCGAGGCGCCGTACGACGTCGTGGCGGGGTTGGCGTCCACCCTCGAGCGCGCCGACGAGGGCGTCGAGCAGCTGGCCGCCGTCACCGACGCCGTCGCGGCCGCGTTCGGGATCGGGTTCGTGCGGCTGGAGGTCGACCGCGCCAACGGCGAACGCATGACGGCCACGCACGGTGCCGAACCGGCCGAGGTGCGCACCCTCCCCATCACCTACCGCGAGCAGGAGGTCGGCCGCGTGGTGCTGCCGGTCCGGGGGTTGCGCAGCCGGCTCAGCCGGCGCGACGAGCAGCTCCTTGCCGACCTGGTCCGTCAGGCCGCCAGCGCGGCGCGGACCGGCCGGCTCGCCGAAGAGCTCCAGGAGAGCCGCGAGCGACTCGTCGTCGCCCGCGAGGAGGAGCGCCGCCGGATCCGGCGCGACCTCCACGACGGACTCGGTCCGTCGCTGAGCGGTGTCGTCTACCAGCTGGAGTCCGCCCGGCTGCTCGTCGACAAGGACCCCGGCGCCGTCCGCCGCATCCTCGGCTCGCTCAGCGAACACGTGCAGGAGATCGTCGCCGACGTGCGCCGGCTCGTCCACGACCTGCGGCCGCCGGCCCTCGACGACCGCGGGCTCGTCGGCGCACTCGCCCAGCAGGCGGAGCGGATCACCGACACCGGGGGGCCCGTGGTGACCGTGGAGGCCGCCGACCTCGGTCCGCTCCCGGCCGCGGTCGAGGTGGCGGCGTACCGGATCGTCAGCGAGGCCCTGACGAACGTGGCCCGCCACGCCGGCGCCCGGCGCGCTCGGGTCGGGCTGGCGCTCGACGGCGGCAGCGTCCTCGTCGAGGTCACCGACGACGGCAGGGGCATCGCGGCCGAGGCACAGGCCGGGGTCGGGCTGGTGTCGTTGCGGGAGCGGGCGGCCGAGCTGGGCGGCCGCAGCGAGGTCACCTGTCCCGCCACCGGTGGACCGCTCGTGCGGGCCTGGCTGCCCCTGTCGACGGAACGGAACACGCATGCCTGACATCAGGGTGGTCGTGGTGGACGACCACGCCATCGTGCGCGACGGGCTCGTCGCGCTGCTCGGCGCGCTCGACGGCGTCGAGGTCGTCGGCTCGGCCGAGGACGGTCGCCAAGCACTTCACGTGGTCGGCGAGACGACTCCCGACGTGGTGGTGATGGACATCCAGATGCCGCACCTCGACGGCATCGAGGCGACTCGCTTCATCACCGGTCGCCACCCCGGGGTGCGCGTGGTGATGCTGACCATGAACGAGGACGACGAGACCGTGCTCAGCGCGATCCGCGCGGGCGCGTCGGGCTACCTGCTCAAGGGATCCGGAGCCGAGGAGGTCCTCAACGCCGTCCGCACGGCGTCGGCGGGAGGCATGGTCTTCGGCGCCGCTCTCGCGGCGCGCGTGGCGTCGTACTTCGCCGCGGCGCGGCCGCCGGTCCCCGAGCGGGACGAGCCGTTCCCGGACCTCACGGACCGCGAGCGCGACGTCCTCGAGCTGCTCGCGTCCGGCAGCAGCAACGACGCCATCGCCCGGGCGTTGTACGTCTCGGACAAGACCGTGCGCAACACCGTCAGCTCGATCTACGCCAAGCTGCACGCCGCCGGCCGCGGCGAGGCGATCGTCAAGGCGCGCGAGGCGGGGTTCGGCAGAGGTGAGCGCTAACCGTCCGACCTCACGCGGATCCCGGAGAGCGGGACCGTGACCGTGCCGCCCGGGTCGGTGAAGAAGTCGTTGCCCTTGTCGTCGACGACGATGAACGCGGGGAAGTCCTCGACCTCGATCTTCCAGACTGCCTCCATGCCGAGCTCGGCGTACTCGAGCACCTCGACCGACCGGATGCAGTCCTGGGCCAGCCGTGCGGCGGGGCCGCCGATCGACCCCAGGTAGAAGCCGCCGTGCTCCTGGCACGCCGCCGTCACGACCTTCGACCGGTTCCCCTTCGCCAGCATCACCTTCGACCCGCCCGCGGCCTGGAACTGCTCGACGTACGAGTCCATCCGGCC
>JAICRP010000011.1 GCA_025966445.1 Nocardioides sp.
GGCGCTCAACGGGCCGACCGAGGGTCCGCTGGTGATCGGACCCGACACGCCGCTGCCTCCCCAGCCCGAGCTGCCGGCCGAGCCGCCCACGCGGGAGGCCACGTCATGAGCCAGGCCACGCAGGGCGCCCCCGCTCCCCAGCCGGCGGCCCCGCCGACCGCGGCGGTCGTGGGGTCGCCTGCCCCGACCCCCGCCGCTCCGGGCACCGGCCGCGGTTCGGCGTACGAGTCGCTCGGCACCTCGCGCGAGGACGACGTCGCCCGCCGCCAGGCGGCGCAGGTGCCGACGACCCTCAACCGGCTGCGGCTCGGCGCGATCGTGGTGTGCCTGCTCTTCGGGGCCATCACCGGCCTGCAGCTCGCGCTGTCGTGGCAGGCCAACCGGACCGCGGCCGCCGACACCGAGCAGCTGATCCGGGTGCAGGGCATCAAGACCAACCTGCTGCGTGCCGACGCGCTGGCGACCAACGCCTTCCTCATCGGTGGCCTCGAGCCTGCCGAGCAGCGCGCGGCGTACGACGGCGCGATCGACCAGACGGTCCGCGCCATCACCGACGCGGCCGAGGCGCAGCCCGCCGACCGCGCCGCCCTCAACGCCCTGAGCAGCGCGGTGCTCGACTACGCCGGCGACATGGAGCTGGCACGGGCCAACAACCGCCAGGGCCTGCCGGTCGGGGGCGCCTACCTGCGCAAGGCGAGCAGCGAGCTGCGGTCCACTGCACTGCCGATCGTCGACCAGCTGGTGGACTCCAACTCGACCCGGACGACGGACGCGATGGGCGCCCACCATCCCTGGTGGGTGTTCCTGCCGGCGCTGGTCGCCGTGGTGCTGCTCTGGTTCGTCAACCGCTGGATCGGGAGGCGGTTCCACCGTCGGGTGAACCCCGGGATCCTCATCGCGGTCCTCGTCGTCGGCGTCGTCGGCATCGTCGCGGCGTTCCTCGTCAACGGCCAGCAGAACCAGAACGACGAGCTCACCGACGGCTCTTTCCAGTCCGTGGTGGACGGGTCCTCGGCTCGCACGTCCGCCAACGACGCCAAGGCGAACGAGAGCCTGCGGTTGATCGCCCGAGGCTCTGGTCAGGCGTTCGAGGACGCCTGGGTCGCCGCAGCCGCGACCGTCGACCAGGCGCTGCTGGAGCCGAGCCTGAACGGTCTGCAGGGTTCGTGGGCGACGTACAAGTCGCAGCACCAGGAGATCGTCGACCTCGACGACGGCGGGGACTGGGACGCGGCGGTGGTCGCGGCGACGAGCACCGAGGACGGGTCGGCGTCGGACACGTTCGCCGACTTCGACGCCCAGCTGCAGGACTCGTTGAGCGCGTCCGGCACCGCGACCACCCAGACCCTGACCAACGGCAACTCGGTGCTCCTGGTCCTGGCGGTGATCGCGTTCCTCGCGGGCCTGGCCGCGGCCGGGTTCGCCGCGTCGGGCGTCAACCAGCGCCTCAAGGAGTTCTCATGACGACCCGACGGCTGGGCCTGCTCGCCGCGGCTGCGCTGACGGTCGTCCTCGGCGCCTGCGGGGTCACGGACACGCCCGTCCCGGCCCCTCCGGCCCCACCGGAGGTCTCGGGCGGTGCGGCACCGGTCGCCCAGGACTGCGACAACCGGCTGCAGTCCTTCGCGCCCGCCGGCGACCCGCTGGGCATCCCGTCCGGCTCGACGATGGCCGACATCCGCCAGCGCGGCCGGTTGATCGCCGGCGTCTCGGCCGACACCTTCCTGCTCGGCGCCCGCGACCCGGTCAGCGGCGACGTCCAAGGCTTCGACATCGACCTGGTCAAGCAGGTCGCCAAGGCGATCTTCGGTGACGAGACCCGTTACCAGCTGCGGGTGATCACCGCCGCGCAGCGGCTCGAGGTGCTGCAGAACCACGAGGTCGACATGGTCGCGCGCAACATGACGATCACCTGCGACCGCTGGGAGTCCATCGCGTTCTCGGCCGAGTACTACCTGGCCGGGCAGAAGATCCTGGTCCGCAAGGGGTCCGACATCACCGGGCTCTCCTCGCTGGCAGGACACCGGGTCTGCGCCCCGCTGGGTACGTCCAGCATGGACAACCTGATCCGCCTCGCCCCCGACGCCGAGCCGGTCGGCGCCGACAACCACACCGGCTGCCTGGTGCTGCTCCAGGAGGGCCAGGTCGACGCGATCACCGGCGACGACACCGTCCTGGCGGGCCTCGCGTCGCAGGACCCGTACGCCGTCGTCCTCGACGAGGCGCCCTTCACCGAGGAGCCGTACGGCATCGGCATCCCGCTGGACCAGGTCGACATGGTCCGGTTCGTCAACGGCGTGCTCGAGCGGATGCGGGCCGACGGCTCGTGGGACGCGAGCTACGCGAAGTGGCTCCAACCCACCCTCGGCAAGTCCTCCGGCCAGCCCCAGCCCCAGTACGGACGCACGCCGTGACCCGCTGCCCTGCATTCGTCAGCGGACCGGAGGGTCCTCGCCAAGGACGCGGCGCCGCCGAATCGGTGTGGGTGCAGTGAGCCCGGTGCACGCGCCGGACGCGCCCGGCCGGCTCGGGGAGCCGGTCGAGGTGATGGCCATGCAGGCGTACCTCACCGAGCTGGACGCCTGGGTGCGCTTCCGCAAGGACGAGCTCGACGAGCTGGACGCCGCCGCGCTGGCGTCGCCGCGCAAGAACGAGCTGACCGGCGACATGACGCTGTCGATGGCGCTCTGGAAGGCCGTGTCGGACCGGCTCCAGCTGCTCCTCGCCGTCTGGGGCGGCGGCCGCGTGCTGGAGGCCGAGCGGGAACGCCTGGCGACGCTGATCCACGGTCGCCTGGACGCGACCCTCGACCCTGCCGTCCTCGCCCGGAGCGCGGCGATCCCCGGGTCGACGCCGGGGGCACTCGCGGTCTCGCTGCCGGAGGCGTGCCGGCTCAGCGACGCGCTCGCCGGCCAGCTGCGCCAGCGACTCTCGCTCGACCCCGCGGCCGACGAGAACGCCGCGCGGGTCAAGGAGCTGCGCGCGGCCCTGGAGCGCCTGCGCGACCAGGTCTCCCTGGAGCCCGACGCCACCCGCACCGGGGCCCAGCGCACCTGGGACGAGCTGGCGGCGCGCATCAAGGACGTCACCGAGCGGCTGCAGCGCGGTGGCGACGTGGGCGGCCTGCTCGGGCCGCTCGAGAACGACACCGCGCTGTTCGAGCGCGACCTCATCGTCGGGGGTGCCGAGCGCCGCGACACCCGCGACCGCGCCGCCGCCGCGACCGAGCTCCGCGAAGACCTCCTGGCACGCTCCGCCGCGCTCGAGGCGCTCGCCGCGCGTTGCGTCGAGTCCGTCGACCCCGCACCCCACTACGCCGTCCCCGACGTCGAGGCGCTCGGCCCGGTGCCCGCCTCGCCGACCGAGCTCGCCGCCTACCGCAAGCGGCTCGGACGGGTCGGCGACGCGATGAACCTCGCCCACGCGTCCTACGCCGCCGCGCTCGCGGCCCACGACGACCTCGTCGCCCGGCTGGACGCCTTGACCCTCAAGGCGTCGGCCCAGCGGCTGTCCGGCGAGCGCGACCTGGCCGCCGCCGAGGCGACCGCCCGCGAGGTGCTCACCCGGCAGCCGTGTCCGGTCGCGGTCGCCACGGCGCTCGTCGACGCGTACGACGCGTGGCTCACGTTCGCGTCCTCCCGCACCTCCGCTGCGAAAGGCTCCAGATGAAGTGCCAGCAACCCGGGTGCACCGGGACCATCGTCGACGGCTACTGCGACGTCTGCGGCATGGCGCCCGCGGAGGGTGGAGGCGCCGTCGCCGGGTCACCGGGTCTCGTGCCGGGCGCCGGCGCGTCTTCCTCGACCGGCGGAGCTGCCGACGGGTCGCCCTGCCAGCAGCCCGGCTGCTCCGGGACCATCGTCGACGGCTACTGCGACGTCTGTGGCACGCCGGCCGGCACGCCGGCAGCCGACTCGGCGGCCGTGTTCCAGGGCGCCCTCGACGAGTCCGCCGCGGCCACCGGCTCCTTCCGCCTCCAGTCGGCGGCCATCGGCTCGCAGCGCGCGGTCGGCACCGGGGCGACCCACCGCGTCCGCTCGGCGTCGCAGCGGCTGAGGTCGGCGCGGCTCGGCGCGGGCCTGACCACGATCCCGCCCATCCCGCTGGTGGACGCCGCCAAGGTCGTCATGACCAACCCGGAGGTCGCGGAGGACAAGCGCACCTGTGCCAAGTGCGGCAGCCCGGTCGGCCGCAGCAAGGACGGCCGACCCGGCCGCACCGAGGGCTTCTGCCCGACCTGTGGCCAGGCGTTCTCCTTCACGCCCAAGCTGCACCCCGGCGACCTGGTCGCGGGGCAGTACGAGGTCGCGGGCTGCCTCGCCCACGGCGGACTCGGTTGGATCTACCTCGCCCGCGACAAGAACGTGTCGGACCGCTGGGTCGTCCTCAAGGGCCTGCTGAACTCCGGCGACGCGGACGCCCTCGCCGCCGCGATCGCCGAGCAGCGCTTCCTGGCTCAGGTCGAGCACCCCCTGATCGTCGAGATCTACAACTTCGTCACGCACGAGGACGCCGGCTACATCGTGATGGAGTACGTCGGCGGCCGCTCGCTCAAGCAGGTGCTCAAGGAACGCATGCGCGCCAACAGCGGGGCGTACGACCCGCTGCCCGTCGACCAGGCCCTCGCGTACATCCTCGAGATCCTGCCTGCGTTCCAGTACCTGCACGACCTCGGCCTCGTCTACTGCGACTTCAAGCCGGACAACCTCATCCAGGTCGGCGATGCCCTCAAGCTGATCGACCTCGGTGGGGTGCGGCACGTCGACGACCAGGAGTCGGCCATCTATGGCACGGTCGGCTACCAGGCCCCCGAGGTGGCCGTGGCCGGGCCGAGCGTCGCGTCCGACATCTACACGATCGGCCGCACCCTCGTGGTGCTGTGCATGGAGTTCAAGGGCTACCAGTCGACGTACCTCTCCTCGCTGCCCGACCCCGAGTCCACGCCGTTGTTCCGCGACAACGACTCGCTCTACTGCCTCGTCGCCAAGTGCTGCTCGACCGACCCGGCCGACCGGTTCCAGTCGGCCGACGAGCTGCGGGTGCAGCTGCTCGGCGTGCTGCGCGAGGTCGTGGCCAAGAAGCGGGCGGGTACGGCGATCACGTCGGCGGCCTCGCAGCTCTTCGAGACCCCGGCCGTCACCACGGTGGCGCTGGACTGGGACCAGCTGCCCGACCTCCGCGCCGACACGTCCGACACCCAGCACGCCTGGCTCACCAGCCTGGCCCCGGTGGCGGCCAAGAAGCGGCTCGAACAGCTCCAGAAGGCGCCCGAGGAGACCGCCGAGGTACGCCTGTGGCGCGCCGAGGCCGCCCTCGAGGCCGACGACACCCAGCTGGCGATCGACCAGTCCGCCGCGCTGCTCCAGGCCGACCCGTGGGAGTGGCGGGCGCTCTGGGTCTCGGGCCTGGCCGCCCTCCAGCAGTCGCGCTGGGACGACGCTGCCGCGGCCTTCAATGCGGTCTACAAGCAGGTCCCCGGCGAGCTGGCGCCCAAGCTGGCCCTGGCGCTGGCCTGCGAGAAGGGCGACCGCCCCGAGGTGGCCGAGGGCTTCTACAACACGTGTGCCGAGACCGACGCGGCGTACGTCGCCCCCTCGGCCTTCGGGATGGCCCGCATCCGCGCCGACAGCGGCGACACCGACGGGGCCGTCGCGGCCCTCGACCTGGTGCCGCCGACCAGCCGCGGGTACGGCGAGTCGCGCCAGCTGCGGGCCGAGGTGCTGCTGCGCGGCGCGGGCGACGACCTGACGCGGCTGAGTGCCGCGATGACCAGCGTCGACGGCGCGGGGATGGAGCCCTACGACCGGGCCAAGCTGTCAGCCAGGATCCTCGGGCACGCGCTCGAGGTGGTCGAGAGGAAGGGACCGGGGACCGTGCGGATCGGCAGCTACGAGGCCAAGGAGGCGTCGTTGCGCGAGGGCCTGGAGGCGAGCTACCGGGTGCTCGCCCGTGAGGCGCAGGACCGGGACACCCAGGTGCTCATGGTCGGTCGGGCCAACTCCGTGCGCAACTGGACGCTCACGTGACCGAGACCCCGGCCGCGTCGGCGCAGACGTGCCCGCACTGCGGCGCTCTTCTCGAGACCGACGCCAAGTTCTGCGAGGCGTGCGGCAAGGCCGTCGGCGCGGAGACCGCCGCGGCGCCCGCGGCGACCGGAGAGCCCAGCCCCCTCGACGACGTCAGCCCCATCAGCGCGGTCACGGCACGCCCGGGTACGGCGGCCCCGGAGGCCGCGGCCGGCTCCCGCGCCCCGTGCCTCCAGTGTGGCGGTGCGGTCGACGACGACGGCTACTGCACCCAGTGCGGCACCAAGGCACCCGACCCGCGCGACCACTTCGAGGAGCAGCCCGCACCGTGGGTCGGCGGAGTCTGCGACCGGGGGATCCGGCACCACCGCAACGAGGACGCGATGGCGATGGCGGTCGACGGTCCGCGCGTCGTCCTGGTGGTCTGCGACGGCGTGTCCAACACCGTGGACTCCCACATCGGGTCGATGAACGCGGCGCACGCGGTGCTCGACGTGCTGCGACCGCCGTTGCCTCGCGGGCTCGGGGTGCCCGAGAGCCGGGACGCCGCCATCACCCGGCTGTTCACGGACGCGGCCGCGGCCGGGCAGAGGGCCATCGCGGCCACCGTGCCCGAGGACGTCCCCAACCCGCCCTCCTGCACCCTCGTGGCTGCCGTGCTCGACGACGACGTGGTGCATTTCTGCGGGATCGGCGACTCCCGCATCTACCTGCTGCCCGACGCCGGCGACGGGCAGATGCTCACCGTCGACGACTCGATGGCGCAGCTGCTCATCCTGGGCGGCACACCGCGCGCCGAGGCGGAGGCGTCCAAGCAGGCGCACTCCATCACCAAGTGGCTCGGCAAGGACAGCGTCGAGATCGTGCCGCGTGTCGGGCAGGTCCGCGTGACCGGGCCGGGCTGGCTGCTCGCCTGCTCCGACGGCCTCTGGAACTACGCCTCGGAGCCGGCCGCGATCCAGGAGCAGATCGCGGCGGCGGGGTCCGACGACCCGCTGGTGATCGCGCGGCACCTGGTCGCGTTTGCGAACGCCTCCGGCGGGCAGGACAACATCGCCGCCGCGCTCGCTCGGGTAGGCAAGAATGCTGACGCCGCACCGGCACCGGTGGCGGCCCACGGAGGGGAGACCGATGGCTGAGTTCACAGCGACCGTGTTCCAGAACGAGTTCCTGCCCGACGGCGGGACCGACGTCCACGCGATCGTCACCGTCGACTGCAGCGGGGCCGGCACCGCCGGCCAGACGGGCTCCGGGGCGGCCGGCGAGATCGTCATCATCGACACGTCGGGCTCCATGGGGCAGTCGGCGATGGCAGCCGCCAAGCAGGCGGCCCAGGCGGCGCTGACCGAGATCGTCGACGGCACGTACTTCGCCGTGATCTCCGGCAACGGCGCGGCCTTCCTCGCCTACCCGCTCGTCAACTCGGGCCCGGCGATGGTGCCGATGAACGAGGCCACCCGCGCCGAGGCGACGGACGCCATCTCCAGGCTCCGCTCGGGCGGCGGCACCGAGATCTCGACCTGGCTCGACATGGCCGGCGTGCTCTTCACGTCCGTGCCGCAGGTCGTGCAACGGCACGCGATCCTGCTGACCGACGGCGAGAACAACGAGCCGGCACCGGTCCTCGACGAGGCGATCGCCAGGGCCACCGGCTTCTACCAGTGCGACTGCCGCGGCGTGGGCGTCGACTGGAAGGTCGAGGAGATCCGCCGCATCGCACAGGCCCTCCTGGGCACCGTCGACATCATCGCGCGGCCCGAGACGATGGCCGCCGACTTCCAGGCCATGATGCAGACCGCGATGGCCCGCGGCGTCGCCAACGCCGAGCTGCGGGTGTGGACTCCGCAGGGCGCCCAGATCCTCTTCGTCCGCCAGGTCTCGCCGACGGTCGAGGACCTGACCCACCGGCGGACGGCCGTCAACGACCTCACCGGTGGCTACCCCACGGGTGCCTGGTCCGACGAGTCCCGCGACTACCACGTCGCCGTCCGGCTGGCCGCCAAGGCCGTCGGTCAGGAGCAGCTCGCCGCCCGCGTGCAGCTGGCGATCGGCGACGAGGTCAAGGCCCAGGGGCTGGTCAAGGCCAAGTGGTCCGACGACTCCGAGCTGACCACCCGCATCGATCAGCAGGTGGCCCACTACACCGGGCAGACCGAGCTGGCGCTGGCGATCCAGGAGGGGTTGGCCGCCAAGGCGGCCGGCAACGAGGAGCTGGCCACCACCAAGCTCGGCCGCGCCGTCCAGCTCGCCAAGGAGACGGGCAACGAGGAGGCGACCTCCAAGCTGCGCAAGGTCGTCGACGTCGAGGACGAGGAAGCCGGCACGGTCCGCCTGAAGAAGACCGTCGAGAAGGCCGACGAGATGGCGCTCGACACCGCATCCACCAAGACCACGCGGGTGCGCCAATGACCTGTCCCAACGGGCACGAGTCCCAGGCCACGGACTACTGCGACACCTGTGGCGTCGCCATGGTCGTCACGGAGACGCCTGCCCCGCAGCCCGGCGACACGATCCCGGTGCCGGTGCTCGACCCCGACGCCCCCGCGGGGGCGGCGACGGCGGCCGACGGCCAGGAGTGTCCCAACTGTGGCACGGCCAACGCCCCGGACGCCCTGTTCTGCGAGGCGTGCGGCTACGACTTCACCACGGGCACGATGCCCCGGACGGGGCCGGCCGCGGCAGCCGAGGACACGACGACCCCACCCGCCGACGGCAACATCTCTCCCCCGCTCGACGACACGTGGGTGGCCGAGCTCTGGATCGATCCGCAGTGGTACGGCGAGCAGTCCAGCCCCGACCCGCTCCCGTCGGCCGGCCCGCCCCAGGTCGTCCCGCTGCGCAACACCTCGCTGCTCGTGGGCCGAGCCTCGAAGTCGCGCGGCATCCACCCCGACATCGACTGCGGCACCGACAACGGCGTCAGCCGCCGCCATGCGCAGCTGACCACCGACGGCACCCGCTGGTGGGTCGAGGACCTCGGCTCGTCCAACGGCACGTTCGTCGCCGAGGCCGTCGACGCCCTCCCCAAGACCCCGATCGAGGTCGGGGTCAAGCGCGAGGTCGGACCCGACGACCGGATCTACGTCGGCTCGTGGACCCGGCTGGTGATCCGCAAGGCCGCACCCGGCGAGGTGACGTAGGGCTCGCGAGGAGCTCAGGTGCCCTCGGCGGCGGCCTTGATGCGGGCGAGCGTGGTGGCCATCCCACGGCGCAGGTCGGCGTCGCGGTCGGAGCTGCCGGTCCACGTCTCGGTCACCCAGGTCATCACCGGCCCGAGGGGCTTGGTGGCGTCGAACGACTCGGTCAGCCGGGTGCCGGTCTCGGTCGGCTCCATCACGTAGCGCCAGGTGTAGTCGCCGACGCCTGGGCCGTGGCGGTTGAAGGCGAACTCGTGGCCGGGGTCGGCCGCCGTCACGGTCGGTGTGTTGCGCCAGGCCGGGCCGCGGCCGCCCTTGTTCTTGGCCTTGAACCTCGCGCCGACCGCCGGCCCGGTCGCGCCCTTGGTCCATCTGCACTGCACGCACTCGGGGCTCCACTCGCCCATGCGGGTGATGTCGGAGACCAGGGCGTAGACCGCGTCGGGCGGGGCGGCGATCTCGACCGACACCGCGTCGTGGGACCTGCGCTTGGTCATCGTGTGCTCCCCTGGGCTCGTTGCCGGTGCCGGGTGTGCCTGTCACTGACAGACGTTTGACTCGGTACTCTGGCACGGGCAGACTTCTCTGTCAATGACAGATTCCGAGGTTCCTGGAACCAGGATCGCGACCCGACGGGCCCGCGCCCAGCGCGAGATCCTCGACGCCGCCTGGGCCGTGATGGCCCGGGAGGGAGTGGCAGCGCTGAGCGTGCGCGAGGTCGCCAGGTCGGTCGGCATCCGTCAACAGTCGCTGACCTACTACTACCCGACCAAGCAGGCGCTGCTCGACGCCCTGTTCGCCGACGGCTTCGCCGACCTCCGCAGGCGCTTCGACGTGCTGCCGGCGGTCACGGACCCGGTCGCGGGCGTCGTCGACCTCGCCATCGCGTTCGTCGACCACTGCGTGGCGCGCCCGGCGGCGTACCACCTGATGTTCCAGGGCACGGTGCCGGGCTTCGAGCCCAGCGAGGAGAGCCATTCGATCGCGCTCACCGTCCTGGGCGAGCTGCTCGACCGGCTGGCCGCCGCCGGCGTCACCGAGCCGGCGGACCTGGCCCTGGTCCGCGGCGTGATGAGCGGGGTCGCAGCCGAGCAGATCGCCAACGACCCGGCCGGTCGCCTCTTCGCCGACCAGACCGAGCGCGGCATCCGGGCGGTCCTGGCGGAGATCCAGTCACCCTCGAGCCGATGAGTTCGGCCCCGGCCGCCGGTCACCATGGACACGAGCACCTACGGAGACGAGGAGAGCCCGATGTCAGACCTGATGGTGGACTTCATCATGTCCCTCGACGGCTACGGCGCGGCCGAGGGCTGGCCCGGCTTCTGGGGCATGGAGGGACCGGAGTACCTGGCGTGGATCGGCGACGACGAGGCAGAGGAGCATGACGCCCTGATGGGCGCGACGACCTACCGGCTGATGTCGGGCTTCGCCGCCGAGATGCCGGACGACCCCGGCATGGCCGCCCTGACCGCCCTCCACAAGGTGGTGTTCTCCTCCACGCTGGAGGAGCCGCTGGCCTGGGCCAACTCCGAGCTGGTGTCCGGTGACGCCGTCACGGCGGTACGCCAGATGAAGGCCCAGGGCACGCGGCTGCTGAGGACGATCGGCAGCGTCAGCCTGTGCCGGGCGCTCCTGGAGGCGGGTCTGGTCGACCGCTTCCGCGTGGTCGTCTTCCCGGTCATCACCGGCGCCACGGGGCAGGAGCGCATCTTCGACGCGTATCCCGACGTCGCCCTCGAGCTGGTCGGCAGCCGTTTGTTCGACGGCCGGCTCCAGCTGCTCGAGTACGTCCCCACCGTGCTCGACGGTCCCCCCGGCGACGGCTCGGCGTGAGGCCCGCGTGACCGAGGAGATCCTGGACCTGGGCGACGTCCGGCTGTGCGTGGAGGCCTTCGGGCTGCCCGGCGACCCGACGGTGCTGCTGATCTCGGGGGCGGCGGAGTCGATGGACGGGTGGGACCCCGCGTGGTGCGAGCAGCTGGCGGCCGCGGGTCGCCGGGTGGTGCGCTACGACCACCGCGACAGCGGACGCTCCACGTCGAGCCCGCCGGGCCACCCGTCGTACCCGGGCCTTGCGCTGACCGATGACGTGCTGCGCGTCCTGGACGCCCTCGAGGTCGACCGCGCTCACCTGGTCGGCCTGTCCATGGGTGGCGGGATCGCCCAGGAGGTGGCCGCGCGCCACCCCGAGCGGGTGGCGAGCCTCACGTTGGTCGCGACCAGCCCGGCCGGCCGGCGCCAGGACGAGTCGCCGCTGCCGCCACCCGAGCCACGCGTCGCGGAGACGTTCGGCAACCCGCCACCCGAGCCCGACTGGACGGACCGCGAGGCCGTCGTCGACCACCTCGTGGAGAGCTACCGCCCGTACGCCGGCTCCCTCGGCTTCGACGAAGCCGCCGCGCGACGGCTGGTGGAGCACGTCGTCGCCCGGACCGTCGACATCGAGGCCGCGAGCAAGAACCACTGGCTGGCCGTGGGCGATGACGAGGACGACGGCTTCGCCATGGCCGACATCGTGGCGCCGACGCTCGTCATCCACGGGACGGACGACCCGATGTTCCCCGTCGCGCACGGCGAGGCGCTCGCGCGGGAGATCGCCGACTCGACGCTGCTACGAGTGCCGGGCATGGGCCACGAACGCCCGCCCGTCGCCGTCCGCGCCCAGGCCACCGAGGCGATCCTGCGGCACACGCGACCGAGGCCACTGGACGACGACAACGGCGGCGAGCACCAACAGCCCGCCTAACAGCTGCCCGGCTGACGACGACTCGCCGAAGACCACGGCCGCGAGGCCGACCGTGACGACCGGCTCGAGGATCGACAGGATCGAGGCGACCGAGGGGCCCACGCGGGCGAGGCCGGCGAAGAAGAGGATGATCGCGCCCACGGTGCTCACCAGGGCGATGGTCACCAGCCACAGCCAGGCCGTCGGCCGCGCGTCCAACGACGTCGGACCTCCGCGCAGGGCCGTGGCGACGGCGTACGTCGTCGCCGCACCGCAGCACACCAACGCGGTCAGGCTCAGCGGCGCGATGCCGGTGAGCACCCGGTCGCCGGTCAGGATGTACGCCGTGTAGACCAGCGCCGAGGTCACCCCGAGGGCGACGCCGAGCCAGTCGAACCGGTCCGTGGCGGCACCGAGCAGCACGAGCAGGATCCCCGACAGCGCCAGACCCAGGGCAACCAGTCGGCGCCTCGACCACGACTCCCTCTTGAGGGCGACCGCCCCCGCCATCACCAGGACCGGATAGAGGTACAGGAGCAGGGTCAGCAGGGAGGCGTCGATCCGGTCGAGCGCCGCGAAGTACGAGGCGGACTGCGCCGCGTAGCCGACCGCACCCATCGCGAAGGCCGCCACGGCAGTACGACGGGGGAGAACACCGAAACCGCCCCGCCACCAGACGATGCCGAGCATGACTGCTGCGGCCACGCCGAACCGGACGAAGAGCAGGTCGCCGACGGTCACGCCCTCGTCGTAGGCGAGCTTGCCGAAGATCGCCATCGCGCCGAAGGCGGCTGCCGACAGCAGGCAGTAGATGGCTCCCACGGGTCCAGCCTGACGGTGAGGATCGTTCACGTCCATCGCGACAAACTGGACGTCATTGTGAAGGTACGCTTGACGAATGCTCGATCTGCACCGGCTTCGCCTGCTCCGCGAGCTGGACGCACGGCACACGGTGCGTGCGGCAGCCGAGGCGCTCGGCTACACGACGAGTGCGGTGTCCCAGCAGCTGGCCGTCCTCGAGCGCGAGACGGGGACCGCCCTGTTCGAGCGGGTCGGCCGCACCCTGCGGCTGACGGACGCCGGTCTGGTCCTGGTCCGCCACGCGCAGACCCTCCTGGACGGCGCCGAGGCCGCCGAGGCCGAGGTCGCCCAGGTGGCCGCCGGTCGGGTGGCGGGGGTCGTCCGCGTCTCGTCGTTCCAGTCCGCGTTCCTGCGCATCGTCGCGCCGTCGGTGAGGGAGCTGGCGGAGGCCCACCCCCACGTCCGGGTCGAGGCGAGCGAGCTGGAGGTCGAGCAGGGCGTTCCCGCGCTCCGGCTCCAGCACCTCGACGTGGTGGTGGGCGACGAGTACGACGACCAGCCGAGGCCGGTGCACGGCAACCTGTCCCGGACCGACCTGGTGCGCGAGCGCGTGCGGCTGGTGCTGCCCCTGGACCACCCGTTGGCCCGCCGCCGCAAGGTGCCGCTCGCCGAGCTCGCCGCCCAGCCGTGGGCCGCGTGCCAGCCCGGGACCGGGCACCGCGAGATGCAGATCCGGACCTGCCGGCAGCTCGGCGGGTTCGAGCCCGACCTCCGCTACGCCTCCGACGACTTCCTCATCCTGCTCGAGCTGGTCCGCACGACCGGCGCGTGCGCCCTGCTGCCCGAGCTGGTGCTGGGATACGAGGCTCCCGGGGTCGTCGTCCGCGACCTCGTCGAGGGGGCCATCGGCCGCTCGGTCTACCTGCTCACGCGCAGCAGTCGGACACCGGCAGTCCGGGTCGTCACCGAGGCTCTGGAAGGTCGGGCGAGGCTCATTGCGCCCACGGGGGCTGGATCCTCTGGCCGTCGTGGGTCGTCGCGGTGAAGCCGGCCCCGATCGCGACGTAGGCCCGCGCCGGGACCGAGCCCGGGTTGACCACGGCGATGGTCTCGCCCGCAGGCACGACCGCCACGTCGCCGGGTCCGAGGTCCTGGCCGTCGGGGGTGACCCGCAGCCGACCCTCGAGGACGAGGAAGGTCTCGTCGCGGTCGAGGGTGTGCGAGGCGGGCAGCTGGTCCGGCGAGACGGTGATCTGCCACGTGCACAGCTCGGCGGAGCCGCGGCTCGGGGCGGCATACGCAGTGAAGCGGACCCCCGGCAGCTCGAACGTGGGCGCCTGGTCCGCTCGGATGATCGACATGGGATTCTCCTCAGATAGACAAGCAAACTTTATCAAGAGTGATTGTCTACCATGAGCTCATGGCGACGCAACGGCAAGGCACGGACTTCGGCATCCTGCTCGGGCTGGCCTACCAGGCCTTCGTGGTCGAGCTGCGCGAGGACCTGGAGCGGGCAGGCCTGGGCGGGCTCGGCCGGGCCGACGGGTACGTGTTCCGCGCCCTGGACCAGCAGTCGCTCACGGTCAGCGAGCTGGCCACGCGCCTCGGGGTGACCAAGCAGGCCGCCGGGCAGATCGTGACCGACATGGAGGAGCGCAACCTGGTCTCGCGACGCCCCGACCCCGACGACGGGCGGTCGCGGTTGCTGGAGCTGACGCCCGAGGGTCGCCGGGCCCTGCGGAGAGCACGGGCGTTCCACCGCAGGTTCGAGGCGCGGCTCGTCCGGGAGCTGGGGCCGGAGGCCGTCGCGACCGTGGTGCAGGCCCTCGAGCACGTCGGCCGGTCGGTGGGTCGCGGGGAACCGAGGATCCGTGCCCACTACCTGTGATCGTCAGGTACCGACGATCGGGTCAGCCTCGTGGCGGTTGAAGTCGGAGTCCTTGCGGGAGAACATCTCGCGCCGCTCCTCGAAGGACAGAGCCTCGACCAGCGGCGCCACGTCGATGCCGTACCCGCTGATCTCGGCGGAGTCGTGCGTCGGGACGACCGAGGTGACGACCGAGTCGCCGTAGACGTGGACCATGTTCACCGACTGCTCGGCGTCGATCGCCGAGATGAACCGGGCCTTCGGCGCGATGTCGCTGAGGTAGCAGGTCGCCGACGCCACCGAGACCGGGATGCCCGCGAAGGTGCTGTACGACGAGTAGTGGAAATGCCCGCCCAGGATCATCCGTACGTCGGTGCCGGCGAGCGCCTCGGCCAGTCGCGGCTGGTCGTCGAGCTCGATGATCGCGGCGGCCGGCAGCATCGGCACCGGGATCGGCGGGTGGTGCATCGCCAGGAACGTGCCGTGCGGCGCCGGCTCGGCCAGCACCGCGGCGAGCCACTCGTACTGGGCGTCGCTGATCTCGCCGTGGTGGTAGCCGGGCACGCTCGTGTCGAGGGAGACGATGCGCAGCCCGTCCACGTCGTGGACGCGGTCGAGCACGTCCGACGTGGCCTCCGCGTCGTACAGCCCGCGGGCGTAGGCGGCGCGGTCGTCGTGGTTGCCCATGCACCAGACCACCTGGGCGCCGATCCGCTCGGCGAACGGCTCGACCATCTCGCGCAGCTGCCGGTACGCCTCCGGCTCGCCGCGGTCGGCCAGGTCACCGGTGAACACCAGGGCCTGGGGTGCCGGGTCCAGCCGTCCGAGCCGGTCGAGGGCGATCTCGAGGTGCTGCACCGTGTCCACGACGCCGTACTGCAGCTTGCCGCCGGCGAGCAGGTGGGTGTCGCTGACGTGCGCGATCGTGTGGCTGGGGTTCGGGTACTGGCCAAGGGGCTGCACGGCAGGATCGTAGAGCCAGCGCCGCCCGCCGGCTGAGGAGGGCCGAAGGCTCGTCACGAAACCGAGGGAGCCGGCTGACGGGTCACCGGGTCTCGTGACGGGCGCTGCGCGCCCTCCTCGACCAACGGAGCAGGATGACCCGCGTGAGCTCCCGGCAGGTGCACGACATCGGGCGTCGCCGGGCGTGGGTGGTGTGGCTGGTCGCGCTCTCCGTCTACGTGCTGGCGGTGTTCAACCGCAGCTCCCTCGGGGTCGCCGGCCTGTTGGCGGCGGACCGGTTCGACATCTCGGCCACCCAGCTGGCGGCGTTCACCGTGCTCCAGCTCTCGGTGTACGCGGGCATGCAGGTGCCGGTCGGGGTGGCCATCGACCGCTACGGGCCCAAGAAGCTGCTGTTGGCCGGACTGGTCCTGATGACGGCCGGACAGCTGGCGTTCGCGTTCGTGACGACGTTCCCGCTCGCCCTGCTCTCTCGCGGGGTGCTCGGTGCGGGCGACGCGATGATCTTCACCTCGGTCCTGCGGCTGGTGACGGCGTGGTTCCTGGTCCGACAGGCGCCGACCGTCACCCAGCTCACCGGGCAGGCCGGCCAGCTCGGCGCGATCCTGGCGGCGGCGCCCCTGGCGTACGCCCTGCAGGAGTGGGGGTGGACGCCGGCGTTCGCCGCCGCCTCGTCGATCGGCCTCGTGGTGATGGTCGCCGTCGCGCTGCTGGTCAAGGACTCGCCGTACCGTCGCGAGGGCGTCATCAAGATCAAGCTGCTCGCGCTGGCCCGCACCCTGCGCGCCGTGTGGGGCAACCCCGGGACGCGCTTGGGGCTGTGGTCGCACTTCGTCTCGCAGTTCTCGGTGACCGTGTTCTCGCTCCTGTGGGGCTACCCGTTCCTGGTCGCAGGTCAGGGCCTGAGCCCGGCCGCGGCCAGCGCCCTGCTGATGGCGATGACCGGCTGGGTCGTGGTCAGCGGTCTCCTGCTGGGCTGGCTGGTCACGCGGTACCCCTACTACCGCTCGGTGATCGTGCTCGTGGTCGTCGCGACGATGGCCTTGATGTGTGGCGTGGTGCTGATGCGGACCACTCCGGCGCCGATGTGGATGCTGGTGATGCTGGTCTTCGCGATGGCGTCCGGGGGGCCGGCCTCCATGGTCGGCTTCGACCTGGCCCGCAGCTTCACCCCGCCCGAGGCGAGCGGACGGGCCAACGGGCTGGTCAACATCGGCGGCTTCTCGGCGTCGCTGCTGACCATGGCGCTGATCGGCCTGGTGCTGGACGCGCGCGAGCCCGCCGGCCAGTCGGCGTACGGCATCGACGACTTCAGGGTCGCGATGAGCGTGCAGTACATCTTCTGGGGGATCGGCGCCTGCCAGGTCGTCCGGTACCGCCGCAAGGCGCTGGTCCATCTCTCCCGCGTCCACCCCGGTGCGATCGAGCAGCTCAAGCGCGGCGAGACGTTCGTGCACCCCGGCGTCGGGGACCGTGAGGGCGTCTGACCGATTTCGGCCCGCGCCACCGGCGCCATGCACGGAGGATGCCGGACGGGCGGGCCGTCCAGGGCACGAACGGGTCACGAGAGGGCCACGATCTCGCAGCCGTGCGCCACTAGGGTGACTGCATGTCGGGTCACGAGGACGCCGTGCGTGAGCTCGCCACGGCGTACGGCGTCGCCGTCGACTACTGGGACTGGCAGGGCCAGCACGTGCTCGTGGCGGTCGACACGATGGTGGCCGTGCTCGCCGCACTCGGCGTCGACGCGAGCACGGAGGACGCGGCCCGTGCCGCTGTCGGCGCGAGGACCGACGAGGCCTGGCGGCGGATGCTCCCACCGGTGCTGGTGACGCGTCAGGGGTGGCGGACGACGTTCGACGTGCACGTGCCCGAGGGCTGGCCCGTCGACGTGTGGGTGGAGCTGGAGACCGGCCAGCACCGAGGCGGCGTCGACCAGCACGACAACTGGGACCCGCCCCGCACGGTGGACGGTGAGCTCGTCGGCGAGGCGACGTTCGCGATCCCGGGCGACCTGCCGCTGGGGTACCACTGGGTGCACGCGCGCAGCGGCGACCGGCAGGCCCGGATGAGCCTGGTCGTCACGCCGCACTGGGTCGGCATGCCCGCGCGGTTGGGGGAGCGCCGGGTCTGGGGGCTCGCCACCCAGCTGTACAGCGTCCGCTCGGCCGGCTCCTGGGGGACGGGCGATCTCACCGACCTGACCGACCTCGGCGTCTGGGCGGCCGTCGAGCACGGCGCCGACTACGTGCTCGTCAACCCGCTGCACGCCGCCGAGCCGGACGCGCCGATGGAGCCGTCGCCGTACCTGCCCACCACGCGCCGGTTCGGCAACCCGATGTACGTGCGGCCCGAGCGCGTCCCCGAGCACGCGGGGTTGACCCCGGCCGACCGGGCGTCGCTGCACGCACTGCACGAGAAGGCCGGCGACCCGGTCGCCGACCGCATCGACCGCGACACCGCTTGGGCCGCCAAGCTAGCCGCGCTGCGCAAGATCTTCGAGGTGCGCCCGTCGGCCGGCCGCGACCTGGCCTTCGAGGGCTACCGCCGACGCGAGGGCAGCGGTCTCGACGACTACGCCACGTGGGCGGCCATCGCCGAGGTGCACGGCGCCGACACGCTGACCTGGCCCGCCGAGCTCCGGCACCCGGACCTCCCAGCGGTGGCGAGGTTCCGCGAGGAGCATGCCGAGGACGTCGAGTTCCACCAGTGGCTGCAGTGGGTGCTCGACGAGCAGCTCGCCGCGACCCAGCTCGAGCTGCGCCGGTCCGGCATGGGCCTCGGCGTGATGACCGACCTCGCGGTCGGCGTGCACTGGAGCGGCGCGGACGCGTGGTCGCTCCAGGAGACGTACGCCGCCGGGGCCACCGTCGGTGCGCCACCCGACCCGTACAACCAGAACGGCCAGGACTGGCAGCAGCCACCGTGGCGACCCGACCGCCTGGCCGACACGGCGTACGAGCCGTTCCGGCGGCTGGTCGCAGCCGCGCTGCGCAACGCGGGCGGGCTGCGGGTCGACCACGTGATCGGGCTGTTCCGTCTCTGGTGGATCCCGAAGGGCGCCGGGCCGACGGCGGGCACGTACGTCCGCTACGACCACGAGGCGATGATCGGCATCCTCGCGCTGGAGGCCCAGCGGGCCGACGCCGTCGTCGTCGGCGAGGACCTCGGCACCGTCGAGCCGTGGGTCCGCACGTACCTCGCCGAGCGCGGCATCCTCGGCACCTCGATCCTGTGGTTCGAGATGGACCATGACGGTGGTGGCGGTCCGCTCGCGGCCGAGCGGTGGCGCGAGTGGTGCCTGGCCTCGGTCACCACGCACGACCTGCCCCCGTCGGCCGGGTACCTCGCCGGCGACCACGTCCGGCTCCGCGACTCCCTCGGGCTCCTCACCCGGCCCGTCGAGGAGGAGCTCGCGGTCGACGCGGTCGAGCGGCAGGCGTGGCTGGGCGAGCTGCAGCGGGTCGGGCTCCTGTCGGCCGACGGCACCGACGTGGAGGGCACGGTGCAGGCGCTGCACGCCTACCTGGGCCGGACGCCGTCGCGGCTGCGTTGCGTCGCGCTGACCGACGCGGTGGGCGACCGGCGTACGCAGAACCAGCCCGGCACCATCGACGAGTACCCCAACTGGCGGGTGCCGCTCAGCGGTCCCGACGGCCTGCCGATCCTGCTCGAGGACGTGTTCTCCAGCGAGCGGGCCGCTCGGTTGTGCGAGATCGCGAACAGTGCCTAGCGGGCCGGCTCGACTGTGCCGACCACGTCGCCGAGGGCGATCCGGCCGCCGCTCGCGCCCGGGGCCGAGTAGCGCAGCACGACCTCGTCGCCGTCCTCGAGGAACGTACGGCCGCCGGCCATCGGCTCCTTCCCGCCCCAGCTGAGCTCGAGGAAGGACCCCCGCTGACCCGGCTCGGGTCCGCTGATCGTGCCGGAGGCGAACAGGTCGCCCGGGCGGGTGCTGGCGCCGTTGACGGTCAGGTGGGCGAGCATCTGGGCCGGTGACCAGTACATCGTGCGGTACGGCGGCCGGCTCACGACCTCGCCGTTGAGCACGACCTCGACGTCGATGTCGAGGCCGCGCGTGGCGCCGGGGGCGAGGTACGGCAGCGGCTCGGGGTCCTGGCCGGGCAGGTCCGTCCAGGCCGCGTCGAGGGCGGCCAGGGGAGTGACCCACGCTGAGATCGAGGTGGCGAACGACTTGCCGAGAAAGGGTCCGAGTGGCACGTACTCCCAGGCCTGGATGTCGCGGGCCGACCAGTCGTTGAGGCCGACGACGCCGAAGACGTGGTCGGCGAAGTCGTCGGCGGCGATGGGACTGCCCAGCACGCTCCTGTCGCCGATCACGAACCCGAGCTCCGCCTCGATGTCGAGGCGGGTGCTCGGCCCGAACTCCGGACCAGCCTCGGTCCCGGCCGGTGACCTGCGCTGGCCGCTGGGCCGGATGACGGGCGTGCCGCTCGGCACGACGGTGCCGCCGCGGCCGTGGTAGCCGACCGGCAGGTGCCGCCAGTTGGGCAGCAGCGGCTCCTGGTCCGGACGGAAGATGCGGCCGACGTTGGAGGCGTGGTCGAGGGAGGCGTAGAAGTCGACGTAGTCGCCCACCGTGAACGGCATCCGGAGCTCCACCTCGGCCAGCGGCACGAGGTGCGGCTCGACCAGCCCGCGCTCGGCCTCGTCGGAGACCAGCCCGACCAGCCAGGTGCGGATCGAGTCCCAGACCGGCCGCCCCTGGCGGAGGAGCTCGTTGAGCGTCGGCTCCCCGAACACCGCGTGCACGTCGAGCATCTCCGTGGCCGCCACGGGCGCGAGGTCGAGCACGTACTCGCCGATCCGGGCGCCGACCCGCGGTTCCTCGCCGTCGCGGGAGAACACGCCGTACGGAAGGTTGTCGGCGTCGTACGACGATCCGCCCGCGCCGTCCACCCAGCTCGTCACGGGCGGTCTCCCTCGATCAAGCCCAGCCCGACCAGGTCGTCCAGCGGCTCCCGCACGTCGCAGCAGCCGAAGGAGGTGAACCAGCGACGAGCGCCGGCCAGGTCCCCCGACTGCTGACCCTGGCGGGCCAGTGCCACCAGGTCGTTGGGGTACTGGTCGGCCAGCAGCGTCGCGACCTCTGCCTGGGTCGCCCCGTCGAAGGCCTGCCGGGTCGCGAGCAGCACGTTGAGGAAGCCGTGGTGCTCGAACCCGGTCGTGTGGTCGCGGTGGGCGATGGCGTGGTGCAGCCCGGCGGTGCACTTGAACGGGGTCTCGCGGTCGAGGGCCGCGTCGATCCAGCCCGCCACGGTCGCCGGTGCGGGGAACTTGTCGGCCTCGAGGCCGCCGGTGCGGAGCTTGAGCCGGTGCTCACCCTCGGCGACGACGTCCGCCGCCGCGAGCCAGCCGTGGTCTGCCTCGGCCTGAGGCAGCTCGACGTAGACCGGGGTCTCGTCGTCCAGGACGCCTTCGGCCCGGGCGGCATCGACGGCTGCCTGCACCCGACGGGCGTTCCCGGCCAGGTCGTCGGGATCGCGCAACGCGATCTCCAGCCCCGCCACGCGCTTGCCGTGCCTGGCGGCGTAGCCAAGGACACCACCGATGGCGCCCGCTCCGCCGGTCACCACGATCGAGACCGGCACGTCCTCGGCGACGTCGGGCAGGGCCGTGTCGGTGACCACGAAGGAGCCGACCAGGTCCGCCCACCACACGCCGGCCCGGTCGACGTACGCCGTCAACGCCTCCGGCAGCGGGGCGTCCCCGGGCGGGAACACCGCCGCGTCGTCCACGAGTCCTCGCCAGGCGTCGGGAAGCATCCCCTCACCCTAGGACGCCGAGTCGGCGCGTCTGCAGGTCAGGGAGGCATTGAGTCGGCGCGTCTGCAGGTCAGGGAGGCATTGAGTCGGCGCGTCTGCAGGTCGGGCGCGGCGCTCCCGGTCCGCAGATACGCCGACCGGGCGGCCCTCCGGCCTGCAGACAAGTCGACTCGGCGTGTTTTCGAGCTGCAGATGTGCCGACTCGGCTAGGAGGTCCAGGCCCGCCACAGCGCGGCGTACTCGCCGTCGGGCCGGCTCACGAGCTCGTGGTGCGAGCCCAGCTCGACGATCCGGCCGTCGATGACCACGGCGATCCGGTCCGCGTCATGGGCGGTGTGGAGGCGGTGCGCGATGGCGACCACGGTGCGGCCCTCGAGCAGTGCGCTCATGGAGCCCTCGAGGGTGCGGGCGGTGCGGGGGTCGATCAGCGAGGTGGCCTCGTCGAGGACCAGGGTGTGCGGGTCGGCGATGATCAGGCGCGCCAGGGCGACCTGCTGGGCCTGGGCGGGGGTGAGCGGCTGGTTGCCCGAGCCGAGCTGGGTGTCCAGGCCGGTCGGGAAGCGCTCGACCCACTCGGCGGCACCCACGGCACGCAGGGCGTCCCACACCGCGTCGTCCCCGGAGTCCTCGCGGGCCAGGATGATGTTGTCGCGGACGGAGCCCTTGAACACGTGGTGCTCCTGGGTGACCAGGGCGACCTCGGTCCGCAGCGTCTCGAGCGGCAGGTCCACGAGCTCGACGCCGCCGACGGTCACGGTGCCGGTACGCGGGCCGTTGATGCCGGACAGCAGCCGCCCGAGGGTCGACTTGCCGGAGCCGGACGGGCCGACGATCGCCAGCCGCTCGCCGGTGCTCAGCCGCAGGTCGACACCGTGCAGGACGTCGTGGCCCTCGCGGTAGGCGAAACGGAGGTCCTCGCCGACCAGCTCGGGGCCGTCGGGGAGCTCGGTGCCGGCGATGCGGTCGGCAGGTACCTCGGCGATGCCGAGCAGCCGGCTGGTGGAGGCCGCACCGACCTGGAGCCGGTCTACCTCGCCGACCAGCCGGTCGAGCGGGCCGCTCAGCGCCTCGACGTACAGGACGGCGGCGGTGATCTGCCCCAGCGAGACCCAGCCCTGGGCGTAGCCGTAGGCCCCGACCAGGAGCGTCACCACGCGCGGAGCGTTGAACGCCACGTCGATGACCGCGAACAGCAGGTTGCGCAGCGTCATCGTGTAGCGCTCGGCCTGGGCCGAGATGTCGATGTCGTCGTCGCCGGCCTGCACGCGCCGGTCGGCCAGCCCGAGCGCCTCGACCGTCCGGGCTCCCTCGACCGTCTCGGTCAGGGTGCTGTTGATGCGGGAGTACGTCGCGCCCTCGTTGATGTAGCCCTTCGGGGCCCTCTGGAGGTAACGGCGCACCTGCGGGAAGGCGAGCCCGATCACCATCAGGGACGGCACGGCGAGCATCACGGAGTTCAGGAGCATCGCGATGACCGAGAGCACGACCGTGAGGCTGGAGATGATCGCCATGGGGACGCCGTACTGCACCGAGCGGCTCATCGTGCCCACGTCGCGGGTGACGCGGGTGACCAGGTCGCCGCTGCTGGCGCTCTCGACCCGGCCGAGCGGCAAGGCGAGGATGGTGCGGACGATGTACTCGCGCGCAGATGACAGCAGGTCCTGGCCGAAGATCGTCGACGTGCGCTGGGCCACGAACGTCAGCAGGGCCTGGGCGCAGACCACGCCGACGATCAGCAACGCCAGCGAGTTGAGCGACGACTCTGCGTCGCCCGCCACGGTCTCGTTGATCAGCGAGCCGAGCAGGCGAGGAACGACGAGACCGGTCGCCGCGGCCAGGCCGTTGAGCACGACGAGCGCGACGAAGACCCGCCGACGCTCGCGCAGGAGGGTTCGGAAGAACGCCAGCACCGCACGGTTGTCGGCCACCGGCCAGCCGCGCTCGGGCTTGCGGGACTGGGCGTAGTTCTCCAACGCCCGGCGCTCGCGCAGGGCGTGCCGGCGGCGCAGGGCCCGGACCCGGTCGGTGAAGGAGCCCTCGCGCGGCGGGATCAGCTCCTGAGGGATGACGGGGGCGTCGGCGGCCCGGTCGCGCCAGGTGTCGGGGGAGGTGGCCAGCAGGTCAACCACGGGCACCCACCTCCTCCACCTCTCCGTCGACGTCCATCGCGCGGGTGACCACGCGGCGGTAGTCGGGGCTGTCGAGCAGCAGGTCCTCGTGGGTGCCCTCGGCGACGGCGTGGTTGTCCTGCACCAGCACGATCCGGTCGGCGTGGTGCAGCCACAGCGGCGACACCGTGGTGACCACGGTGGTCCGGCCCCGACGTACGTCGGCCACCCGCTCCGCGATCCGCGCCTCGGTGTGGGCGTCGACGGCGGACGTGGGCTCGACCAGCACGAGCACCGGGGCCTCGGCCGCGATGGCGCGGGCCAGCACGACCCGCTGGCGCTGCCCACCGGACAGACCACGACCCCGCTCGTCGAGCTGGCCCTGCCAGCCGCCGGGGAGGGCGTCGTACACGTCCTCGGCGTTCGCGACGCGCAGGGCGTCCTCCGCCTGGTGCCGGTCGAGGCGTCCGTGCGGGTCGACGGCGTCCTGGAGGGTGCCGGCGAACAGCTGGCTGCCGCTGTCGCTGACGAGGATCCGGCGGCGCACGTCGGTCAGCTGGACCTCGGAGAGGTCGACGCCGCCGAGGGTCACGCCCCACCGCTGCCGGGCGCGCTCCTCGTCGCGAGCCGCGATCCGGGCGCGCTCGGCCTCGCGCTCGGCCCGGGCACGCCGGGCGGCGCGGCCCTTGACGCCCTCGCCGATGTCCTCGCTGATGGGCTCCACGTCGGTGGTGAGATAGCGACCCAGCCGGTCGGCGAGCGCGGACGTGTCCTCGGGCACGGCACTGACCACGATCGTCAGCTGGCCCTCGTGGGCCACGAAGCCGGTCTCCTCGTCGACCAGGTCGCCGTGCTCGGGCAGGCCGCGCGGGTCGGTCGCGTCGATCCAGGGAGGCTGCTGCTCGAAGATGGCGATCGCCCTGCGCGCCGAGACGGTCGCCCGGGTGAGCTTCTGGGCGAACTCGAAGAACGTCTGGATCGGGTAGATCATGAACAGCGCGTAGCCGAGGAAGCTGATCAGCTGGCCGATGGTCAGCTCACCGCTGATCACCTGGCGGGTGCCCAGCCACACGAGCAGCACCACGAACACGCCCGAGAACAGCACGCCGACGGCCTCGATGCCTGCCTGCCAGATGCCGGCGGACTGGCCGGCCTGCCGGGCGAGCTGGGACTGGGTGGCGTAGTTGCTGCCGAAGGTCCTCTCGCCACCGATGCCGCGCAGGATCCGCAGGCCCGCGACGATGTCGGTGGCCAGCGAGGTCAGGTCGGAGTTGCGGCCACGCTCGATCTCCTGGCGCCGGTGCAGCGGCTTGAGCAGCGGGAACGCCGCGCCCACCAGCACCGGCGCGGCGATCAGCAGCAGCACCCCGAGCTCGACCGAGGTGCTGAGCACGATGAAGGCGACCACGAGGTACGCGACCAGCTGGGTACAGGTGCGCGCCAGGATCTCGGTCAGCGCCCCGAACTCGTCGGAGTCGGCCGACGCGACGCTCAGCACCTCGCCCGTGGGCGTGCGGCGCGGCAGCACGTGGCCCATCTGGGCGGCCTTGCGGGTCACCATCTTCATCGTCCCGTAGAGCGCGATCAGCCAGGTGCGCACGATGTAGGTGTGCATGAGGATGCCGAACACGGCACCGATCAGGGTCACCGCGAGCAGCAGCCCGGCCCACTGCACGGTCGAGTGGGCGGAACCCGGCACGATGCCCTCGTCGACCGCTCGGCCGAAGATGAACGGCCCGAACATGGGCGGGAGCTGCCAGAACATCCCGAGCGCGGTGGTGGTCAGGATCACCGGCCACTGGAGCTTGAGCATCCACAACAGGAAGCGCGTCCGGGTGCGCGTGTCCGGCGCAGCAGAGGGCTCGCCCCCGCCGCGCGCGTAGAAGGTGTCGATCACCGGTGGGAAGTCGCGCATCGCCCGTTCAGAGTAGGTGGGCGCGCCGACGGCGAGCGAACCAATAACGGGGTGACGCCCGTCTCGTCAGGGCCGTTCTAAGGTGCCCGTATGGCCTACTACCGCGCCGTCGGTTCCGTCCCTCCGAAGCGGCACACGCAGCACCGCGACGAGTCCGGTTTCCTGTACCGCGAGGAGCTGATGGGAGAGGAGGGGTTCTCCTCGGACTCCTCCCTGCTCTACCACCGCGGAGTGCCGTCGGCGATCGTCGACAGCCAGCCGTGGGAGCTGCCGGACCAGTCACGCACCCCGAACCACCCGCTCAAGCCCCGCCACCTCAAGCTGCACGGGTTGTTCCCGTCGCAGGTCGAGGAAGGCGCGCAGCGCCTGTCACGAGACCCCGTCGAGGGCCGCCGCCTCGTCCTCGGCAACAACGACGTGCGCATCAGCTACGTCGTCACCGGCACGGACGCCTCCCCGATCTACCGCAACGCGATCGGCGACGAGTGCGTCTACGTCCAGGAGGGCACCGGCACCGTCGAGACCGTGTTCGGCGTGCTGCCCTACCGCACCGGCGACTACCTGCTGGTCCCGCGCGCCACGGACCACCGCTGGGTGCCGGCCGAGCCGAGCCGGCTCTACGCCATCGAGGCCAACTCCCACATCGCGCCACCCAAGCGGTACCTGTCCCGGTACGGGCAGCTCCTCGAGCACGCGCCGTACTGCGAACGCGACCTGCACGGCCCCAGCGAGCCGCACCTCGTGGAGGGCACCGACGTCGAGGTGCTCGTCAAGCACCGCGTCAGCAACCTGCCGGGCGGCGTCGGCGGCAGCCGGCTGACCTACGCCACCCACCCCATCGACGTCGTCGGGTGGGACGGCTGTCTCTACGCCCACACCTTCAACGTCGAGGAC
>JAICRP010000136.1 GCA_025966445.1 Nocardioides sp.
GGCTGAGGTCGTCGTCCGCGAGGAAGGAGCGGGTCCCGGTCGATGTCACTGTGGGCCTCCGTAGGCGTCGTCGAGGATCTCCGGCCAGGCGGCCAGGAACGCGTCGACGTCATCGTGGCCGATGACCAGGGGCGGAGCGAGGCGGACACGGTCGGGAGTCGGGTTGTTCACGATGAAGCCGCGGGCGAGCGCCGCGGCGGCGACCTCGGCCGAGACCGGACGCGACAGGTCGAGGCCGACGAGCAGGCCCCGCCCACGCACCTCGGCCACGCGCTCGTCGGCGGCCAGCCCGGCCCGGAGACGCTCGCCCATGGCGGTGGCGTGCTCGAGCAGCCCGTCCTTCTCGATGGTGTCGAGCACGGCCAGCGCCGCGGCGCAGGCCACGGGGTTCCCGCCGAAGGTGGTGCCGTGGTTGCCGGGCTGCAGGAGGGTGGCCGCCTCGCCGAGGGCGATGCAGGCGCCGATCGGGATGCCGCCGCCGAGCCCCTTGGCGACGGTCACGACGTCGGCGTCGGCCACCGGTCCTGCGAACCACTCGCCGGTGCGGCCGATACCGGTCTGCACCTCGTCGAGCCAGAGCAGCGCGCCGTTGTCCCGGGTGATCTCGCGCGCGGCCGCGAGGTACGTCGCGGGCGGGACGACCACCCCGGCCTCGCCCTGGATCGGTTCGAGGATGACGGCCGCGGTCTGGTCGGTGACGGCCTTCGCGAGGGCGGCCTCGTCGCCGTACGGCACGAACGTGACGACGCCGGGCAGCGGCTCGAACGGCGTGCGGTACGCATCCTTCGACGTCAGCGCGAGCGAGCCCATCGTGCGGCCGTGGAAGGAGCCCTCGGCGGCGACCAGGTGGGTACGGCCGGTGCGCCGGGTCAGCTTGAACGCGGCCTCGTTCGCTTCGGTGCCGGAGCTGGTGAAGAACACCCGGCCGCCCCGTTCGCCTGGGCCGACGAGCGAGAGCAGCCGCTCGGCCAGCTCGACCTGCGGCGCGCTGGTGAAGAAGTTCGAGACGTGGCCGAGCGTCGTGAGCTGCTCGGTGACGGCCGCGACCAGCGCGGGGTGGGCGTGGCCGAGGGCGTTGACGGCGATCCCGCCGAGGAGGTCGACGTACTCCACGCCGTCGACGTCCCAGACGTGGGCACCTTCCCCTCGGGCGAGGACCAGCTTCGGCGGCCCGAACGTGTTCATCACGGCGCCGGAGTAGCGCTCCTGCCACTGCTGGCTCGTCACGACTTGGCCTTCCGGACCTTGGTGTCCACGCCGGGCAGCACCTGGGTGCCGACGCCCTCGTCGGTGAACAGCTCGAGGAGCACGGCGTGGTCCTCACGACCGTCGACGACGGTGGCGCGGGCGACGCCGCCCTGCACGGCCTGGAGGCAGGCGGCCATCTTCGGGACCATCCCGCTGGCCAGGGTCGGCATGAGGTCGGCCAGTGCCTCGGGCGAGATCTCGCCGATCACGTCGTCGCTGTCGGGCCAGTCGCGGTAGAGGCCCTCGACGTCCGTGAGCACGAGCAGCTTCTCGGCCCCCAACGCGATCGCGAGAGCGGCGGCTGCAGTGTCCGCGTTCACGTTGTGGACGACACCGTCGGCATCGGGCGCGACGCTCGAGATGACCGGGATCCGGCCCGCCTCGACGAGGTCGAGCACCGCCTCGGGCCGCACGCTGGCGACCTCGCCGACCAGGCCGAGGTCGACCTCCTCGCCGTCGACGATGGTGTTGGTGCGTTGGGCCGTGAACAGGCCGGCGTCCTCGCCGGACAGGCCCACGGCCAGGGGGCCGTGCTCGTTGATGAGCCCGACCAGCTCGCGCTGCACCTGACCGACGAGCACCATCCGGACGACGTCCATCGCCTCCGGCGTGGTCACCCGCAGGCCGCCCTTGAACTCCGAGTCGATGCCGAGCCGGTCGAGCATCGCGGAGATCTGCGGGCCTCCGCCGTGCACCACCACAGGCTTGAAGCCTGCGAACCGCAGGAACGCGACGTCCTCGGCGAACGCGCGCTTGAGCCGCTCGTCGGTCATGGCGTTGCCGCCGTACTTCACCACCACGATCTTCCCGTGGTAGCGCTTGAGCCACGGCAGCGCGGCGGCGAGCACGGCAGCCTTGGCGGGTTCGACGGCGGGTCTCTGGTCGGTGTCGCTCATGAGGAGTACGCGCTGTTCTCGTGGACGTAGGCGTGGGTGAGGTCGTTGGTCCAGATGGTCGCCCGGTGGTCGCCGGACTTGAGGTCGACGGTGACGCTGACCTCGCGCGCCGTCAGGTCGACGGTCGCCGGGTCGGCGGCCGGCGTGGACCGGCGGCAGACCCACACGCCGTTCATGGCGACGTCCAGGTCGGCGGGGTCGAACGCCGCCTGGGTGGTGCCGATGGAGGCGAGGACGCGGCCCCAGTTCGGGTCGTTGCCGAACACGGCTGCCTTGAACAGGTTGCTGCGGGCGATGCTGCGGCCCACCTCGAGGGCGTCGTCCTCGGACGCCGCACCCTGGACGGTGATGGCGATCTCGTGGTCCGACCCCTCGGCGTCGGCGAGCAGCTGCATCGCCAGGTCGGTACAGGCGCGGGTGACCGCCTCGGTCAGGTCCGGCAGCGACGGCGTGATGCCCGAGGCGCCGCTGGCGAGCAGCGCGACGGTGTCGTTGGTCGACATGCACCCGTCGGAGTCGAGCCGGTCGAAGGAGACGCGGGTGGCGGCACGCAGGGCCCGGTCCAGGTCGCCGGCGTCGGCGATGGCGTCGGTCGTCAGGACGACGAGCATGGTGGCCAGCTGCGGCGCGAGCATCCCCGCGCCCTTGGCCATCCCGCCCACCGACCAGCCGGCACCGTCGACGACCACCTGCTTGCTGACGTGGTCGGTGGTCATGATCGCGTGCGCGGCGTCGTCACCCCCGCTGCCGGCCAGGGCGGCGTACGCCGCGTCGGCTCCGGCCAGCACCTGCTCGCGCGGGTTGGCCAGGCCGATCAGCCCGGTGGAGCAGACGAGGACGTCGATCGCGCCGATGCCCGCCTGGTCGGCGACCCGTTCGGCGACGGCGTGGGTGGTCTGGAAGCCGTCGGGGCCGGTGTAGCAGTTGGCGCCGCCCGAGTTGAGGAAGACCGCCTTCACGACCCCGTCCTGCACGACGCGCTCGCTCCACAGCACCGGGTTGGCCTTGCAGCGGTTGGCGGTGAACACCGCGGCCGCGGAGAACGCGGGGCCCTGGTTGACCACGAGGGCGACGTCCTTGCCGCCGCTGTTCTTGAGGCCCGCCTCGACACCGGCCGCGACGAAACCCTGCGGGTGCGTGACGCTCATCTCGGGGTCCCCGCGAAAGCGTGAGCCGGAGGAGCGAAGCGGGGGAGGTGAGCGGTTTCGTGGGGTGAGGTCATGGGGCGAGCCCGACCGTCGTCAGGCCGGCGGTCTCGTCGAGGCCGAGGGCAAGGTTCATGCTCTGGACGGCCGCGCCGGCGGTGCCCTTGGTGAGGTTGTCGACCGCGCCGACGGCGACCAGGCGGTCGGCGCGCTCGTCGACGGTCACCTGGAGGTGGACGGCGTTCGAGCCGAGCACCGCCTGGGTCTGCGGCCACTGGCCCTGTGGCAGGAGGTGCACGAAGGGCTCGTCGGCGTACGCCTTGACGTACGCCGCCCGCGCATCGTCCTCCGTGACGCCGGGCTTGAGGGGGGCCGAGCAGGTGGCCAGGATGCCGCGGGGCATGGGGACGGGGACCGGGGTGAAGGACACGCTGACCGGGACGCCCGCGACGGCCCCGAGGTTCTGCTCGATCTCGGGGGTGTGCCGGTGCACGCCGCCGACGCCGTAGGCGCTCACGTTGCCCATCACCTCGGAGCCGAGGAGGTTGGTCTTGGCCGCCTTGCCGGCGCCACTGGTGCCGGACGCGGCGACCACGACGACCTCGGGCTCGACCAGGTGAGCGGCCAGAGCGGGGACGAGCGACAACGACGAGATGGTCGGGTAGCAACCGGGGACGGCCACCCGCTTGGTGCCGCGCAGGGCGTCACGGGCGCCGGGCAGCTCGGGGAGTCCGTACGGCCAGGTACCTGCGTGCTCGGAGCCGTAGAACCGCAGCCAGGCCTCGGGGTCGGCGAGCCTGAAGTCCGCTCCGCAGTCCACGACGAGCACGTCGTCGCCGAGCTCCGCGGCGACGGCGGCCGAGGCACCGTGCGGCAGGGCAAGGAAGACCACGTCGTGACCGGCCAGCACGTCGGGGCTCGTCGCCTCCAGGACCCGCTCGGCCAGCGGGGTCAGGTGGGGCTGCAGGACGCCGAGCAGCTCCCCCGCGTTGGACGCCCCGGTGAGGGCACCGATCTCCACCGCCGGGTGCCCCAGCAGGAGACGCAGCAGCTCGCCACCGGCGTACCCACTTGCTCCGGCGACCGCGACGCGCACCTTCGTCATGTGCATGACTATACCTATGTCTGCATAGTCATGCACGCCGGTTCCCACCCGTGACGACGTCGGTCTCGCGGACTACCGTCGTTCCATGAGCCGGTTGAGTGCTTCCCAGTACCTGTCCGCCATCGAGTCCGAGTCGGGCCGCTTCCGCGAGGTGCTGGCCGACGCAGACCCCCACGCCCCCGTGCCGACGTGCCCGGCCTGGACGGCCCTCGACCTCGCGAACCACCTCGCCGAGACGCAGGCTCATTGGGCCTGGATCGTGGCGAACCGGCCCAAGAGCCCCGAGGAGCGGCCCGACAGCGGGGCGTCCCCCACGTCGTACGCCGACGCTCTCACCGCCTTCGACGAGGCCTCGTCCGGGCTGGTCGCCGCACTGCGCGACGCCGATCCCGCCGACCCGGCCTGGACCTGGTCGAAGGAACAGACGGTCGGCTTCATCCTGCGACGACAGGCACACGAGGCGCTGATCCACCGGCTGGACGCCGAGCTGGCCGCGGTCGGGAAGATCGGCGAGCTCGACCCGGCGTTGGCGTCCGACGGGGTCGAGGAGGTCCTCGACGTGATGTTCGACGGGCTGCCGGAGTGGGGCGAGTTCTCTCCACTGCCGCACTACATCCGCGTCGAGCTCACCGACACCGGTGAGGACGTGTGGGTGCAGCTGGGGCGGTTCAGCGGGACCGACCCGTCCGACGGAACCCACTACGACGAGGACGACATCCACGTGGTGGCCGACCCGGGCGTCGACGCCGACGCGGTGATCTCTGCGCCCGCCGGCGTGATGGACGCCCGCCTGTGGCGGCGTGGCGACGGTGACTCGATCCACCTCGCCGGCGACCTGTTGATCGTCGACCACTTCCGCCGGGTGATCCACCAGCCGATCAACTAGCCGAGTCGGCGTATCCGCAGGCCGCCAGCTCGTCGAGTCGGCGCATCTGCAGGTCTGGCACGTGCACGCGCGCCGAGTCGGGACCGTCGCGGCCTGCAGATGCGCCGACTCGACGTGATTTCGAGCTGCGGATACGCCGACTCGGCTATCTCTGGACGGCGCCGTACCTCTCGGCCGCGAGTGCCACGGCCGCGTCCCGGGCGGCACCCGCCTCGTGCTCGGTGAGCGTGCGGTCGGGTGCCCGGAAACGCAGGGCGAACGCCAGCGACTTCTTGCCCTCGCCGACTTGGGGTCCCGTGTACACGTCGAACAGCCGGACCGACTCGAGGTACTCCCCCGCGCCCTCGCGCAGGGCCGCCTCGACGTCCGCGGCCGCGACCGAGTCGTCGACGACGAGCGCCACGTCCTCCTTGGCCACGGGGAAGTCCGAGAGCTCCGGGGCGCCGACGATCATCACGGCGTGCTCGAGCAGGCGGGTCAGGTCGATCTCGGCCGCGGCGGTCCGGGCAGGGACGCCGTACGCCGCGCACACCCGCGGGTGCAGCTCGCCGGCGTGACCCAGCACGGCGTCGCCGACGAGGATCTCCGCGCAGCGGCCGGGGTGCCAGGGAGCCAGTGAACCGGGACGGACGGTGACCGGGACGCCGAGGGCCTCGGCCGTGCGGCGTACGCCGTCGACCGCGTCGGCCCAGGTGGCCTGACGGCCCGCGCCCCACCAGCCGGCCCGTTCGCGGTCGCCGGAGACGACGAGCCCGAGGTGCAACGGCTGGTCCGGCAGCGCCTTGTCGAGCTCGTCGAGCTGGCCCTCGGTCGGCCGCTTGTCGACTCCGAAGATCGGCGCCGGACCGGTCGCCCGCGGCAGCGTGACCGTGGCCGCCTCGAACAGGGCCAGGTCGCTGTTGCCGCGGCCGGCGTTGCGGGCGACCGCCTTGAGCAAGCCGGGAAGCAGCGTGGTGGTCATCGCGGGCTCTTCGGACGACAGCGGGTTGGCCAGCCGCAGCACGTGTCGGCGCAGGTCCTCGTCCGCCAGCCCCAGTGCGTCGAGGTCGCGTGTCCCGATGAACGGGAAGCTCACCACCTCGACGAACCCCTCGCCCGCCAGCGTGCGACCGACGCGCCTGCGCAGCTGCTGGCTCCTCGTCAACCCGCGGCCGTGGGCCGCGGGCGGGAGCACCGACGGGATGTTGGCGTAGCCGACGATCCGGGCGACCTCCTCGACCAGGTCGAACGGATCGGTGACGTCGCCGCGCCACGGCGGTGGGGTGACCGACAGCGACGAACCCGACTCCTCGACCAGGCAGCCGACGGCGCGCAGGTTGGCGACCGTCGTCTCCGCGGAGATGTCCATCCCGGTCACCCGCGCGGGCAGGCCCGCGTCGATCGTGATGGCGGACGCCGACGGCGCCGCCCCGACGTACGTCACGCCCGGCTCGACCGTGCCGCCGCCGTACGTCGTCAGCAGCTCGGCCACGCGGTCCGCGGCGACGAGCGGGATGGTCGGGTCGGTGCCGCGCTCGAAGCGCTTGGACGCCTCGGACGGCAGCTTGTGGCGGCGCTGGGTGCGGAAGATCGCGACGGGGTCCCAGTGCGCGGCCTCGATGAAGATGTTGGTCGTCGTCGCCGACAGCTCGGTCGTCGCGCCGCCCATCACCCCCGCGAGCCCGATCGGACCGGAGTCGTCGGTGATCAGCAGGTCCTCGGTGGAGAGCTCGCGGTCGGCGCCGTCGAGGGTGGTCACCCGCTCGCCCGCACGGGCACGGCGTACGACGATCGGGCCGGCGAGCTTGTCGCGGTCGAAGCCGTGGATGGGCTGGCCGAGCTCGAGCATCACGTAGTTGGTCACGTCGACCGCCAGCGAGATCGGCCGCATGCCGGCCAGCTGGATGCGTCGGGCCATCCATGCCGGGGTCGGCGCGCCAGGGTCGAAGCCGGTCACGGAGCGGCCGGTGAAGACCGGGCAGCCGACCGGGTCCTCGACCACGACCTCGTACGCGACCTCGGCCGACGACGGCACCGGCCGGTCGGCCGGGTCGACGAAGTCGAGGCCGTAGGCAAGCGCCGCCTCGCGGCCGACACCACGCAGCGAGAGCGCGTAGGCGCGGTCGGGGTTGATCTCGAACTCGATGACCTCGTCGCGCAGCGGCAGCACGTCGAAGACGTCGTCACCCGGGTCGCCGGCGTCGGCGGGCAGCACGATGATCCCGTCGTGGTCGTCGCCGAGGCCGAGCTCCTTGGCGGAGCAGATCATCCCGGCGGACACGTGGCCGTAGGTCTTCCGCGCGGAGATCTTGAAGTCGCCGGGCAGCTCGCCGCCGGGCAGGATCACGGGGACCAGGTCGCCGACCGCGAAGTTGTGGGCGCCGCAGACGATGCCCTGGGGTTCGCCGGTGCCGTTGGCAGCACCGACGTCGACGGAGCACCAGCGGATGGTCTTGCCGTTGCTCTGCGGCTCGTCCACGAAGGAGAGCACCCGGCCGACCACCAGTGGTCCGGTGATGTCGTGCCCGGGCCGCTCGATGGCCTCGAGCTTGAGGCCGAGGGCCGTCAGGCGCGCGGCGAGCTCCTCGGTGGAGACGTCGGGGAGGTCCGGGACGACAGCACGGATCCACGAGACAGAGGCGCGCATCGCGGGGTCAGAGCTCCGTTCCGAAGGCCGACGAGAAGCGGACGTCGCCCTCGAACAGGTCGCGCAGGTCCTCCACGCCGTGCCGGAACATCAGCGTCCGGTCGATGCCCATGCCGAACGCGAACCCCGTGTAGCGCTCGGCGTCGACCCCGCACGCGGTGAGCACGCGCGGGTTCACCACGCCGCAGCCGCCCCACTCGATCCAACC
>JAICRP010000009.1 GCA_025966445.1 Nocardioides sp.
CGCGCCGAGGGCGGCACCATCACCGTGGTGGCCAGCGACCTCGACCGCGAGTGCGAGATCACCATCGAGGACGACGGGGCCGGCGCCGACCCGGACGAGGTGCGCCGAGCGCTGGCCGGAGTGTCCGAGTCGGTCGGTCTGGCCAACGTGGACGAGCGGCTGCGGCACACGTTCGGCGACGAGTACGGGCTCGCGGTCGAGACCGCCCTCGGCGCCGGCACGCGCGTCATCCTGCGCGTGCCCAAGTACGCCGAGAGACTGCACACGTGACCATCGAGCCGGTCGGCCTACGCGTCCTCGTCATCGACGACGAACGCCCCGCCCTCGACGAGCTGGCCTTCCTGCTCGAGCGCGACCCGCGCGTGCAGGGCGTCCTCACGTCCGACTCGGCCACCGACGCGCTCCGGGTCCTCCAGGACCTGTCGGTCGACGCGGTCTTCCTCGACATCTCCATGCCGGGCCTCTCCGGCCTCGAGCTGGCCCAGGTGCTGGCCCGGTTCAAGGCGCCGCCGCCGGTCGTGTTCGTGACCGCGCACGAGCAGCACGCCGTCGAGGCGTTCGAGCTCAACGCCGTCGACTACGTGCTGAAGCCCGTGCGCGAGGAGCGGCTGGCCGAGGCCGTCCGCCGCGTCGTCGAGGGCACCCACCCCGCTCGGGCGGTCGAGGACGACCAGGTCGCCGTCGAGCTCGGCGGCGTGACCCGGTTCATCAGCCGCGCCGACATCACCTACGTCGAGGCCCAGGGCGACTACGCCCGGCTGCACACCGCCGAGGGCAGCCACCTGCTGCGTACCCCGCTCGCGACCCTCGAGCAGGAGTGGCAGGCCGCCGGGTTCGTACGCATCCATCGGTCGCTGCTCGTCTCGCTGCCGCACGTCGACGAGGTACGCACCGAGGCCGGCCGCTGCACCGTGGTCGTCGACGGCACCGAGCTGGCCGTCAGCCGCCGCCACACCCGCGCCCTGCGCGACCTCCTCGTCCGCCGCAACCGACCGGGTGCCACGTCGCGATGAGCGAGCGCGTCCGCGTCACGTCCCCCCGTACGACGTCGGGTCGCCGGCTGCCGCCGCCGAGCGCGGCGCACGAGATCGACGCCCAGAGCCAGGTCGGGGAGGTGTACCTGCGGTCGCTGCTGCGCGCCCAGCTCCGCCTGGCCGTCGTGGTCGTGACGCTCCTCGCCGTCCTGGTGGGCGGGCTGCCTCTGGCGTTCTGGCTGCTGCCCGAGGTGATGGACCAGGAGGTGCTGGGCATGCCGCTCGCGTGGGGGTTGCTCGGTTTCCTGGTCTACCCGGTCCTCGTGGCGATCGGCTGGTGGTACGTCCGGGCCGCCGAGCGCAACGAGCGGGCCTTCACCGACGTCGTCGAGCGACCGTGACCGACCGATGAGCCACACGTTCGGCGCCGTCGCCGTGCTCGTGGTCTCGGTGCTGACGGTCGGCATCGGCATCTGGGGGCTGCGCTTCAGCCGGACGACGTCCGACTTCTTCGTGGCCTCGCGGACGGTGCGCCCCGCCCTCAACGCCTCGGCCATCGGCGGCGAGTACCTCTCGGCCGCCTCCTTCCTCGGCGTCGCCGGGCTGGTGCTGGCGTTCGGGGCCGACATGCTCTGGTACCCCGTCGGCTGGACCGCCGGGTACCTCCTCCTGCTCGCCCTGGTCGCCGCCCCGCTGCGGCGGTCGGGCGCGTACACGCTCCCGGACTTCGCCCAGGCCCGGCTGCGCTCGCGGCCGGTCCGCATCATCACCTCGGCGCTGGTCGTGGCGATCGGCTGGCTGTACCTGATCCCCCAGCTCAAGGGCGCCGGCTTCACCCTCAACCTCGCCACCGGGCTCGACAACCGGCTCGGCGGCCTGGTCGTCGCGCTGGTGGTGCTCGTCAACGTGGTCACCGGCGGGATGCGCAGCGTCACGTTCGTGCAGGCCTTCCAGTACTGGCTGAAGCTGACCGCACTGCTGGTGCCCGCCGTGTTCCTGCTGCTGGTCTGGTTCGGCGACGGCGCGACGTCACCGGCGGACCCGATGTTCGACCTGCCCGGCCAGTCGGGCTGGGCCGACCCGCTCTCGGGCCTCGGGCCGCACCCGATCTACACGACGTACTCGATCGTGATCGCGACCTTCCTCGGCACCATGGGCCTGCCCCATGTGGTCGTCCGCTTCTACACCAACCCCGACGGCCGCGCGGCCCGTCGTACCACCCTGGTCGTGCTCGTCCTGCTCGGGATCTTCTACGTGCTCCCTCCGGTGTACGGCGCCCTCGGCCGGATCTACGCGGGTGACCTGGTGGCCGAGGGCCGGGCCGACTCCGTGGTGATCCAGCTCCCGCTGCGGATGATCGGCGGCACCGGTGGCGAGCTGCTCGCCGCGTTGCTCGTGGCCGGTGCGTTCGCGGCGTTCCTGTCGACCTCGTCGGGCCTGACGATCGCGGTCGCCGGCGTGCTGTCGCAGGACGTGATGAGCCGGTGGCTGGGTGGCATCGCGTCGTTCCGGGTGTCCGCGGCGCTCGCGGTCTCGGTCGCGTACGTGCTGGCCGTGCTGGCCGAGGACGTCGGGGTCGCCACCGCCGTCGGTCTGGCCTTCGCCGTGGCCGCGTCGACGTTCTGCCCCCTGCTCGTGCTGGGCATCTGGTGGCGTCGCCTCACCGACGTCGGCGCCATCGCCGGCCTGGTGGTGGGTGGGGTCACCAGCGGCGCGGCCGTCCTGCGCACGTTCGTGGCCACCGAGGACGAGGGCTGGTACTCCACCCTGATGGCCCAGCCCGCCGCCTGGACGGTGCCGCTCGCGTTCGCCGCGATGGTCGTCGGCTCCCTGCTGACCCCGGACCGCCGGTCACCCCACGCGACCCGCTTCATGGTCCGCCTCCACACCCCCGAGGCCGTCACCGTCGACCGCGGGTAGTCCGCCCGCGGCGGGATAGTCCGTGACGTAACTGTCCTCATCCCGGCCGATTGACGACAGTTTCGTCACGGACTATCCAGCCGCTCGTCGCACCAAACCGACCGCTGGACGAAAGGCCGTCCCCACTGGTCGACGTACCCGCATCCACCCCTGCCCGCGGGGGTACCTGCTCCGGAAGCGTGAAGGGCGTCACATCCGGTGACACCTCGGGGGATCTTCGGGATTTGAAGGAGCGACCATGGCGGACACACGCGTCGAACCACACGACCGGGCCGAACGGCACGATCCGGTCTACGACCGGCTCCACGCCACCCCCGAGTTCGGGGAGCTGAAGAAGCGTCACACGAGCTTCGTGCTGCCGGCCACGATCGCGTTCCTGGCCTGGTACCTGCTCTACGTGGTGATGTCCATGTGGGCCCCCGACTTCATGAGCCAGCAGGTCGTCGGGAACATCAACGTGGCGCTCGTCTTCGGGCTCCTCCAGTTCGTCACCACCTTCCTGATCGCGTGGCTGTACGCCCGCTACATGACGGCGAAGGTCGACCCGCTGGCCCGCGAGCTCGAGGCGGACTACCGGCAGGAGGTGTCGGGTCGATGAGCTCCGACACGCTGACCGCGATCCTCTTCGTCGCTGTCGTCGTCATCACGGTCGGCATCACGTTCTGGGCGAACCGCCAGACCCACGGCGCGACGGACTACTACGCCGGTGGCCGCTCGTTCAGCGGCTTCCAGAACGGCATGGCCATCTCGGGCGACTACATGTCCGCGGCATCCTTCCTCGGCATCTCCGGCGCCATCGCGCTGAGCGGGTACGACGGCTTCCTCTACTCCATCGGGTTCCTCGTCGCCTGGCTCGTGGCGCTGCTGCTGGTGGCCGAGCTGCTGCGCAACTCCGGCCGCTACACGATGGCCGACCAGCTGGCGTACCGGATGCGGCAACGCCCCGTACGGACGGCGGCGGCGACCTCGACCGTCGTGGTGTCGATCTTCTACCTGCTCGCCCAGATGGTCGGCGCCGGTGCGCTGGTCGCCCTCCTGCTCGGCGTCACCGACGAGTCCGTGAAGGCGTTCACCATCGTGGCCGTCGGCCTGCTGATGGTCTTCTACGTGACCGTGGGCGGCATGAAGGGCACGACCTGGGTGCAGATCGTCAAGGCCGTCCTGCTGATGGGCGGCACGATCCTGATCACCGTCCTGGTGCTGGCGGAGTTCAACTTCAACCTGTCCAGCCTGCTCGGTGCCGCAGCCGAGAACACCGGCAAGGGCGAGGGCTTCCTCCAGCCCGGCCTGAAGTACGGCGTCTCGACCACGTCGAAGATCGACTTCGTCAGCCTCGGCATCGCCCTGGTGCTCGGCACGGCGGGCCTGCCTCACATCCTGATCCGCTTCTACACGGTGCCGACGGCCAAGGATGCGCGGACGTCCGTGCTCTGGGCCATCGGGCTGATCGGCGCGTTCTACCTGATGACGCTGGCGCTGGGCTTCGGTGCCGCCGCGCTGCTCAACACCGGCCCGGACAGCGAGGTCGCCGCCTCCGGCGGCAACCTGGCCTCTCCACTGCTCGCCGAGTTCCTCGGTGGTGGTGAGGGGAGCACCGGCGGTGCCGTCCTGCTGGCGCTGATCTCGGCCGTGGCGTTCGCGACCATCCTCGCGGTGGTCGCGGGGCTCACCCTGACATCGGCGTCGTCGGTCGCCCACGACCTGTACGCGACGGTGTTCAAGAAGGGTCAGGCGACCGAGAAGGAGGAGGTCAGGGTGGCCCGGATCGCGGCCTTCGTGATCGGCGGCATCGCCATCGGCCTCGCCATCCCGGCGCAGAAGCTCAACATCGCCTTCCTGGTGGCGCTCGCCTTCGCGGTCGCGGCCTCGGCGAACCTGCCGTCGATCATCTACAACATGTTCTGGAAGCGCTTCAACACCCGTGGCGCCACGTGGGCGATCTACGGCGGCCTGATCTCCTGCGTCGTGCTGGTGTTCTTCTCACCGGTCGTCTCCGGTCTCGGCGTGAACCCGGCGACCGGCGCGAGCCTCTCGCTGTTCCCCGCGGACGTGGACTTCCACTGGTTCCCGCTGCAGAACCCCGGCATCGTCTCGATCCCGCTCGGCTTCTTCTTCGGCTGGCTCGGGACCGTCACGTCCAAGGAGCCGACCGCCGAGGACAAGTTCACCGAGCTCGAGGTCCGCGCGTTCACCGGCGCCGGCGCCGAGCAGGCCACCCACCACTGAGAAGATCGGGAACTCCGATTCGTCAGCGGTCCAGCGGGTCCTCCCCGCAGTGCGACCGCTGACGAATCGGTGGGATCGCGCCCGAACCTTCGGCCCGTGCTGCCCGCGCCGTCGCAGGCGGCCGAGACCCGTCAGGGCCGGCCGGCCACCCTGGTCGGCAACATTCCTGCTACTGCGAGGTGCGGCTGCGCTGCGAGCGGTGATGCCCCTCCCGCTCGGCAGCGGGTGCCGTTAGGGTCCGGTCGTGCGCCGGAGCGCCCGCAAGGGCATGTTGGTGACAGTTGTCGCGCTCGTGGGGGCCCTGGCACCTGTCGGCGACGTCGCGGCCGCGCCGACCTGGCTGCCGGCCGGCGCCGTGGCTCCGGCCGTGGCCTCCGGCGAGGCGGGAGGGGTCGACCTGGACGCCGCCGGCAACGCCGTCGCGGTGTGGACCCAGGCGACCGGCGGCGAGCCTCAGGTGGTGGCCTCGAGCCGACCCGCGGGCGGGTCCTGGGGTGCGCCCGTCCCCCTGTCGCTCCCGGGCGCCGCGGCGCTGCACCCACAGGTCGTCCTCGGAGGCGACGGCCGGGCGACGGCCGTCTGGTTCCGCGCCACCGGCCCGGCAACGTACGGGCTGCAGAGCTCGACCCGGTCGGTCGGCGGTGTGTGGACGCCTCCGCTCGACCTCCCCGGTGACACGTCCGCAGCCGCGCAGGCGGCGCTCGTGGTGCGGCCCGGGGCGTCGACGGTCGTCGCCTGGCCCCGGACGGTGGGTGGCTCGTGGTCCATGTCAACGTCGACGCGGACGGCGACCGGTTCCTGGAGCACGCCGGTCGACCTCTCGTCGGGATCGCCCGTCATGCCCGGGCGCCCCCGGCTCGCTGTCGACGGCAGCATCATGACGACGGCCGTGTGGTCGGTCAGTGACGGCGCCCGCTGGACGGTCCGGGCCGCGTCGGCCCCGCTCGGCGGCACGTGGAGCGCTCCCGTCACCGTCTCACCGACCGACCAGGACGCCGTCGAGCCGGACCTCGCCGTCGCCGGCAACGGCACCACCATGGCCGTCTGGGCCCGCTGGAACGGCGCCGACCGCTGGGTCGCCCAGGCCAGCACCCGGCCGGCCCAGCAGACCGGGTGGAGCGGACCCGCCGACCTGTCCGCCTCTGGCTTCTCCGTCGACGGGGTCGAGGTGGCGACCAACACCTTCGGCAGCCGGTTCGTGGCCACGTGGACCGCGACGCCCACGTCCGGCCCGTCGGTGGTCCAGGCCGCGGTCCACCAGGAGGGAGCGTGGCGCCCGGCCGTGACCCTGTCGGATCCGGCCACCGCGTCGAGCCACCCGACCGCCGTGGTGTCCGCCACCGCGCCGGCGACCGTGACCTGGCTGGGGTCCACCGGATCCGCCCACGTCGTGCAGAGCGCGGTCCTCCCCGCGTACGCCAACGCGTTCTCGCCCCTCGTCGGCCTGTCGTCCTCGGCCCGGGACGCCGGGCCGCCACGCCTCGGCGTGGGTCTCGGCGGCGACGTGCTGGTCTTCTGGGGCGAGTCCGGACCCGCGGGACCCTCGGCCTTCCAGCCGCGCTACGCGGCGTACGACGTGGCCGGGCCGGCCGTGACGACCTTCCGGCTGGCCGGCCGCGCCGTGGCGGGTCATCCGGCGACCTACGAGGCGGCTGCCGTGGATGCCTGGTCGCCGGTGGCGACGTACTCCTGGAGATTCGGCGACGGCGTCACCGCGACGAGCGCCGCGACCACCCACGCCTTCGCGGCGCCAGGCAGGTACACCGTCCGGTTCCGCGTCACCGACGCCGTCGGCAACAGCAGCGTGCGGGTCGCTCGGACCAAGGTCATCGCCGCCCCGGCCATCACCACCTTCACGCTCGCCAAGCGGCGGATCACCCTGGCTGACAAGGCGCGGATCCGGATCGGTCTGAACGTCCCCGCCAAGGTCAAGCTCGTGCTGAGGAGCAAGCAGCGGCACCGGGTCGACGGGGTGCTCCACCGCCAGAAGCTCGTCGTGAGACGGGAGCTCGACGCGGGCAGGTCCACGGTCGTCCTCAAGGGGTCGAGGCTGCTGGCCGACACCTGGGTCGTCACCGGAGCTGCCCGCACCCTCGGCGTCGACAGCGCCACGGTGAAGAAGCGGCTGGTCGTCGTCCGACGGTGACGCAGCGGTGCCTCCGACCGCTCGTCGCCCGCGACCGACCGGACGGCGCCCCTCGCCCCCACGGGGGTCGTCGCGGCCCGCGCGTGCCGGGTAGGTTCCGAATCATGAGTGACGAGACCCTCTCCAACCTGAGCACCGAGACGCGTCGCTTCGAGCCGCCGGCCGAGCTCGCGGCCAACGCGAACGTCAAGGCCGAGGCGTACGACCGGGCGGAGGCCGACCGCGAGGCCTTCTGGGCCGAGCAGGCCGAGCGCCTCGACTGGGACCAGAAGTGGGACCGCGTCCTCGACTGGGACGACCCGCCGTTCGCCAAGTGGTTCGTGGGAGGCCGCATCAACGCGGCGTACAACTGCGTCGACCGTCATGTCGAGGCCGGCAAGGGTGACAAGGTCGCGATCCACTGGGTCGGCGAGCCCGAGGACGACACCCGCGAGATCACCTACGCCGACCTCAAGGACCAGGTCTGCCAGGCCGCCAACGCGCTCATCGAGCTCGGCGTCGAGACCGGCGACCGGGTGGCGATCTACCTGCCGATGATCCCCGAGACGGTGGTGGCGATGCTCGCCTGCGCACGGATCGGCGCCCCGCACACCGTGGTCTTCGGAGGGTTCTCGGCCGACGCGCTCGCCAACCGGGTCGCCGACTGCGAGGCCAAGGTCATCATCACCGCCGACGGCGGGTACCGCCGCGGCGCACCGTCGGCGCTGAAGCCGGCGGTCGACGAGGCGGTCGGCAAGGCGGCCGACCTGGGCCAGAAGGTCGACAAGGTGCTGGTGGTCCGCCGGACGGGTCAGGACGTCGCGTGGGACGAGGGACGCGACGTCTGGTGGCACGACAGCGTCGAGAAGGCGTCGACCGAGCACGCCTGCGAGTTCTTCGACTCCGAGCACCCGCTCTACGTCATGTACACCTCGGGCACGACCGGCAAGCCCAAGGGCATCCTGCACACCACGGGCGGCTACCTCGTCGGGACGTCGTACACGCACTGGGCGGTCTTCGACCTCAAGGCCGACACCGACGTCTACTGGTGCACCGCCGACGTCGGCTGGGTGACCGGCCACAGCTACATGGTCTACGGCCCGCTCTCGAACGCCGTCACGCAGGTCGTCTACGAGGGCACGCCCGACAGCCCGCACAAGGGCCGCTGGTGGGAGATCATCCAGACGTACGGCGTCACGATCTTCTACACCGCCCCGACGGCCATCCGGACCTTCATGAAGTGGGGCTCGGACATCCCCGCGAAGTTCGACCTGTCCTCGATCCGGGTGCTCGGGTCGGTGGGCGAGCCGATCAACCCCGAGGCGTACGTCTGGTACCGGGCGACGATCGGCGGCGACCGGGTGCCGGTCGTCGACACCTGGTGGCAGACCGAGACCGGCCAGATCATGATCAGCCCCCTGCCGGGCGTGACCGCCGGCAAGCCGGGGTCCGCGATGAAGGCACTACCCGGCATCGGCGCCGACGTCGTCAACGACGAGGGCGAGCCGGTGCCCGACGGCTCGGGTGGGTTCCTGGTGCTCACCAAGCCGTGGCCGGCGATGCTGCGCACGCTGTGGGGCGACGACGAGCGGTTCAAGGAGACCTACTGGACACGGTTCGCCGACCAGGGCTTCTACTTCGCCGGCGACGGGGCCAAGAAGGACGAGGACGGGGACCTGTGGCTGCTCGGCCGGGTGGACGACGTGATGAACGTGTCCGGCCACCGGCTGTCCACGACCGAGATCGAGTCGGCCCTCGTCTCCCACCCGAAGGTCGCCGAGGCGGCCGTGGTCGGCGCGGCGGACGAGACGACCGGTCAGGCCGTGTGCGCGTTCGTGATCCTGCGCGAGTCCGCCGTCGAGGAGGCCGACGAGCCCGGCGAGGGCGCCGACCTGGTGCAGGAGCTGCGCAACCACGTGCAGAAGGAGATCGGCGCGATCGCCAAGCCGCGGCAGATCATGATCGTCCCCGAGCTGCCGAAGACCCGCTCGGGCAAGATCATGCGACGCCTGCTCAAGGACGTGGCCGAGCACCGTGAGGTCGGCGACGTCACCACGCTGGCCGACTCGACGGTGATGGACCTGATCAAGGACAAGGAAGGCTCGGGCGCCGGCAGCGAGGACTGACTCGGCCCGCTCGCTCGTCACGCCAGGACGAAGTAGCGCAGCAGGACGTAGGGGATGCAGAGGCCGATGGTGACGGCCGTGACGACCAGCCCGTACTTGGTGAACATCCAGAAGCTGATCGGGTGACCGTTCCGCTTGGCGATGCCGAGGACCACGACGTTGGCGCTGGCTCCGATGGCGGTGGCGTTCCCCCCGAGGTCAGCACCCAGCGCGAGAGACCACCAGAGGGACTGCTGCCCGGGAGGGAGGCCGGGGGCCGGCCCGACGAGCTCGTAGACGAGCGGGGCCATGGTGGCGACGTAGGGGATGTTGTCGACGATTCCTGACAGGACCGCCGACCCCACCAGGAGGCCCATGGCTGCGGAGGCGTAGTCCTCGCCGATGCGGGCGGTCAGCGTCCCGGCCAGCTCGCTGATGACACCCTGGTGCACGAGGCTGCCCACCATCACGAACAGTCCGACGAAGAAGAGCAGCGTCTCCCACTCGATCTCCTCGAGGTAGACCGGGTGGGGCAGGCCGGAGACCAGGACGGCCGCCCCGGCGCCGAGGAGAGCGACCACCGACGGCTCGAGGTGGGTCACGGCGTGCGTGACGAAGCCGACCAGGACAAGGATCAGCACGACGCCCACCCGGACGAGGAGGCGCATGTCCGTGATCGTCTCGCGGGGCTCCAGCCGCATGACTGCCTTCGCGCGCTCCGGGTCATAGCGGAGCCGGCGGCCCCACAACAGCCAGCAGAGCCCCACGAACACCACCATGAGCACGACCACGATCGGCGCCATGTGGACGAGGAAGTCGTTGAAGCCGAGGTCGGCCCGGCTGCCGATGATGATGTTGGGCGGGTCGCCGATCAAGGTGGAGGCGCCGCCGATGTTGCTGGCCATCACCTCGGCCAGCAGGAAGGGCACGGGATCGAGGGCGAGCCGGTCACACAACAGCAGCGTCACGGGAGCGATGAGCAACACGGTCGTGACGTTGTCCAGCAGGGCCGACGCCAGGGCGGTGATCACGACCAGCAGGACCATCATCCGGAACGGACGCGCCCGTGCGCGCTGCGCGGACCAGATGGCGAGGAACTCGAACACACCGCTCTGCCGGAGGACGCCGACGATCACCATCATCCCGAACAGCAGGAAGATGACGTTCCAGTCGATCCCCGTCTCCTCGGAGAAGAAGATCTCGTGGCCGCGCACCGAGCCGATCGCCACCATCGCGGCCGCACCGAGGAGGGCCACCAGCGTGCGGTTGAACTTCTCCGTGACGATCACGATGTACGCCGTCGCGAACACCGCGATGGCAAGCCACGCGGTCAACGACATACGATCGACCGCTTGTCAGGGTGCAGCTCAGGGACGGGCACGGGCATCGGTGGGTGGCTCCCAGCGGGTCGACGGCAGGACCGCCGACCAGACTTCCCGGCACACCTGGCCGCAGGCTACAGGGACGATCGGCGAGCGACTCAGCCGGAGTCGTGAGGGTGGAGCACATCGCGCTCGAGACGGCGCCGCACCAGCGGACTGTCCTGCCCGGCAGCAGTGGCGATGGCAGCCAGCACCCGGCTCAGCGTGATCACGCCATGAAAGCCGCCGGTGCGGTCGACGACCAAGATGACCGGCGTGCGACCCGCGTCCATGGCGCTGGCGATCTCGATCAGGGTGTCTTCGGGGTACACCGACGGAGGCTTGGCGGCCGTCAACCGCTTCGCGTCCAGCAGCTCGCCGATGGTCGAGCGGTTGAGCACGCTGCACAGCTCGTCGGCTCCCTGCTCGTCGTAGGCGTGCGAGAGGTTGGGCTCGTCACGGACGTACTGAGGGAGGACCAGGCTCAACAACTGGCTGCCGGGGATGACCGCGATGGGCACGCCGTCCTCGCCGGCGACCACGAGACCCGAGAGCCGGTACTCCGCCACCACCCGGGCCGCCTCCGCCCCCGTGGTCGCCGGCCGGACCGTCGGCACCTGCTCGGCCAGCTGCTCCGCTCGCATGCGGCCAGCGTGCCACAAGCCATGGCCCGCTCACGGAGTCGAATGGAACCGGTCGCGGTGTCCCAGCGCCACCACGCCGAACACGGCGGAGACCACCGACCCGATGAGGACTGCTGTCTTGGCGGCGTCCCGCTCGACCCCGGTGAACGACAGGTCGGAGACCAGCAGCGAGACGGTGAACCCGATGCCCGCCAGCAGGGAGACGCCGACCACGTCCCGCCAGCTGATCGAGGTGTCGAGCTCGGCGCGGGTGAAGCGGGCCACCAGCCAGCCGCCGGCGAAGACCCCGACTGGCTTGCCGACCACGAGCCCCACCACCACGCCCACCACGATCGGGTCGCTCACCAGCTCGGCCCCACCTTCGAGCACCACGCCGGCCGACATCAGCGCGAAGAACGGCACGGCCAGGGCCGAGGACACCGGTGACAGCACGTGCTCGAGGTGCTCGGCCGGGCTGGTCTCCTCGTCGGGGTCGTGCTGGACACGCGTCAGGAGACCGAGCGCGACACCGGCGATCGTGGCGTGCACACCGCACTCGTGCACCGCCCACCAGGCCAGCACCGCCAGCGGCACGTAGACCAGCGGCGTCGACACCCGCGCCCGCTGCAGGAGCGTCCACGCGGCCATCGAGGCCAACGCGACGGCGAGCCAGAGGAAGTCGAGCGAGTCGGTGAAGAACACGGCGATGATGACGATCACGATGAGGTCGTCCACGACGGCCAGGGTGAGCAGGAACGCCCGCAGCGCCGTGGGCAGGTTCGAACCCACGACGGCCAGCACGGCCAGTGCGAACGCGATGTCGGTGGCCGCCGGCACGGCCCAGCCCTCGGGGTTGCCGCCGTTGGCGTTGATGGCCAGGTAGAGCAGGGCGGGCACGGCGACGCCACAGACGGCGGCGGCGACGGGCACGGCCGCGTCCGCAGGCCGCCGGAGCGAGCCGATCACCAGCTCCCGCTTCAGCTCCAGACCCGCGACGAAGAAGAACAGCGTCAGCGCGCCGTCGGCCGCCCAGTGCTCGACGTCGAGGGGGCCGACCTGGAGGTGCCGCAGCTCGAAGTACGACGACGCCCACGCGGAGTTGGCCCACACGATGCCGACCACGGCCGCCACGAGAGCGATCCCGCCGCCGACCGCCTCGCGACGGAAGAGATCCCCGAGGAAGGAAGCCTCACGCTGGTCCGGCTCGTGGAACAACCGGTCATCCAGCGGCATGAGGGCTCCGATCGACGTCGTACGCCGTCGGTCGACGACGTGCCGACCAGGCTTCCCGGCTCACCGCTCGGCAGCCTAGTCCTAGCCTCGGGTGGGCGAGACCGGGGAGACCGGCTCAGAGTAGGGTCGCTTCCGACCGAGTCACCAGGGGGTAGAGGTCATGGCGATCCAGCCGATGCAGGGCGAGCCGACGATCGGACGGCTCGTCTCCGACGCCAGCCGCGACATCTCCTCGCTCGTGCAGAAGGAGATCCAGCTCGCCAAGTCAGAGCTGAAGGTCAGCGTCAAGAACGGCGGCACGGGTGTGGGCCTGTTCGCCGGCGCGGTCTTCTTCCTCCTGATGGGGCTGGTCATGTTCTCCATCGGGCTCGCGTACCTCTTCCACTGGAACGGCGACGGGCTCGACCTGCAGTGGGCGTTCCTGCTGGTGTTCGTGATCTACCTGCTGGTCGCCGCCCTGCTGGGCTACCTCGGCTACCGCAAGGTCCAGAAGGTCCGCGGCCCCGAGAAGGCGATCGCCGAGGCCCAGAAGACGAAGGCCGCGCTCACCACCCGCGGCGGCTGAACGGTCGCTGCGCTCAGCTCGCGCAGTCCTGTGTGTCGACGGCGTCCTGGCCGACGATCCCCAGCGTCGCCGCCTCGGACAGCTGTGAGCCCGTGAGGGCGTAGCCGGTGTCGGAGTCGGTGAGCGACGCGGCGAACACCAGTCCCACCACCTCGCCGGCCGAGGACACGACGGGCCCTCCTGAGTTGCCGGGCCGGACCTTGCCGCGCAGCGAGAGCACGTCGCGGATGACCGCGCCGTCGCCATAGATGTCGGGCGAGCGCAGTCGCTGCTCGGAGCGCACCCGCGCCGGCTGGACGTCGTACGGGCCGTCCTCCGGGAACCCCAGGATGGCGACGCCCTGCTGCGGCTCGACCTGGAGGTCGAAGGTCAGCGGGGTTGTCTCGCCCGACTCGACGGCGAGCACGGCCACGTCGACCTTGGGGTCGTAGTAGACGACGGTGGCGGCGACGGCGTTGCCGTCGATCTCGACGGACGGCTCCTCGACGCCGGCGACCACGTGCGCGTTGGTCATCACCCGGTCGGTCGCGAAGAGGAAGCCGGACCCCTCGATGCCGCGACCGCAGGAGTTGACGCTCTGGATCTTCACGACCGACGGCTCGGCGCGGACCACGTCGGGGTCGGTGAGCAGGCGCTGCGGGCCGGGGCCGACCGGCACGATCCGCTCCGGGGCGAACGGCTCGAGGTAGCGGGGGAAGAACGTCGTGCCGACGACGTTGTTGAACGTCTTGAGCAGGCCGTCGGCGCCGGTCGGCAGGGTCTGGTCGACCTTGGCGAGGATCGCCGACTCGCGCACCATGGGGGTGATACCGGAGATGCCCGAACCGGCGATGGCCACGCCGAGCGCCCACGCCACGAGGAGGACCGCGACGCCGCTGAGCACCGCGCCGCCCACCGCGTCGACGGCCCGGAACGGCTGCCATTGGATGGTGTCGCGCAGCCGCCCGCCGCCGTACTGGAACAGCGCCTGCCCGAGCGAGGCGCACAGGATCACGATGAAGAGGGCCCCGAGCGACACCAGCACGCTCGGGTTGGCGTCACCGAGGGCGATGGGCGCCAGCCAGACGCCGGTGAGCCCGCCGAGGAGCAGCCCCGCGGTGGCCGCGGCGCCGGTGACGAAGCCCTGCCAGTAGCCCGACAGCGCGTAGGTCAGCACCAGGCCGACCAGCAGCCAGTCGAGCAGGTTCACTAGCGCTCCAGGCGGGTCGGGGGGCCAGACGTCCCCGTCGTCTCGTCGGTCGTCCGTCGGGGGACACCCTGCAGCATGTACGACGGCAGGTCGCGGACCTCGTAGTCGTCCCACGGCGTGGCCCAGCCGAGGTACTCGAAGAGCCGCGTGATCACGCCCGCGGTGAACCCCCACAGGATCACGTCGCGGTCGGGCCCGATCAGGAAGGCCGGCCCGACCCAGCCGGACGGGTGCCGGACCCCGATGCGGTGGTCGGGCTGGAGCAGCTCGGAGACCGGCACGAGGTGGATCGCGTGCACCTCGTCGGGGTCGACCACGCGGACCGGCGACGGGGTCTCCCACCAGCCGAGCACCGGCGTCACGGCGAAGTTGCTGGGCGGGAGGTAGAGGTCGGGCAGCTCGCCGAACACCTCGACCCCGGCAGGGTCGAGGCCGGTCTCCTCCTCCGCCTCGCGGAGCGCGGCCTCGACCGGCGACTCTCCCGGGTCGATGGAACCACCCGGGAACGAGACCTGGCCGGGGTGGGAGCGCATGTGGTGGGCCCGCTCGGTCAGCAGCAGCCCGCCGCTCTCCTCGTCGTCGCCGGTGAACAGCATCAGCACGGCGCCGCGCCGGGGATCCGCGTCGTCGGGCGGCAGGAACCGCGTCAGGTCGTCGCCGGTGACCTCGGCGGCGCCGGCGCGGACCGGCTCGAGCCAGGCGGGGAGGTTGGTCACAGGCGGATCCCGAGGTGCTGCTCGACGAGGTCGGCGAGCTGGTCCTCGCTCTTGATGACCACCGGGACCACCGTGGCGGTGCCGTCCTCGGCGACGAACACGCTGATCGGCAGCCCCCGGATCGGGCCGAACGGCTCGCGACCGCTGAGGTCGCCGTCGGGGTCGGCGACGAGCGGGTAGGTGACCCCGGCCCTCGCCACCAGCGCCATCGCGTCGTCGACCTGGACGTCCTGGTAGTCGACGCCGAGCATCCCGACCCGGTCGCCGTGGTCCTCGTAGAACTTCGCGAGGACCGGGAGCTCCTCGCGGCACGGACCGCACCAGTAGCCCCAGAGGTTGACGACCATCGGGCCCCGCAGGGTGGACAGGTCGACGGCGGAACCGCCACCGAAACAGGCCAGGCTCACCGCCGGCAGGCCGCCGTCGACGACCGTGCCGTCACCGTCTCCCTCGACGCACGGCTCGACGCCGGCCCTCTCCTTCGCCTGCTGGAGCGCCGGGGTGTCGACGTCCACCTTCGCGTCGGCGGAGGGCAGGTCGTCCGGGCTGCACCCGGTCAGCGCGAGCACCGCGGCCAGCACCAGCGCGAGGATGGCCCTCACGCGCGGCCCTCGGTGCGCACGAGCGCGGCCGCGCTGACCGGGTCGGTCGGCCCGGCGCCGTACGCCGGGCACCACCGCGCGATCGTGCACGCGCCGCACGCGGGCTTGGTGGCGTGGCAGACCCGGCGGCCGTGCCAGATGAGGTGGTGGCTGAGCATGGTCCAGTCGCGCTTGGGGAACAGTGCCCCGATCTCGTGCTCGGCCTTGACCGGGTCGGTCTGCGTCGTCCAGCCGAAGCGACGGGCCAGCCGGCCGAAGTGGGTGTCGACCGTGATGCCCGGGATGCCGAAGGCGTTGCCGAGGACGACGTTCGCGGTCTTGCGGCCCACCCCCGGCAGGTCGACGAGGTCCTCGAGGCGGGGAGGTACCTCGCCGCCGTGCCGCTCGACCAGGGCCTGGCTCAGCTTGAGCAGCGAGTCGGTCTTGGCTCGGAAGAACCCGAGCGGCCCGATGATCTTCTCCAGGTGGTCGCGGTCGGCCCCGGCCATCGCGGTGGCGTCGGGGTAGGCCGCGAAGAGCGTGGGGCGGACGGCGTTGACCCGCTTGTCGGTGGTCTGGGCGCTCAGCACGGTGACGACGAGGAGCTCGAAGGGGTTGTCGAAGTCGAGCTCGCACCGCGCGTCGGGGTAGGTCTCGGCGAGCGCGCGGTCGATGCGGCGGGCCCGGCGGACCAGGGAGGTACGGGTCTCGCCGGTGGGCGTGGTCTCCGCGGTCGGGACGGCGGGTGGCGGGACCTTGGTGGTCACCTTGCGCGTCACCTTGTTGGGCACGCCGTCAGCCTACGGCGGCGTACCGACGCAGCGATCGGCTCCACCGTTCGGCCTGTGGCCCCCTGTGACCTACGCCACTGGCTAGGATTCTGCCGCAGGCTCGTGCGAGTGGTCACGGGCCGCGTCGGAGGAGGACTCGTGGACAACGACGTGGTGCGTCAAGCCCCGCTCTTCAGCGCGCTTGACGACGAGGCGGCCGACGCTCTGCGTGGCTCCATGTCCGAGACCAAGCTACGTCGGGGTGAGGTGCTGTTCCACGAGGGCGACTCCGGCGACCGCGCCTACATCGTTCTCGACGGCAAGGTGAAGCTCGGCCGGACGTCCAGCGACGGCCGCGAGAACCTGCTGGCGATCCTCGGCCCCGGCCAGATGTTCGGCGAGCTCTCGCTGTTCGACCCGGGACCGCGCTCGGCCACGGTCACCGCCGTCACCGACACGTCGTTCGCCTCGCTCTCCCACGAGGACCTGCTGAAGTGGCTCGAGGGACGCCCGACGGTCGCCCGCGGCCTGCTCGCCCAGATCGCCGGCCGGCTCCGCAAGGCCAACGACGTCAACGCCGACCTGGTCTTCTCCGACGTGCCGGGCCGCGTCGCCAAGGCCCTGCTCGACCTCGCCGACCGCTTCGGCCGGACCGCCGACGACGGCGTGCACGTCCACCACGACCTCACTCAGGAGGAGCTCGCCCAGCTCGTCGGCGCCTCCCGGGAGACCGTCAACAAGGCCCTCGCCGACTTCGCCAGCCGCGGCTGGCTCCGCCTCGAGCCCCGCTCCGTCGTAATCATGGAGGTCGACCGCCTCCAGCGCCGCGCGCGCTGAGGTCGCGGATCGCATGTAACCGTGCGTTCGTACGACCTCACGTGCGTTCAAACGCTCGGTCAGTTGCACGAACACCCGGTTACAAGTTCCTGCCGCCCCCCGACAGGTACGCCAGCTGGGCCCGTACCGAGAGCTCGGCGGCGGGCCAGAGGACCTCGTCGACGTCGGCGTACACGATCTCGACGATGCGGCGGGGCAGCTGGTCGTGGTCCAGCGGTACGCCGTCCCGTGCGGCCGCGTGCAGCGACCGGAGGGCGTCCCGTACCTGCTCGAGCCGCTGCTGGCGGTGCGCGAGGTACTGGTCGAGGGCCGGCAGGGCGTCGGCGATGACCGGCCCGTGGCCGGGCCAGATCGTCTCGATCTCGTGCGCGGCTGCCAGCGCGTGGAGGCGGTCCAGCGACTCCAGGTAGGCACCGAGCGAACCGTCCGGGTGGGCCACCACGGTCGTGCCGCGGCCGAGCACGGTGTCGCCGGTGAGCACGGCACGCTCCGCGGGCAGCACGAAAGACAGCGAGTCGGCGGTGTGGCCGGGTGTCGCGACGACGTGCACCTCGAGCCCGTCGACCGCCACCACGTCACCGGCGCCGAGGCCCTCCGAGCCGAGCCGGTACGCCGGGTCCAGGGCTCGTACGCCGCACCCGACGGACTCCGCGAACTCGCGGGCCGCCGCGGAGTGGTCGAGGTGGTGGTGGGTCAGCAGCACCACGGCCACGTCCTCCGCGGCTGCGCGTACGGCGTCCAGGTGCGCCGGCGAGGACGGCCCGGGGTCGACCACCACCGACCGCGACCCGCCGGGCTCGCGGAGCACCCACGTGTTGGTGCCGTCGAGGGTCATCGGCGAGGCGTTGTCGGCCAGCACGCACACCGCCCGCGACCCGAAGCTGCCGCCCGACCAGGTCACGAGAGCCGCTGCTCCACCAGCGTGCGCAGCCGCTCGGGGATCGACAGCGACGCGGAGTCCCCGGCTCCCTCGACCTCCGGCATGAACATCTCGAGCGGTGGGCGGGCGGCGGCCGCGGCGAGCACGTCGCGCGGCGAGGCGTGCAGGCCCACCTCCAAGCAGGTCAGGTAGGTCGGCGGCAGCATCAGCAGCTCCCCCGCGTCCACCGCCGAGGCGGCGTCCAGCGCGCCCATCCATGTGACCGAGGAGGACTCCGTGGAGACGTCCCGGGTCAGCTGCCCGGCGGGCAGGGCGGCCGCGAAGAACCAGGTCCGGTACCGCCGCGGCTCGAACACCGGTGTCAGCCACGCGGACCACGCGCCGAGGAGGTCGGCACGCAGCACCAGCCCGCGCTGCTCCAGGAAGTCGGTGAACGACAGCGAGCGACCCTCGAGGGCGAGCCGGTCGGCCTCCCAGTCGTCGCCGGTCGTGTCCTCCACCACCGACGACGGCGAGGTACCGGCGAGCAGCACGCCCGACTCCTCGAACGTCTCGCGCACCGCCGCGCACACCAGGGCGCGCGCCGTCGCCTCGTCGGTACCGAGCTTCTCCGCCCACGAGGCCGGCGACGGGCCGGCCCAGGCCACCGCGTGGTCGAAGTCGCGCGGGTCGACGCCGCCGCCCGGGAAGACGCACATGCCCGCCGCGAACGCCATCGACGCCTGCCGCCTCAGCAGGTAGACCTCAGGGCCGTCCGCCGTACCCGTCGACGGCCGCATCAGCACCACCGTCGCCGCGTTGCGCGGCTCGACGGGCGTCATCTCCCCCGAGGCGTACGCGCGGGCCTGCTCGACCAGCGCCGCCGGCAGGGGGATCCGCAGCATCAGTTCTCGACGAGCTCGACGACCAGCTCGACCTCGACGGGTACGTCGAGCGGCAGGGACGCGACACCGACGGCCGAGCGGGCGTGCTTGCCGGCCTCGCCGAACACCTCGCCGAGCAGCTCTGACGCGCCGTTCGCGACCTTGGGCTGGGCGGTGAAGTCGGGCGTCGACGCGACGAAGACCACGGCCTTCACGACCCGCTTGATCTGCGACAGCTCGCCGATCTCGGCCTTGATCGCGGCGAGCGCGTTGAGCGCGCACTGCCGCGCGCACTCGTACCCCTGTTCCTCGGTGACCGCGTCGCCGAGCTTGCCGGTCGCCAGCATCGCGCCGTCGCGGGCGGGCAGCTGACCGGCCGTGAAGACCAGGTTCCCCGTCCGTGCGGCGGGCTGGTAGGCCGCCAGCGGCGGCACCACCTCGGGCACGGTCAGCCCGAGCTCGGCCAACTTGTCTTCCGGGGTCGGCGTCGCCCTCGTCATCTCTCAGGCCTCCAGCGGGCGCTTGAAGTAGCCCACCAGGTTCTCGGGGTTCATCCCGGGCGCGATCTGCACCAGCTCCCAGCCGTCCGCCCCGAAGTTGTCCAGGATCTGCTTCGCGGCGTGCGTCAGGATCGGCGCCGTCAGGTACTCCCACTTCGTCATGATCCGCACCCTACTCACCGCCGTGGTTGACCTCGGGCGCGGTTGAAGTCCTACCTTCGGCGGGTGACCACGGCCCCCACCAGCGAGACGAGCGAGTCGCGACTGCTGTCGCCGACGTACGCCGCCACGACGGTGGGCATGTTCGCGCTCTGTGCGTTCGTGGCCTTCGAGGCGACGGCCATCACCACGGTGATGCCGACCGTGGCCGCCCAGCTCGACGGCGTCGGGCTCTACGCGCTCTCCTTCGCCGCCCCCCTCGCCAGCGGTGTGGTGGGGATGGTCGCGGCCGGTGGCTGGAGCGACCGCCGCGGGCCGGTGGTCCCGCTGGCGCTGGCCCTGGTCCTCTTCGCCTCCGGGCTCGTCGTCTGCGGTCTCGCTCCGACCATGGAGGTCCTGGTGGCCGGCCGGATCCTCCAGGGGCTGGGCGGCGGCGCCCTGACGGTGTGCCTGTACGTCCTGGTCGGCCTGATCTTCCCCGCCGCCCTGCGGCCGGCGATCTTCACCAGCTTCGCGGCGGCGTGGGTGCTGCCGACGCTCTTCGGGCCGGCCCTGGCGGCGTACGTCGCCCACGTCGCCGGCTGGCGCTGGGTGTTCCTCGGTGTCGTGGTGATGGTCGCGGCGGCCGCGGCCCTGGTCGCGCCGGCGCTGCGCCGGCTCGACGCGCGCGCGGCCGGCGTGGCCGCCCCGCGCTCGCGACTGGCCTGGGCGGTCGTCGCCGCGGTGGCCGTGCTGGGTCTGGAGATGCTCGGGTCCCGCCGCGGCGCCGTGGCCCTGCTCATGGTCGTCGCCGCCGCGGTGGCGCTGGTCGCCATGGCTCGCCTGGTACCGGCAGGCACGCTCGCCCTGCGGCGCGGCCTCCCCGCGGTGATCGGGACCCGCGGCCTGCTCAGCGGCGCCTTCTTCTGCGGGGAGACCTACATCATCTTCGTCCTGCAGGAGCGCTGGGGCCTGAGCGCCGGGGTCGCCGGCCTCGCGTTGACCGGCGTCGGCCTCTCGTGGACGGCGGCCAGCTGGCTGCAGGCCCGCCTCGCCCGCACGCTGTCCGACCGCGGCGCGATGGTGATCGGCAGCGTGCTGGTGCTGGCGGGCAGCCTCGGGCTCACGACTGCCGTCGTCCTCCACGTACCCGCCCCGCTGGCCGTCGCGACGTACGTCCTGGCGGGCACCGGCATGGGTCTGGCCTACCCCCGCACCAGCGTCGCGATGCTCGCCGACTCCGGCGACTCCGACCGTGGCTTCAACTCCTCGGCCCTGTCGATCGCCGACTCGCTCGGCGGCGCCCTGACGATCTCCGCCTCCGGGGTGGTGTTCGCGGTGGCCACGCGATCCGGCGGCGACGAGTTCGCCCTGGCCATCGGTCTCGGCACCGCCGTGGCCGCCCTCGCCGTCGTGGCCGCCTCCCGGACGCGCTGAACACCGATTCGTCTGCGTCCCCGAGCGTGGAAAACCGGACGAGACCGCAGACGAATCGGTGTCCGGGACGTCAGCGCACCACGTCGTACGTCGTGTGGACGGCCCACTCCGAGGGGTGCACGTTGCTGATCCGGAGGTCCACGTCCTTGTCGAACCCGTCGAAGAGCCGCTTGCCGGCGCCCAGGATCACCGGGGCGGTCGAGATGACCAGGGTGTCCACGACACCCGCGGCGAGCGCCTGCCGGATGACGTCGGCGCCGCCGCCGATGGAGACGTCCTTGTCGCCGGCGTCGTCGCGGGCGCAGGCGAGGGCGTGGTCGAGGCCATCGACGAAGTGGAAGCCGTTGGCCGGGTCCGGCTGGTCGTCGAGGCGGTGGGTCAGCACGACGAGCGTCCCGGGGAACGGGTTGTGCCCGCCCCACGCGCCGGCCGCGTCGTACATCCCGCGCCCCACGATCCCGCCTCCGACGCTCGCCACGAGGGGGTCGAAGAAGGCCTTGTCCGCGTCCGACATGCCGCCGAAGTCGCGCTCGGACTCGTAGGTCCACGGGCCGCCGAACGCCCAGTAGTGCAGCCGCTCGCCGCCCACCCCGAGACCGGTTCCCGGCTTGTCGTCCGGCCCGGTGACGTAGCCGTCGACCGACGTGGTGATGGATGCGATGACCTTGCCCATGACGTGCCCTCCTGAGGTCGAGACAGCAGTCTGACCCGTCGACCGTTCCGGAGTCATCGCTCGGGACTGATCGGTAAGGACTACGTCAGACCAGGGCCGGCTCGGTCTTCTCGCGGACCTCGTCCTCGGTGACCCCGGGCGCGAGCTCCACGAGGTGGAGGCCCTCGGGCGTCACGTCGAGGACGCAGAGGTCGGTGATGATCCGCTGGACGACGCCGCGGCCGGTGTACGGCAGCGAGCACTCGTCGACGATCTTGTACGACCCGTCGCGCGCGACGTGCTCCATCAGCACGATCACCCGTTTGGCGCCGTGGACCAGGTCCATCGCCCCGCCCATGCCCTTGACCATCTTGCCGGGGATCATCCAGTTCGCGATGTCACCCGTGGCCGAGACCTGCATGGCGCCGAGGATCGCGGCGTCGATCTTGCCGCCGCGGATCATCCCGAAGGACGTCGCGGAGTCGAAGAACGACGCCCCGCGCCGCAACGTGACGGTCTCCTTGCCGGCGTTGATGAGGTCGGGGTCCTCCTCGCCGTCGATCGGGTACGCCCCCACGCCGAGGATGCCGTTCTCGGACTGCAGCACCAGCTCGACGTCGTCGGCGACGTAGTTGGGCACCAACGTCGGCAGCCCGATCCCGAGGTTGACGTACGACCCGTCGGTCAGCTCGGCGGCCGCCCGCGCGGCCATCTCCTCACGGGTCCAACCATGACCAGCCATCAGGTCTTCTCCCTCACGGTCCGCTTCTCGATGCGCTTCTCGGTGGCCTGCTCGCTGGTCAGCTCGACCACGCGCTGCACGAACACCCCGGGGGTGTGTACCTCGTTGGCGTCGATCTCGCCCGCCTCGACCAGGTGCTCCACCTCCGCGATCGTCACCCGGCCACACATGGCGGCCAGCGGGTTGAAGTTGCGCGCGCTGTCGCGGTAGACGAGGTTGCCGTGCCGGTCGCCCTTCCAGGCCCGCACCAGCCCGAAGTCCGCGACGATCGCCTCCTCGAGCACGTACTCCCGCCCGTCGAAGTCGCGCGTCTCCTTGGGCGGTGACGCGATGACCACGTTGCCGGAGTCGTCGTACCTCCACGGGAGCCCGCCCTCGGCCACCTGAGTGCCACCGCCGGTCGCGGTGAAGAAGGCCGGGATCCCCGACCCACCGGCCCGCATCCGCTCGGCCAGCGTGCCCTGCGGGGTCAGCTCGACCTCCAGCTCGCCGGAGAGGTACTGCCGGGCGAACTCCTTGTTCTCCCCGACGTACGACGACACCATCCGGCGGATCCGCCGCTCACCGAGCAGCAGCCCCAGGCCCCAGTCGTCGACGCCGCAGTTGTTCGACACCGCCTCGAGGTCTGTGGTGCCGGCGTCCAGCAGCGCCTGGATCAGCACGGAAGGGATCCCGCACAGCCCGAAACCGCCGACCGCCAGGGTTGCCCCGTCGGGGATGTCCGCGACCGCTTCCGCGGCCGATGTCACGACCTTGTCCACGCCCGGATCCTAGTCAGACGGTCTGCTTCTAGGCTTTCCCGCATGGCCGGCTCCCCTGACTTCCCGAAGGCTCGCCTGCACGTCGTCACCGGCAAGGGCGGCACGGGCAAGTCCACGGTGGCCGCGGCGCTGGCCCTGGCCCTGGCGACGCACGGCAAGAACGTGCTGCTTTGCGAGGTCGAGGGGCGTCAGGGGATCGCGCGGATGTTCGACGTCGACCCGCTGCCGTACGCCGAGCGGCGCGTCGCCACCGGCCTCCCCGCCGCGGACGGCGCACGCGGCGGCGTCGTGCACGCGCTGCACATCGACCCGGAGTCCGCGCTCATGGAGTACCTCTCCATGTACTACAAGCTCGGCCGGGCCGGTCGCGCCCTGGACCGCTTCGGCGTCGTCGAGTTCGCCACGACCATCGCGCCGGGAGTGCGCGACGTCCTGCTCACCGGCAAGGTCTACGAGGCGACCCAGCGCAACGCCCGCAACAAGGGTGCGATCGAGTACGACGCGGTCGTGCTCGACGCTCCCCCGACCGGGCGGATCGCCCAGTTCCTCGGCGTGAACAGCGAGCTGTCCGGGCTGGCCAAGGTCGGTCCGGTGAAGAGCCAGGCCGACAAGGTGATGCGCCTGCTCACCTCCGACCAGACCGTTGTGCACCTCGTGACGGTCCTGGAGGAGATGCCCGTGCAGGAGACCGTCGACGGCATCGCCGACCTCCGCACCCACGGCCTCCCGGTCGGCGGCGTGGTGGTCAACCTGGTGCGCCCCCGCGAGCTCGGCGACAAGGCGCTCACAGCCGTGCGGAAGGGGAAGGTCGACACCGCCGCGGTCACCGCCGACCTGAAGCGAGCGGGGCTGGACGCCGATGACGCCCTGGTCGACGGCCTGCTGGCCGAGGCCCGCGACCACGCCGAGCGCCGGGCGCTGGAGGACGAGCAGCACGCGGTGGTCGCCGGCCTCGACGTCCCGACGTACGAGCTGCCGCGGCTCACCGCCGGTATCGACCTCGGCGCGCTCTACGAGCTGGCCGGGATGCTGCGCGACCAGGGGATGGCATAGATGACGCGCTCGCGGGCCAGGGTCGGGCCGCAGTCGACCAAGGCCGCACCGCGTCTCGACGTCGACGGCCTCCTCGACGACCCGTCGGTCGGCATCATCGTGTGCTGCGGCTCGGGCGGCGTCGGCAAGACGACCATCTCGGCTGCCCTGGGGCTGCGCGCCGCCGAGCGGGGCCGTCGTGTCGTGGTGCTCACGATCGACCCGGCCCGCCGGCTGGCGCAGTCGATGGGCATCGCCGAGCTGGACAACACGCCCCGACCGGTGGCGGGCATCGACACCACGCACGGGGGCAGCCTCGACGCGATGATGCTGGACATGAAGCGCACCTTCGACGAGGTGGTCGAGAGCCAGGCCAGCCCGGAGAAGGCCCAGCAGATCCTCGACAACACCTTCTACCAAGCGTTGTCGAGCTCCTTCGCGGGGACGCAGGAGTACATGGCGATGGAGAAGCTCGGGCAGATCCACCGCGACGCGCGGGTCGGCGAGCCCGACGGTACGTACGACCTCATCGTCGTGGACACCCCGCCGTCACGCTCGGCGCTGGACTTCCTGGATGCGCCGGAGCGGCTCTCGAGCTTCCTCGACGGCCGGTTCATCCGCCTGCTGCTCACCCCGGCGCGGGGACCCGCGCGCCTGATGACGGCAGGGTTCAGCATGATCACCGGCGCGCTGACCAAGGTGCTCGGCGCCACGTTCCTCCGTGACGTGCAGACGTTCGTCGGGGCCATCGACACGCTCTTCGGCGGCTTCCGCCTGCGCGCACAGCAGACGTTCCGGCTGCTCCAGGCCGACGGCACGGCCTTCATCGTCGTCGCGGCGCCGGAGCCCGACGCGCTGCGCGAGGCGGCGTACTTCGTCGAGCGCCTCAGCGAGGACGGGATGCCGCTGGCGGGCCTGGTCGTCAACCGTGCCGCGACCGCGCACTCGAGCAACCTGTCGGCCGAGGAGGCCGCCGCCGCGGCGGGTCGGCTGACCAAGGACCCGGACTCCAAGGACCCAGGCTCCCTGGCGGCGGGACTGCTACGGCTGTACGCCGACCGGAGCCGGCTGGTGGAGCGGGAGGCGGGCCTGCGGGCCCGGTTCGCCGCCGCGCACCCCGAGGTGCCGACGGCGGTCGTCCCGGCGCTCGCCGGCGACGTCCACGACCTGGTCGACCTCCGTCGTGTCGGCGTCCTCCTGGGGGGTCAGGACGGTGACACGGTCGTGGAGACCGGCTGAGGGTCTGCTTCAGACGGTGACGGGCTTGGCCGCGGCACCGACGCGGGCCTGCTCGAGCACCGCACGCCACTTGGCGTTCGGGTTGCGCTTGAGGAGGGCCCGGCGCTCACGCTCGGTCATCCCGCCCCAGACGCCCCACTCGATCTGGTTCTCGAGGGCCTCGGCGAGGCACTCGGCCTTCACCGGGCACCCGGCGCACATCTTCTTGGCCTTGTTCTGCTCAGCGCCACGCACGAACAGCTGGTCGGGCTGGCTCACACGGCAAGCTGCTTGGCTTGCCCAGTCTTCATTCCACATGACTGACGTCCCCACATCCGTCTTGACCGACGTCCCCATGACGCCGCCGGGTTTCCCCAGAGGCAAACGTAAAGACCTGGGGTCCTGGCCCACAGACCCCAACGGTTGTATTCACGTAGTCCGAAATGACTACTTGACGATGACTAGGGTTGTGTAGGTCGGACGGCACATCGGGGCACAGAGTCCATCGGCACATCGCCCTTTCCAAGCGGGGAACCTAGGCAAGAACCTAGGTACACCCGCGTCGCGAGAAATCGGTTCGCGGTGACTAGTCCCGTACTCTTGCGGCCATGCCCCGTCCCCCGTCCGAACGACTCTCCGCGCCCCGAGTGCTCGGCCACGTCGTGGTCATGCTCGCCGTGGCGGCGGTCATGGGACTGGTCGCGGCGGGCCTGGCGATCCCCTTCGCCGGCGTCCTCGGCATCGGGACCAAGCAGGTCGCCTCGGGGATGACCAAGCTGCCCGCCGAGCTGAAGACCCAGCCCTTGGCGCAGCGCACGGTGATGGTCGACGCCGCGGGAAACGTGATCGCGACGCTCTACGACGAGAACCGCATCAACGTCCCGCTCAGCCAGATCTCCCGCAAGATGGTCAAGGCGATCGTCGCGATCGAGGACTACCGCTACTACCAGCACGGCGCCCTCGACCTGAAGGGCACGCTGCGGGCGCTGATCACCAACCAGGCCAACAACGGGGCCGTGGTCCAGGGTGGCTCGTCGATCACCCAGCAGATGGTCAAGCTGACGCTCCTGAGCCAGGCGAAGGGCAAGAAGGAGCTCGAGGCCGCGACCGACGACACGTACGCCCGCAAGGTGCGCGAGCTGCGCTACGCGATCGCCTTCGAGCAGCAGTACTCCAAGGACTGGATCCTGGAGCGCTACCTCAACCTCGCCTACTTCGGCGACGGCGCGTACGGCATCCAGTCGGCCGCCCGCCACTACTTCAACAAGAACGCCAAGGACCTCGACTGGCGCGAGTCGGCCGTGCTGGCCGGGCTGGTCAAGAACCCGACCGGCTTCGACCCGACCAACTACCCCGACCGGGCCCTCGAGCGTCGCGACATCGTGCTCGACCGGATGGCCCAGCTCAGCGTCATCACCGACGCCAAGGCCGACCAGCTGAAGGCCAAGAACCTCGGCCTGCACGTGGTCAACACCCAGAACGGCTGCGTGTTCTCCCGAGCGCCGTTCTTCTGTGACTACGTCCTCAACCGGCTCTACCACGACAAGACGCTGGGCGACACGGTCTCGGAGCGCAAGGAGCTCATCAAGTCCGGCGGCCTGACCATCCACACCACGATCGACCTGCGGATGCAGGACGCAGCCGACGCGTCGGTCGCCGACCACGTCCTCCCGACCGACACGGCCATCGGTGGTCTGGCGATGGTCGAGCCGCGCACCGGCGACGTGCGCGCGATCGCACAGTCTCGCCCGATGGGTCCGGATCGGACCACGGGCCAGACCTTCCTCAACTAC
>JAICRP010000003.1 GCA_025966445.1 Nocardioides sp.
CGTGGCTGTCGGAGCCGAGGGTCAGCCGGCTGCCCCCCTCGTGCAGGCGGCGGCTCGGGCCGACGCCGTCCCCGCGGGCGCGCTCGGGGGGGGGGCAGAAGCAGGCGAAGGTACGGGTGGCGCCGAGGTGGCCGATGTCGTCGTCGGTCAGGTGGGTGGCGTGCACGGCGCTGGTCAGCGGCCCGAGCACCCCGTGGTCGGCGAGCAGCTGGGTGGGGGTGGCGCCGTACGCCGCGACGCAGGCGTCGTTCTCCGCGGTCTGCTCCGACAGGTGCACGTGCAGCGGCTTGCCGGCGGCGGCCTCCACGACCGTGCGGAGCTGGTCGTCGGGGACGGCGCGCACGGAGTGGATGGCCGCGCCGGCGTCGTCGAGGCCCTGGACGCGCTCGGCCCACGCGTCGGCGGTGCCGTCGCTGAACCTCTCCTGGACGCCGACCGGGGGCTCGCCGAAGCCGCTGCTGAGGTAGGCCGTGTCAAGGATCCGGATCCGCAGACCGGCGTCGCGGGCCGCCTGCTGCAGGGCGCGGCCCATGGCGTTGGGGTCGTCGTACGGCGTGCCGCCGGCCTGGTGGTGCAGGTAGTGGAACTCCCCCACGGCCGTGATCCCGGACGCGACCATCTCGCGGTACGTGGCCCGCGCGAGCGCCAGGTACGAGTCCGGGTCGAGCCGCCCGGCCACCGCGTACATCTGCTCCCGCCACGTCCAGAACGTCCCCCGCTCCTGCTGCGTCCGCCCCCTCAGCGCCCGGTGGAACGCGTGGCTGTGGCAGTTCGCCAGGCCCGGGATGGTGAGGCCGGGGATCCGCTCGCTGGATGAGTACCCGGATATCCGGGTATTCCCACGGTTGTCAGGGTTTGCAACCCCTGACAAGTGCGAGGACTCCCTGACAAGTTCGACCGTCGCGAACCTCCCACCCTCGATCTCGACGTACACCTCGTCGTGCACCGCGCCGTCGACCCAGGCGCGTTCGAGCACGTACGCCGTCACGCCGGGTCCCCGGCCAGCTCGGCGAGGACGTCCGCCAAGGCCGACACCCCGGCCAGGCAGTCGTCCATCGACGCGGTCTCCAGCGGCGAGTGGGACACCCCCGTCGGGTTGCGGACGAAGAGCATCGCGGTCGGGATGCCGGCGGCCGACAGGATGCCGGCATCGTGACCAGCGGCGGTCGGGATGACCGGCCAGCCGCGCGGGCCCGCCAGGCGGGCGGCCAGCCCGGGCGAGAACTCCACGGATCCCGACACCGACTCCGGGGTCACGACCAGGCTGGTCCCGTCGCGCGAGGAGCGCTCGGAAGCCTGCCGCTCGATGGCGCCGACCAGGTCCTCCAACGCGCGAGCCGACGACGCCCGCGCGTCCAGCCACGCCGTGACGCGCGAGGGCACGGAGTTGGTCGAGTTCGGGGTCACCTCGAGCCGCCCGAACGTGGCCCGCTCACCGGCCAGCCGGGCCTGCTTGTTGGCGGCCAGCGCGGTCATCGCGTACGTGAGCATCGGGTCGGCCCGGTCCTCCATCCGCGTCGTCCCCGCGTGGTCGGCGGACCCGGTGAACTCGTAGCGGTACCGTCCGTGCGGCCAGATCCCGCTGGCCACCCCGACGGCGGCGGACCGGTCCACCAGGTCACGGCCCTGCTCGACGTGCAGCTCCACGAACGTGCCGACGCCCTCCAGCAGGGCGAGGTCCGGCGATCCGGACAGCCCGGCCGACGACAACCCGTCCTCGAGGCTGACACCTGACCGGTCCTTCAACGAGCGCGCCGTGTCCCACGACACCGCGCCCGTCGCGAGCCGCGACCCCAGGCAGGCCAGCCCGAACCGCGACCCCTCCTCCTCCACGAACACCGAGACGCCGAGCGGCCGGGACGGCGTGAACCCCCGCTCGCGCAGGGCGTCGACCGCCGCGAGCGCCGAGACCACGCCGAGCGGCCCGTCGTACGCCCCGCCGTCCAGCACCGAGTCCAGGTGCGAGCCCGTCAGCACAGCACCCGGGCCGGGCGAGCCCCACCAGGCCACCACGTTGCCGACCGCATCCCGGGAGACGGACAGGCCGCGCGCCCCGCACTGCTCCTCGAACCAGGCCGCCAGCTCGCGCTCGGCCGAGAGCCACGGCTGCCGGAAGTACCCGCCCGACGACGCCGACCGCCCGACCGGCGCCAGGTCCGACCACATGGTCTCGAACGCGTCAGGCATGCTCGACCCCATGGAGTTCCAGGACGTCGTCCGCCACCGCAAGATGGTCCGCGACTACGCGGAGGACCCCGTCGACCCGGCGATCGTCGACCGCGCGCTGCGCAACGCGGTGCGCGCACCCAACGCCGGCTTCAGCCAGGGCTGGGGCTTCCTCGTCCTCGACGAGGCCACCGACGTCCGCCGCTTCTGGGAGCTGACCACCGATCCCGAGGACCTCGCCGAGCCCGACGCCTGGCTCACCGGCATGATGCACGCCCCGGTGGTCGTGATCCCCTGCTCGAGCAAGACGGCGTACCTGAAGCGGTACGCCCAGCCGGACAAGGGCTGGACCGACGAGGACGAGGCCCGCTGGCCGGTGCCCTTCTGGCACATCGACACGGGCATGGCCGCGCTGCTGATCCTCCAGACGGTGACCGACGCGGGGCTCGGCGCGTGCTACTTCGGCATCCCGCCCGGGCGCGTGGCCGCAGTCCGCGGTGCCTTCGCCATCCCCGCAACCTTCGACCCGATCGGCGCGATCACCATCGGCCACCGGACGACCAGCGACGGGCTGCCGGGCTCCCCGAGCGTGCGGCCGCGCAAGCCGCAGGCGGACGTCGTCCACCGCGGGCGCTGGGCCGTCTGAACCTCGGGGTGGCACCGCCTCAGTCCACCGGCCGCACGCCCCCCGGTCAACGCACCTCACCGGCGCCGGGTCTCATATCCGAGACACGGGTGACGCAGCCCGCGACCGGTCAGTAGGTTCGGGGCACGTTCCGACCAAGGAGTGCGCATGATCCACGCCAGCCCGCTGCCCGAGGTCGAGATCCCCGACCTCCCCTTGACCGACTACGTGCTCGCGCGAGCCGAGGAGCTCGGCGACAAGCCGGCCCTGATCGACGGCCCCAGCGGACGCACGCTGACCTACGGCGGCCTCCGCCAGGGAGTACGCGCGCTGGCCGGCGGCCTGGTGGCGCGCGGCTTCGAGCCCGGCCAGACCGTCGCCCTGCTCGCCCCGAACATCCCGGAGTACGCCATCGTCTTCCACGGCGTCGCGTACGCCGGCGGGGTCGTCACGACGATCAACCCGACGTACGTCGAGCGCGAGATCCACCACCAGCTCGTCGACGCGGACGCCCGGCTGCTCGTCACGGTGGCGCCGTTCCTCGAGGTCGCCCGCGCGGCCGCCGAGGGCACCGCCATCGAGGAGATCTTCGTGATCGGCCAAGCAGAGGGGGCCCGTCCCCTCACCGACCTGATGGGTCCACCGCTCACCGAGCAGGTGCCGGTCGACGTCGACGACACCGTCGTGCTGCCCTACTCCTCCGGCACCACCGGGATCTCCAAGGGCGTGATGCTGACCCATCGCAACCTCGTCGCCAACGTGGCCCAGACGCTGGGCGCCGCCGACATGCGCGAGGACGAGACGATCGTCGCCGTGCTGCCGTTCTTCCACATCTACGGCATGCAGGTGCTGATGAACTGCGGCCTGCGCGCGGGCGCCACCATCGTCACCCTCCCGCGCTTCGACCTCGAGCAGTTCCTGTCGGTCCACCAGGAGTACGGCGTCACCCGGTCGTTCGTCGCCCCACCGATCGTCGTGGCCATGGCCAAGCACCCGCTCGTGGACAACTACGACATGTCCAAGCTCGAGCAGGTCTTCTCGGGCGCGGCTCCCCTGTCCGCCGAGCTCGCACTGGAGGCCGGGAGACGCCTCGACTGCGAGGTCGTCCAGGGCTACGGCATGACCGAGCTGTCACCGGTCTCGCACCTCACTCCCGCCGGCCAGTTCAAGCCGGGGTCCGTCGGTGTCACCGCGCCCAACACCGAGATGCGCATCGTCGACCCGCTGACCGGTGACGACCTCGACGTCGACGCCGACGGCGAGATCTGGGTGCGCGGTCCGCAGGTGATGAAGGGCTACCTCAACAACGAGCGGGCGACCGCCGACACGATCACCGACGAGGGGTGGCTGCGCACCGGCGACATCGGGCACGTCGACGCCGACGGCCACGTGTTCGTCGTCGACCGGCTCAAGGAGCTCATCAAGTACAAGGGCTTCCAGGTGGCCCCGGCCGAGCTGGAGGCCCTGCTGCTCACCCATCCGGCCGTCGCCGACGCCGCCGTGATCGGCAGGCCCGACGAGGAGGCCGGCGAGATCCCCGCGGCGTACGTCGTCCTGCGGCAGGGTTCGGAAGCCTCGGCCGAGGAGATCATCGAGTTCATCGACGGCCAGGTCGCCCACTACAAGCGGGTGCGCCACCTGGAGTTCATCGACGCGGTGCCGAAGTCGGCCAGCGGCAAGATCCTTCGCCGCGAGCTGAAAGCCCGGTCCTGACAGGAGAGCACGTCCGGGACTAGTCGCGACCCCAGTCGGGCCGGTAGTCGAACCGCTTCGAGGTCGAGATCTCGAGACGCTCGTCGGTGCCGTACTCCGCCGTCCAGATCTGCACGTCCTCGGTGTCGATGCTCGCCCGGTCCGTGAACACGTAGTCGAGCCCGTCGGGCGACCAGTGCGGGTTGGCGTTCCGGCGTCCCGATGCCTTGTTGTCGGTCAGCCAGTCGATCTTCTTGCGGCACTGCTTCACACCGTTGCAGAGCCACGGCACGGTGCCCAGGTCGACGAACGTCGCGTCCGGGTCGCCACGGCCGTAGGCCTCGAACAGGACCAGCCCCTCGGTCGGGCCGCTGGTGGCAGGCGACAGGTCGTACACCTCGACACCGAGGCCCCACGGCAGGATCGGCGCCGGGTCGTCGCCGTCGACGTCGACCCGCATGATCGTGGACTTGCCGTCAGAGATACGCAGACGCGTCCAGGTGACGAAGGAGCCGTCGGGCGACACCTGCGCCCGACTGTCCTCGTACGTACCGGCGTCCCGCTTGTCCGACATCCGGAAGGGCCGCGACCCGTCGATGTTCACCGACCACTGCAGGGCCTCGGCCGGGACGTCGTCGACGAGAGGGCCCTTCACCTTCACGAAGAAGAGCCGCTTGTTGGAGATCCACGTCGGCGCTCCGATGCCCAGGCAGGGGTCCTTGCACCCGACGGGCAGCCGGTGGTCCTGGGTGCCGTTGCGGCGCACCAGCCGGACCTCGAAGCCCTCCTCGTCACCGGCCTCGTAGGCGATCCACCTGCCGTTGGGGGAGAACTGCGCATCGACGTGGTACTCCCCCTTGCCGGCGTGCGTCAGGGATCGCTGCTCGGTGCCGTCCGCGTTCGCGATCACGAGCGACTCGCGTCCGTCGGCGGCCCGGTTGGTCCACACGATCCGGCCCTCGGTCGACGGCGCCGCGGCGGCGTGGGACGCGGGCGCGAGGAGGGCAAGCAGGGCGGCGGCGATCACAGGCGTGCGCATGGCGGCACGCTAGGCGTGGTCCGGACCGTCGGCAATGCCGAGAAATCGGGATTGACGCCGGGTCGATCATGGATCCCATGGGGCCCTCACTCGAGGGAGCACAGCGGGAGATCGCGGGGCTGCTCAGCGATCCGCCCACGGGTGCGCTGCTCGCCGACGGCGCGGTCCGGGCCCTGGGGCAGGTGGTCGGGCACGACGGGTACTGCCTCTTCGGTGTCGACCCAGCGACCGGGCTGCGTTCGGTCATGTTCTCCCGGCACGGCCTGACCGTGCCGACCGAGGTGCTGCTGCACAACGAGACCGTCGACCGCGACGCCAACCGCTACCTCGACCTCGCCCGCGCACCGGTACCGGTCGCGCCACTGACGCCACGGGACACACCGCGGAGCCGCCGGCTGCACGAGATCCTCCCAGCCGACGGCTACCGCAGCGAACTACGGCTGGCGCTGGTCACGCCGGGCCACTACTGGGGTGCGCTCTCGCTGTTCCGCGACGATCCCCGCCGACCGTTCAGCGACCAGGACGTGGAGCACGCTCACGCCCTCGTGCCGCTGCTCAGCAGCGTGCTGCGCCGCTACCAGGTCGGCCGACCGCGCGACGACCTGCGCGTGACGCAGAACGGCGGCACGGTGTGCCTGGACCGGACGGACGGCCTCGTCAGGATGGACGGCGGTGCCCGTGCCTGGTTGGGCGACATGGCGAACCAGTGGGCCGACGGAGCAGTGCCGGATGACCTGTTGCGCTGCGTCCACGAGGTGGCGGCGGCCGCGCGCCGCGCCCGGCCCGCGCTGGCCCGGACCCGGGTGTCCGGCGGGGACTGGCTGGTGGCCAGTGGCTCGTACGTCGGCTGCTCGGACGTCGACGTCGTGGTGCAGCTGCGCCCGGGGGACGTGACCACGGTGCTGCCGGCCTTCGCGGTGTGGTGCGGGCTGACCGACCGCGAGACCGGCGTCCTCCGACTGCTCGTGCAGGGCCTGGCGGCCAAGCAGGTCGCCCGCCGTCTGGCCGTCTCGGTGCTGACGGTCGGCGACCACCAACGTTCGATCTACCGGAAAGCCGGTGTCCGCGGCCGCGACGAGCTCGTCGCGCTCCTAGTCTGAGCCCGTGACCGACGATGCCGTGGCCAAGCTCCAGGCCCTCGTCCGCATCCCGACGGTCTCCGACCGAAACCCGGCCAACGTCGACACCGCGGCGTTCGACGCCTTCCTCGCCGAGCACGAGCGGCTGTTCCCCCGCCTGTACGCCGCCCTGGAGCTGACCCGGGTCGGCACCCACGGCCTCCTCTTCCGCTGGGCTGGAACGTCCGCGGCCCGGCCCGTCGTCCTGATGGCACACCTCGACGTGGTCCCCGTCGACGAGACCGCCCCGTGGCGGCACCCGCCGTTCTCCGCCGAGATCCACGAGGGAGCGGTATGGGGGCGCGGCACCCTCGACGACAAGGGCTGCGTCGTCGCGATCAGCGAGGCCGTCGAGCGGCTGCTGGAGCAGCGACTCACGCCGGCCCAGGACGTGTGGCTCAGCTTCGGCTCCGACGAGGAGGTGAGCGGTACGGCGGCCCTCGAGGCCGTCGCCGAGCTCACCCGCCGCGGCGTCGAGCCGTGGTTCGTGATCGACGAGGGTGGCGCGATCGCGGGCGACGCGTTCCCTGGGATCAAACCGCCGGTCGGCGCGATCGGCGTCACCGAGAAGGGCACGACGAGCATCGTGCTCAGGGTCGAGGGGCGCGGCGGGCACGCCTCCACGCCGGCCAGGAACGGCCCGACCGCCCGGCTCGCCCGCGCCATCTTGAAGGTCGACCGCAGCCCGATGCCGGCGTCCGTCCCGGACACGACCGTCGAGCTGTTCCGGCGGTTGTCCGCGCACGCCCCGCTGCCCCTCAGGCCACTGATGGGCAACGCCGACCGTCTCCGGCCGGTGCTCACGCGAGCGCTCGTCGCGGCCGGCCCCGAGTCCGCCGCGATGACCCGCACGACCTTCGCGACGACCACGCTGTCCGGCTCGCCCGCGCTCAACGTGATCGCCTCGTCGGCACGGGCCGGCATCAACGTGCGGGTGATGGTCGGTGACACGGTGGCCGACGTGGTCGCCCACCTGCGCAAGGTGATCGGCGACAAGCGTGTGCACATCGACGTCGTCGAGGAGGGCGAGGCCAGCCCCGTCTCGCCCGTCGACGACGAGGCGTTCCGGCTCATCGAGTCCACGGTCGTCGAGCTGTTCCCCGACGCGGTCCCCGCGCCGTACGTGATGATGGCGGCGACCGACTCGAGGCACTTCACCACCATCTGTCCGCGGGTCTACCGGTTCGCGCCGTTCCGGATGAGCAAGGCACAGCGGCAGGCCATCCACTCCTACGACGAGCACCTCGGGATCGACGACCTCCGCACCGGCGTCGACTGGTACCAGCGACTGATCGAGAGACTCCCACCGACATGACCCACGTCGGCACCGAACCTCACCAACGCGCGCTCGGCGCGCACTCGCTCGTCACGATCGTCGGCTTCCTCGTCTGCGTCGAGCTGGCCAGCGGCATCCTGCAGGGCTACTACACGCCGATCTTCAGCGACATCGCCGACCACCTCGACATCTCCGACGCCGACGTCAACTGGTTCGAGGCCGCCCAGCTGATCGTGTCCGCCCTGGCCGTCCCCGTGCTCGCGCGGCTCGGCGACATGGTCGGCGCCAAGTACGTGCTGCTCCTCTCCACGGCCATCACCGCCCTCGGCTCGTGGGTCCTGGCCTTCGCGCCGTCGTTCACGACGTTCCTCATCGGCTGGGCGCTCCAGGGTGCCTACGTGATCTGGCTGCCGATGGAGGTCGCGATCGTCTACCGGCGCACGGCCGGCTCCGGACGTCAGAACCTGCTCACCCGTCGCGCCGCGGGCATCCTCGTCGGCGCGCTCGAGCTGGCGGTGATCGTCGGCGCGCTGACCAGCGGAGCCATCGTCGAGAGCACGTCGATGACCGTCGTGCTGATGCTGCCCGCCGTCGTGGTCACGGTCTGCTTCTTCCTCATCCTGTTCGGGATCGAGCGGGACCCGGGCACGTCCGGCGGGAAGTTCGACCTGATCGGCTTCCTGCTCATCCCCGACGTCATCGGGTTCGTGATGGCAGGGCTCATCACGATCCGTCTCCAGGGCATCGACAGCCCGCTGGCCTGGATCCTGATCGTGCTCGGCCTGGCATCGCTGGCGCCGTTCATCATCTACGAGTCCCGGCACGAGGAACCGATCATCGACGTGCGGCTCTTCGCGAGCCGTCTGCAGTGGCCGGTGCAGCTGACCGCCTTCCTCTTCGGCATGTCCGTGCTGGGCGCGCAGATCCCGCTGTCGACGTTCGCCCGGACCGACCCGGACGTCGCGGGGTACGGTCTGGGAGCCGACGCGGCCTTCGTGTCCACGCTGATCGGGGTGTACGTCGTGTTCCTGGCCGTCGGCGCCTTCAGCCTGCCGCTGGCCTCCCGCCTGTTCGGACCCCGCGGCGCGTTGATCCTCTCCTCGCTGCTCGTCGCCCTCGGCTACGGGCTGTGGCTGCCGTTCCACGACAGCACGACGCAGGCACTGGTGAACATGGCGGTCGTCGGCGTCGGCTCCGGCGCCCTGGTCGCGGCCCTGCCCGCCAGTGCCGCCGCGGGTGCGCCACCCGAGCGCACCGGGTTCGCGACCGGGATGACCAACGCGACCAAGACCATCGGCGGCGCCATCGCGTCGGCGATCTTCGCGATCGCGCTGGCCTCGACCGGCTCGCTGGAGGACCCGGCCGAGGGCCACGCCCCGCTCTCGGGCTACCTGACCGTCTGGTCCGTCTGCGCCGTGGCGGCCCTGCTGGCCGCGGTCGCGCTGCTGATGATGCCGAAGGTCTCCACGTCGCTCCCCGAGCCCGCCGAGGGTGCACGGGTGTGAGCCCACGACGTCGCTCGCGCCTCGGCGCCCAGCTGCTCACCGCCGTCCTCGGTGTGCTGGGCACGCTCGTGCTGTTGTTCGCGCTCGGTCGGCCGTCGGTGGGTCGGTTCCTGGCCGCGGGCTTGCTCCTCGGAGCGGCAGCCGTCGTCCGCTACAACTCGCTGCGCCGCGACGACCCCGGTCGCTACGGGCGGGCGGCGCAGATCCGGTCGCTGGTCTGGTCGGTGGTCATCGTGGTCGTGTTCGTGGGCGCGTCGATCCTCCTCTCGCAGCTGCTCGGCAGCAGCTGAACGGACGCGTCAGGAGGTGGGCAGGACGGTCTCACCGCTGAACGACGGCGAGTCTCAGCGCCGAACGGTCGCTCGGCAGGCCAGGCGCAGGTCCCCGGTCATCAGGTAGGCCGAGCGGAACAACGTCCCGCTGTGGGCGTGAACGAAGTCGGTGAACCGCTCCTCGTCCGTCGCGCTCATGGTTCCTCCTGGACCGGGGCCCGAGCCACCACCTCCCCAACGCACTGGGGGAACGGTTCGGTTCAGTGTCCTTGCCCACGCCGGGTTAACCTCGTGGCATGGCCGAACAGCCGGACCGCAGCCATCGGGAGCCCGAGCTCGACGAGCGCACGGGCAGGTCCGCCGCTGCGCAGCGCATGCAGCGCAAGAACGAGTGGGTCGACCACCAGCTGCGGCTGGCCATGGAGCGCGGCGAGTTCGACAACCTCCCCGGCGCCGGCAAGCCGATCAAGGACCTCGGCGCCCAGCACGACCCCGACTGGTGGATCAAGCGGCTGGTCGAGCGCGAGAAGATCACCGGTGTCCTGCCCCCCGCGCTCCAGCTGCGCAAGGACGACGCCGAGCTCGACGCGAGGCTCGACCGTCACACCGCCGAGTCCGAGGTACGCCGCGTGCTCGAGGAGTTCAACGCCCGGGTGATGAAGGCGCGGTACACCCCGGTCGACGGCCCACCGTTGATCACGATGCCGCGCGACGTCGAGGCCGAGGTCGGTCGGTGGCGCGCTCGGCTGCACGAGCGTCGGGAGGCCGCCCGAAAGCAACCCGCCGCCCAGCAAGCCGAGACCCCGGAGCCCGAGCCCCCGCGCAAGCGCTGGCGCTGGTCCCGCAAGGGTTCCTAGCGACGTCAGACCAGGTCGGGCAGCACCAGCGGGACCCGCTGCGAGGTGTGGGTCGCGCCCCACTCGAGCTTGCTCATCGACGTGCACGAGAGGGCGGAGCCGTTCTTGCGCGCCGGCACCGTGCGGCAGAAGGCGACGCCCGACCCGGACGGCACGAAGGCGCGGTACCCCGGGTTGCCCCACGACGCGACGTGCGAGGCGCTGGTGCGCCACCCCGAGCTGGTGAGCACCTGGCAGGCGAGGCGCTGCTGACGCACGGTGCCGGCACGGCCGCACAGTGCGGGGCCCACCGCCAGCGAGACCCAGGTGCGGTTGTCGGCCTGCAGCGAACGAGCCGTGCGCGTCGACCGGCCGGTCTCCCACCGGGACGCTGAGGGCGACAGCTCGGCGCAGGCCACCGTACGGCCGACCAGCCGGCACCACGTGACGCCCCCGGACCGGTCGGTCAGGAAGGCCCGGGTCCCGGCAGTGCCGGGCTTGGCCTTGCGGGGCAGCGCGACGGTGCGCCAGCCGTTGCTGCCGAGCACGCGGCAGGCGCCACGGCGGTCAGCACTCGGCGACCAGCAGGCTGCCGGACCGGCCGACGAGCCCACCCAGGTCGGGTACGCCGGGGCGCCGGCGGGCAGGCGGCGGGAGACGCGGTCGGGGCTCCAGGTCAGGGTGAACGGGTTGAGGTCGGTGCAGGCGGTACGGGCCCCGCGGCCGCCGGGGAGCCAGCGGCAGAAGGCGATCGCGCCCTGCTGGGTCGCGACGAAGGCGCGGCCGTCCTCGTTGCCCCACGACACGTCGCCGGGGGTGGTGACCGAGTGCCACCCGGTCAGGGTCAGCACCGAGCAGGTCGCGGTGGGCTTCCGCGCTGACCCGGTCAGTCCGCACCGAGCCGGCCCGCTGGGCGTGCTCACCCAGGTGGCGTCGGCGACCAGTCGCGGAGTGCCTCCCGACGTGCGGTCGGCCCCCCAGGCGCGGGTGCCCGCGTCGAAGGTCGTGCACGAGAGGGCCGACCGGCCGACCTGCCGGCAGTACGAGACGCTGCCGTCGGTGCCCGCCAGGAACGCCCGGGACGCGGGGTTGCCCCACGCCGTCCGGCGGTACAGCCCGACCGCTCGCCAGCTCCCGTCGACCAGCACCCGGCAACCGAGCCGCATCCGGCGGTCGGTGCCGAGTCGCCCGCAGAGGGCGGGTCCGGCGGACGTCTCGACCCAGGCCCGGTCGGCCGACTCCGTCCCGGGGAGCACCTTCACCCGGCCCGGGTGCGAGGTGTGCCCGGCCGCGTCGTAGGCCACCACCGAGTAGGTGGCCGTCTGCCCGGCCAGCGGGTTGCCGTCGCGGAAGGACGTCCCGCGGACGCTCCCGATCGGCACCCCGTTGCGGAGCACGCGGTAGCCCGCGACCCCCCAGGTGTCGCTCGAGGCGCGCCAGCTGACGACGCTCCGGCCGCGGTGGGCGGCCACTCGGACGTCGGTCGGTTCGGTCGGCGGAGTGGTGTCGACCGGAACGACGTCGTCGAGGTGGATGAACTTGTCGGGGTAGCCGCTCATGCCGGGGCTGACCGTGGTGAAGTGGAAGCCGTTGTGGCCGTCGGTGTTCATCTCCGAGATCAGGATGGTGCCGCCGCTGTAGACGTCCTCGACGTAGGAGACGTGGCCGCGCTTGTACCAGCCGATCGCGCCGACGGCCGGGTACTTGTCGGGCTTGTGGCCGATGCTCTTGGCGACCTTGCCCCAGTCGGAGGCGTTGCCCCAGTGCCGGCCGGCGTACCAGTTGGAGAACGACAGCCCGTTGCGCATGGCCAGCCGGTACGCCACCCACGAGGTGCACTGACCTTGCAGGAAGCCTCGGGAGTCGCCGACGCAGCCGGCGCCGAGGGAGCCCTCGTTGCAGTCCGGCGCGGCCGGGTACGGGTAGCCGTAGCCCGCCGCGGCATGGGTGCCGAAGACCCCGACCCAGCGCTCGTTGCCGAACGGACCGACGTAGGTTCCCGTCGCGGTGCCGTTGGCGATCGCTTGCTGCAGCTGCAGCTCGGCCTGTTCCTGGTCTGGACCTGTCTGGTCCGGTGTCTGCCCCGGGTCGGCCCGCGCGGGGGCCGTGACGACGGCGAGCAGCACCACCAGCATGGCCAGCACCACGGCCAGCACGAGCACCGTCCAGCGCACGGCGCGGGTGATCGCGTCGTAGCTGGGTCGGATGGCGTGCACGGCGGACCTCGGAGCAGGGAAGGAGTAGGACGAACGTCATGGTCGGCGTCATACCGGCGGCCGGGACGGGAATGGGCAAAGCCGCCCACGTGGCGACGATGAGAGGTAAAAGCCGTGAGAAATGCGTCATACCCGCCGCGTCCACGCGGGGGGTACGTTCCGGCCATGACACCCCCCTCCGGCCGCAGCCCGAAGGACTTCTTCCGCCCGCTGGCCGTCGGTGCTCCCGAGCCACTCCGAGAGATCCCGGCCAGGCCGTCCCGGGCCATCCACTTCTTCGACCCCTCGAACGCCAAGATGGCAGCCAAGGTGCCGCAGCTGGTCGGCACCGTCGACGTGCTGCTCGGCAACCTCGAGGACGCGATCAAGGCCGACAACAAGGCGGCCGCGCGTGCGGGCCTGGTGACCATCGCGGAGCAGACCGACTTCGGGCCCACCCAGCTGTGGACCCGGGTCAACGCCCTCGACAGCCCCTGGGTCCTCGACGACCTGACGACCCTCGTCTCGGCCATCGGCGACAAGCTCGACGTGGTGATGGTGCCGAAGGTCCAGGGCGCCGAGGACATCGCGTACGTCGACCGGTTGCTCGCCCAGCTCGAGGCCAAGGCCGGTCTCGACCGGCCGATCCTGGTGCACGCGATCCTGGAGACGGCCCGCGGCGTCGCGAACGTCGAGGAGATCTGCGGCGCCTCGCCGCGGATGCAGGGGCTGTCGCTCGGGCCGGCGGACCTGGCGGCCGACCGGCGGATGAAGACCACGCGCGTCGGCGGCGGGCACCCGGGGTACCTCGTCCGTCAGGACCCGACCACGACGTCGGACGGCGTCGAGGCCAACACACGCGCGACGTACCAGCAGGACCTGTGGCACTACACGATCGCGCGCATGGTCGACGCGTGCGCCATGCACGGGATCTCGCCGTACTACGGCCCGTTCGGCGACATCGGAGACCCCGTCGCCTGCGAGGACCAGTTCCGCAACGCCTTCCTGCTGGGGTGCGTCGGTGCGTGGAGCCTGCACCCCTCGCAGATCGAGATCGCCCATCGCGTCTTCTCGCCGTCCGTCGAGGACATCGCGCACGCCCGACGCGTCGTCGCCGCGATGGGCGACGGCACGGGGGCGGTGATGCTCGACGGGAAGATGGAGGACGACGCCTCGCTCAAGCAGTGCCTGGTGCTCGTCGAGCTCGCCGAGCAGCTGGCGGCGGTCGACCCCGCCCTGAAGGAGCGGTACGACGCGATCGAGGTCGACCCCTCGTGACCGCGGACTTCCGGCCGCGGCGGTCGGTGCTCTACATGCCGTCCTCCAACGAGCGCGCGCTGGAGAAGGCGAAGACGATCCCGTGCGACGCGCTGATCCTCGACCTCGAGGACGCCGTCGCTCCCGACGCGAAGCCCACCGCCCGGGACGCTGCGTGCGCGGCGGCCGCGTCCGGTGCGTACGGCCGGCGCGAGGTGACCATCCGCGTCAACGGCGCGGACACCGAGTGGCACGCCGACGACCTGGCCGCCGCGTGCGCTGCCGGTCCCGACGGGATCGTCGTGCCGAAGGTCTCGTCGGCCGAGGAGGTCCTCGCCCTCGTCGACGCGATGTCCGCTCACGGAGCACCGGACCACACCGCACTCTGGGCGATGGTCGAGACACCGCGCGCCATGCTGCACGCCGAGGAGATCGCCGCCGCGTCCGAGCGGCTGACCGTCCTGGTGATGGGGACGAACGACCTCGCCAAGGAGCTGTACCCAAGCATGCATCCGGGGCACGTGCCGGGCCGCGCCCCCCTGCTGACCGGGCTCTCTCTTGCGCTGCTGGCCGCCCGCGCCACCGGCACGGCGATCGTCGACGGCGTCTACAACGACGTGAAGGACGCCGACGGCTTCCTGGCCGAGTGCCGCCAGGGGCGCGAGATGGGCTTCGACGGCAAGACCCTCATCCACCCGGGCCAGGTCGAGGGAGCCAACGCCGCGTTCGCCCCGAGCGAGCAGGCGGTCGAGGACGCGCGCGGCGTCCTGCAGGCCTGGGAGGACGGCGCGGGTTCAGGCGTGGTCACGTACCAGGGCCGGATGGTCGAGTCCCTCCACGTCGACACGGCCCGGCGGACGTTGGCCGTCCACGAGGCGATCAGCGCGCTCGCGTGATGGCTCGGAGTCAGTCGCGGGCGGCGTGCTTCCCGCCGGTGGCCTCGATGCCGTAGGTGTTCTCGGCGGGCGCGTCGGGGTCGACGTGCTTGGGCTCCGGAGTCTCGGCCGCAGAGGTGGCCGCGTCGGACGTGGGCGCGTCGGTGCCGTCGTCGCGCTCGCCACCAAGGGCTTCCTTGATGCTGTCCATGAAACCCATCGCGTTCCTCCTGGTCCGAGGGGATGCACCGAGTATCAGCCTCAACAGGGCCGTCGGAGCGCCGAATGCGCAGTTTCCCGGTCCGGGCGTGTCGGAGCCCTAAGGTCGAGACGTGTCGACGACCAGCCCTGCGGGCGACGAGGTCCAGCTCGTCGCGGACCACGTCGGGGCCACCGTCGCCCAGCTCGAGCGGCGCATCCGCGCGCGGTTCGGCGACCGCGGACTGACGCGCGCCGCCCGCGATCTCGCCGACCTCGTCGACGTCGTGCAGCAGTCGGCCGGGGCCTCGCAGGTCCGGCTGCACCGCACCACCGTCCTCGCGCGCGCGGTCAGCGTGACCATCGTGGTGGCCACCGTCGTCGCCCTGGTGATCACCCTGGAGGAAGCGGTCACCGAGGGCCTCGACAACGGATTCGACTGGCTGCCCCTCATCGAGAGCACGATCAGCGACATCGTCTTCGCCGCCATCGCGGTGCTGTTCCTGTGGGCGTTCCCGGAGCGGTACGAGCGCAAGACGCTGCTCGGCCTGCTGCACCGACTGCGGTCGCTGGCCCACGTGATCGACATGCACCAGCTCTCCAAGGACCCCGAGCAGGTCAGCCCGACCTACACCCCCACGCCCGAGAGCGTCAGCCACGGCCTCGACGCCGAGCAGCTCCACCACTACCTCGACTACTGCTCCGAGATGCTCAGCCTCACCGCCAAGACCGCGGCCCTGTGCGCCGAGCACAGCTCCGACCCGGTCGTGCTCAGCACCGTCTCCACGCTCGAGACGCTGACCACCGAGCTGTCCAGCAAGATCTGGCAGAAGATCTCGCTGCTCCCCCGCCCCGAGACGACCCGCTGACCCCCTCCTGACACCATGGCGCGCATGGGCCAGACGACCACCGTCCCGACCGTGAGGGCCGCCGACGGGGCCGTCGTTCGTCGTCTGGTCCTGGGCAGCGCGCTCATGCTGTTCCTCGAGCTGGCGCTCATCCGCTGGCTCGGCTCGAACATCGTGCACCTGTCCTACTTCTCGAACTTCGTGCTCCTCGGCTCGTTCCTCGGCATCGGGATCGGCTTTCTCGTCAGCCGGCGCAGCTGGTCCCTGATCCCGGCGGCGCCGGTGCTGCTGGCCCTGCTGGTGTTCGGCGTGCGGCAGTGGCCGGTGTCGCTCGACCGCACCGGCTCCGACGTCATCTACTTCACCTCGCTCCAGGCGACCGGCCCGCCGGCGTGGCTGGTCCTGCCCGTGGTGTTCGTCGTGGTGGCACTCGTGCTCGCGGGTCCCGCCGAGATCGTCGGCCGGTGCTTCCCGGGCCTGCCGCCGCTGACCGCCTACCGCTGGGACCTGATCGGCTCGCTCGTCGGCATCGGTGGCTTCACGGTGCTCTCGTTCCTCTGGGCGCCCCCCGTCGTCTGGGGGATCATCGTGGCCCTCGCCTTCGTCGTGCTCGTGCCGAACCTCAAGCGGGTGCTGGCGATCGCGGCCGGCACGCTGATCGTGGGCGTGCTGCTCGTGGAGACGATGGCTCCCGGCACCAGCTGGTCGCCGTACTACAAGATCACGACCGAGGACGTCGTCCCCGGCAACCCCGACTTCGTCGACATCTCGGTCAACGGCGTCCCGCACCAGCTGATGGCACCGGCGCAGTGGAAGCTCGAGCAGGGCGAGCAGCAGTACGCCACGCCGTACCTGCGGATCAAGGACAACTCCCTCGACGACGTGCTGATCGTGGGCGCGGGCTCGGGCTCCGACGTGGCCATCGCGCTGTCCAAGGGTGCCACCCACATCGACGCCGTCGACATCGACCCGCGGATCATGCAGATCGGCGTCGAGCGCAACCCCGACCGGGCCTACCAGAACCCGCGAGTGACCCGGCACGTCAACGACGGGCGGGCGTTCCTGACCGGCACCGACAAGAAGTACGACCTGATCCTCTTCGCGCTGCCCGACTCGCTGACGCTCGTCAGCGGCGCCTCGCAGATCCGCCTCGAGTCGTTCCTGTTCACCGACCGGGCGATCGAGGAGGCCCGCGACCACCTCAAGCCCGACGGTGCGTTCGCGATGTACAACTACTACCGCGAGGTGTGGCTGATCGACCGGCTGGCGGGCACCGCCTCCGACGTCTTCGACCACACGCCGTGCGTGGACACCTTCGCCGGCGCCCAGGCCGTCGTCACGGTCGCCGTCGACCCGGCCAACCAGCAGTGCGAGACGACGTACCAGCCCTCGGGCGCGGTGATCGCGCCGGCCACCGACGACCGCCCGTTCCTCTACTTCAAGGGCGACGGCTTCCCGAGCCTCTACCTCTGGGCGATCGGGGGGATCCTGCTCGTCTCCGTGATCGCGCTGCGCGCGCTCGGCGGGACGTTCCGGTCCATGCGGCCCTACGCCGACCTGTTCTTCATGGGCGCCGCGTTCCTGCTCCTGGAGACCAAGAACGTCGCGACGTTCGCGATGCTGTTCGGCACCACCTGGCTGGTGAACGCCCTGGTGTTCGCCGGCGTGCTGGTGATCGTGCTGGCCGCCGTCGAGACGGAGAGACGGGTTCGCACGCCACCCCTCGCGGTGGTCTTCGCCGGGATCGCGCTGTCCTTGGCGGTGGCGTACCTCGTCCGGCCCGACTGGCTGCTGCCCCTGCCGTTCGTCCCCCGACTCGTGGTCGCGGTGCTGCTGGCGTTCATGCCGATCTACCTGGCCAACATCGCGTTCGCCAAGAGGTTCAAGGAGGCCGCCGACTCGCAGGCCGCGTTCGCGATCAACATCATGGGGGCGATCGTCGGAGGCTGCCTCGAGTACGCCGCGCTGCTGACCGGGTACGGGAACCTGCTCATCGTCGTGGGCGTGATCTATGGGCTGGCGTTCACGTTGAAGCCGGGGACCTCAGCGGTGCACGCGTAGCAGGGTGCTCTTGCCGAAGAGGCTCTCGACCAGGTCCACCGCGAGCCGTGCGGTCTCGCTCCGCACGTCGAGGGCCGGGTTGAGCTCGACGATGTCGAGGCTGCCCAGCCTGCCGGTGTCGGCGACCATCTCCATGCAGAGGTGGGCCTCGCGGTAGGTCGGTCCGCCGCGGACAGGGGTCCCGACCCCTGGAGCGATCGTGTCGTCGAGGAAGTCCAGGTCGAGGCTGACGTGCACGTGCGTGTCGGGCTCGAGGTCGTCGAGCGCCATCCGCATCGCCTCGCGCACACCGACCTCGTCGAGGTACCGCATGTCGAAGACCTCGATGCGGTGCTCGTGCAGCAGGTGCTTCTCGCCCAGGTCGACGTCGCGCAGGCCGATCTGGCGGACGTCACCGGGGGCGATCGCAGGCACCGCACCCGACATCTCGACCAGCTCCGTCGGACCGTGGCCGGTCAGCACGGCCACGGGCATTCCGTGCATGTTGCCCGACGGCGTGATCGACGCGGTGTTGTAGTCCGCGTGGGCATCGAACCACAGCAACCGCAGCGGCCGGCCCTGCTCGCGGCAGTGCCGGGCGACCGCGGCCACCGAGCCGATCGCGAGGCAGTGGTCACCGCCGAGCATGACCGGCATCGAGCCGGCCGACACCTCGGCGTACACCGCGTCGTGCACCGCCCGGTTCCAGGCGATCACCTCGGGCAGGTGCCGATAGCCATCGACCGGCGGCGCCATCGGGTTCGTCGGGCCGGTCAGGTCGCCGCGGTCGGTGACGGTCGCCCCGAACCTCTCCAGGGACTGCTGGATGCCGGCGAGGCGCAGGGCGCCGGGCCCGAGGCGGCAGCCCACGACGCTGGCGCCGACGTCGGTCGGGGCGCCGATGAGGCTGATGTCCACGCTGCGCAGATTGTCAGGCAGGCCGCACGTGGGCAAGGACTAGGGTGCCGCCGTGCTCAGGAGCGAGACCCACTGGCTCTGGGACAGCTGGATCGCCGACGACGGCGATGCGTACCACCTGTTCTACCTCCAGGCGCCGCGATCGCTCGGGGATGCCGGGCGACGTCACCTCAACGCGACGGTGGGCCACGCGGTGTCCACCGACCTGGTCTCGTGGGAGGTGCTCCCCGAGGCCCTCGGCCCGACGCCGGGGTCGTGGGACGACCTGTCGATCTGGACCGGCTCGACGGTGCTCGGCGACGACGGCGTGTGGCGGACGTTCTACACGGCGACCAGCACCCGCGGGTACGGCGTGAGGGACCAACGCGTCGGCCTCGCCGAGTCCGACGACCTGGTCACCTGGCGCAAGGTCGGTACCTCACCGCTGCTGGTGGCCGACCCGCGCTGGTACCAGACCCTCCCCGAGGACGTCACCGCCAGCGAGACCTGGCGCGACCCCCAGGTCTTCCGTGACCCCGACGGCGACGGCTGGCACATGCTCGTCACCGCCCGCTCCCTCACCCACGGGCCCCACGACGACGGCGTCCTCGCCCACGCGCGCTCCCACGACCTCCGGCACTGGGAGCTCGGGCCGCCGGTGTGCGACGCCGGGTTCGGCTTCGGCCAGCTCGAGGTGGCCCAGGTCAAGCAGGTCGAGGGCCGCTGGGTGCTGGTGTTCACCTGCCATCCGCAGGAGATGACGGCCGAACGCCGCGCGGCCACCGGCGACTACTGCACCTGGTCGGTCCCGGGTACGTCGGCGACGGGTCCGTGGGACGTCGGCCTCGCCCGCCCCTTCACCGCCGAGCCCGACCTCTTCGCCGCGCCCCTCGTCCAGCGCCGCGACGGGACGTGGGCGCTGGTCGGGTTCCTCAACACCGAGCCGAAGGGCGCGCTGAACTTCCACATCACCGACCCCATCCCGGTCGGGTTGGACGAGCACGGGACGTTGAGGGCGGACAACGTCATACGTTCTGGTCGCCCTGGCGACCCGTTCGTATGACGTCCCGGGGCACCTGGGTCAGCCACCACCCAGCAGGCGGTTGATCCGCTCGGCGGTCTCCGGGTCGGTGGTGACGACGCGACGCAGGCCGTGCGGGGTGCGGTGCCAGCCGGGCGGGACGACGGGTCGACCGACGAGGACGGGTCGGTCCGGGTCGGTGTTGTCGACGACGAGGTCGGCGGAGCGGACGGGGTCGACGGCGTCGCGGTAGAGACGTTGGGCGTCGAGGTACCTGCGCTGGTCGTCGTGGCCGGGGTCCGCGGCGACGCCGTCGCGCGCGGCCATCCGGCGTACGCGCTCCTCGTCGCCCACCTCCAGCCACACGACCAGGTCCCAGCAGTCGCGGAGCTCCTCGCGCTGGGCGAAGACCGCGTCCACGACCAGGACGCCGTGGTCGGGCACGGCCAGCCGCGGCTCGTCGAGCAGGGCGTCGGTGGCGAGGTCGTGGTGGCGACAGCGGTACGCCGATCCGGGACCCTGGCACCACGGGTCCAGGAGCTCGCGGCGCAGCGCCCGGTAGTCGAACGACCGCGCCCAGACCGTCTCCCCGGTGCGACCGAGCTCGTGGCGGAAGGTTCGCGGGTGGTGGAAGTCGTCGACCGTCGCGCGCACCGTCACCCGGCCGGTCCCGTCCAGGTGCCGGGACAGGTCGTCGGCGAACCACGTCTTCCCGGCTCCGTCACCGCCGTCGACGGCCACGAGGAGAGGTCGGTCGAGGTCAGGCAGGGCGTCGGCGACGCGGGCGAGCGCCGCGAGCCGTTCGGGAGTCACCCGTCGGAGCCTCGCACGTGCGTGCCGCCCGGGGGCCGGCGCACCATGAAGTCCCACACCAGGCCGTGACCGACGAGCACCAGCAGGATCAGCAGGATCGCCTCGGCCTGGATCGGCAGGATGCCGATCCCCTTGGCGATCTCCGGGTAGGCGCCGATGATCGCCACGGAGAGGTAGATCGCCAGGGTCGCGAAGTACTTCGCCCGTGGCTGCGGGTCGCTGGCCGCGCGCAGCACGCGCAGGATCCGCAAGGTCGAGAGGCACCCGACGATCGCGACGCCGACGAAGCTGACCCGCCAGATGGCCGGGGTCTCGGTGCCGCCCACCTGGGCGAAGAGCCCCATCAGGGCGGGCAGCAGGAAGGTCAGGTACACCCCGCCCACGGCCCGACGCTCGTCCTCGACGCCCACCCACGCGGTGTTCAGCTGGAGCACGTTCCACCAGAGTCCGAGCAGGGTGAAGCACGTCGCCGAGAACAACGCGTAGAACGTCGAGATGTCCATGGCTGGTCATCGTAGGGAGGGCCCGTCCCGATCGATCACCCGATTTCATGGCCGCGAGACCACCCGCCCACCAGGATGGGGGCATGCACGAGAAGGAACGGTTCGTCCAACGCGGTGGTGTGTTCGGCCTCGACGACGTGGTCGGCGACTTCGACGCCTCCGGGGTCGAGGCCGTGCGGGGCATCGCGGACATGATCCGCACCCAGGCCCGCGAGTCGGTGCGGAGCGCGATGGCGCTGGCGGGCAGCGCGGCGCAGTCGAAGTTCCAGCTGTTCCCCGGCGACTGCGACTTCTTCGAGCGTGTGCACATCCAGGCACCCACCCGCGAGGACGCCGTCGAGATCCTGGCCGCGACCATGATCGAGTCCGTGGCGCGGACGTTCACCAACCCACACCTGCAGTTCGTCGAGATGAAGCTCGGTCTGTACCCCGCGGCGTACAGCCGCGAGCAGGAGCCGGTGTCGCAGGGCTCGCCCATCACCTGGGGCCTCGAGGAGATCGACGTACGGGTCGTGCGGGTCGTCGACGCCACCGGTGAGAGCCACCGGCTGCGGATGCACGAGGTCGCCATGGATCCCGGTTTCGTCAAGCTGGACTGGGTGTTCGCGGACCGTGACCGCGACCGGGTCGTGCCGGTCTCCAAGGTGATCGACGCGACCTGGGAGGCACCGGACGGGTCGATCGTGGCCCTCGACGGCGTGCTCGACAGCTTCTACCAGGAGGTCTACCTCGACCCCGAGAGCCAGATCGACGTGCAACGGCTCGTCCAGCACGTCTCGCCGGACGGCCTGGAGAACTACCTCGAGCAGATCGCGGGCGAGATCGCCCGGTACTCCACGGAGGGACACGAGAACTACGGCAAGGTCGCCAAGCGGCTCTACAACATCACCCGGATCCTGCGGCGCGACGCCGATGCGTCGTACCTGCGGCAGCTCTTCGACGACCCACCGGCCCGGCTCTACCAGGTCGGCGGAACCATGCACGCGCTCAGCGAAGCCATCCGCGCCGACCGGCTCGACCGCGAGACGATCGTCGCCCAGCTCGCGGCCCTCGAGGGCACCATCGCCGACTGCTACAGCGGTGAGGACCGCGAGGAGATCCTGGACCTGGTTCGACGGCTGCCCGAGATGGACGAGGACGAGCTGATCGCCGCGGCCGACCGGATCGCGGTGGCCTCCAACGTCCAGGTGAGCAGCTACTTCCAGCAGAAGATCGCCGAGTCCCCTGGCCTCACGTCCGTCTACGACCTCATCCTGAAGGAAGCGCCGGGCCACCAGCCGTGACCACGACGTCCGAGGACGAGGCCCCCGACGAGCTCGAGACCCCGCCATCGGTCCGCGCGGACGCCTACATCTCCGCCGACATCGAGGCCGACGGCCCGATCCCGGGGCCGTACTCGATGCTCTCGCTCGGCATGTGCATCGCCGGGGAGCAGGACGCCTCCGGCACCTTCCGGCCCATCCAGCCGGAGTCGGCTCGCTTCTACCGCGAGCTCAAGCCGATCTCCGACCGCTTCGAGCAGGGCGCGCTCGACGCGATCGCGGGGAGCGGGATCGACCGCGAGCGACTGAAGACCGAGGGCGCCGACCCCGCGGACGCGATGACCGAGGCCGCCCGCTGGGTGCTGGACCTGGCCGCCGGCCGGCGGCCGGTCTTCGTCGGCTGGCCCATGGGCTACGACTGGATGTTCCTGACGTGGTACTTCCACTCGTTCTCCGAGATCGGCTCGCCCTTCTCGTTCGCCTCCGCCCTGGACATGAAGACGATGGTGTACGTCGGCACCCACCGCGTCCTGGACGAGCTCGGCAAGAGGCACCTGCCCGACGAGGTGGTCCCCAAGCGACCGCACACGCACCACGCCCTCGACGACGCGATCGAGCAGGCCGAGCTGTTCCAGAACCTGCGTCGCTGGCGGATCCCCGCCTTCGACGACCTGCCCTGAACCCACCCTCGCGGGTGGTCACTCGTCGCCCGAACTCTGGTTCCGTGGAGCGATGGGCACTGTTGGTTGGATCATCCTCATCGTCGTCATCGCCGTGATCGTCATCGGCGTCGCCGTCGCACTCATGGGCAACAAGCGCACCGCTGCCAAGCGTGAGGAGGCCGAGCGCCTGCGCACCGAGGCCGCCGAGCGCACCGCCAGCGTCGAGGCCTCGCGCCGCGAGGCCGACGAGCAGGCCGCTCGGGCAGAGGTCGCCCGCGCCGAGGCCGCGCGTGCCGAGGAGGCCGCCCTCCAGGCGAAGCAGGGTGTGCAGGTCGAGGAGGCTCGGGTCGAGGACCAGGTCCGTGCCGCCGACCGGGTCGACCCCGACGTCAACACGCGTTCGGACGACTACCGACCCGCCGCACCGACGTCGCCGGCCGCGGGGGCCACCACGACCGCGACCGACACCACGCACGACGACGACACGGTCACCGGTGAGAGCACCACCGTCGACCCCGAGTCGAGCAGGTGGGGCCGCCACACCGACGAGACGGCGACCGTCGACCCTGCGCACGAGCAGGAGACCGCACCGCGCCGCACCGACCCGGCCTGATCTGGATCAGCCCCGCATCGGCACCCGTACGTCGCGCTCCGCGGCGACCTCGACCGCCCGGTCGTACCCCGCGTCGACGTGCCGGATGACGCCCATGGCCGGGTCGTTGGTCAACACCCGCTCGATCTTCTGCGCCGCCAGCGCGGTGCCGTCGGCCACGCACACCTGCCCGGCGTGCAGCGAGCGACCCATGCCGACGCCGCCGCCGTGGTGGAACGACACCCACGTCGCCCCCGACGCGGTGTTGACGAGCGCGTTGAGGATCGCCCAGTCGGCGATGGCGTCCGAGCCGTCGAGCATCGACTCGGTCTCGCGGTAGGGCGAGGCGACCGAGCCGCAGTCGAGGTGGTCGCGGCCGATCACGACGGGCGCCTTCAGCTCTCCGGACGCCACCATCTCGTTGAACTTGAGGCCGGCCAGGTGCCGTTCGCCGTACCCCAGCCAGCAGATCCGCGCCGGCAGCCCCTGGTAGTGCACCCGTTCGCCGGCCATCGTGATCCACTTCCGCAGCCGCTCGTTGTCGGGGAACAGCTCGAGGATCGCGCGGTCGGTGGCGGCGATGTCGGCCGGGTCGCCGGAGAGTGCGGCCCAGCGGAACGGCCCCCTGCCCTCGCAGAAGAGCGGCCGGATGTAGGCCGGCACGAACCCCGGGAACTCGAACGCGCGGTCGTACCCGCCCTTGCGGGCCTCGTCGCGGATCGAGTTGCCGTAGTCGAAGACCTCGGCACCGGCGTCCTGGAACTCCACCATCGCCCGTACGTGCGCGGCCATCGACGCCTGGGCGTCCTTGGTGAAGCCGGCCGGGTCGCGGTCGGCCGCGTCGTGCCAGTCGTCGAACGCGACGCCCACGGGCAGGTACGACAGCGGGTCGTGCGCCGAGGTCTGGTCGGTGACGACGTCGATCGGCGCCTTCATCTCCAGCAGCCTCGGGAACAGCTCGGCCGCGTTGCCGAGCACGCCGATCGACAGCGGCCGCCGCTCGTCACGCGCGGCGACTGCCATCTCCACCGCCTCCTCGAGGGATGACGCCTGGGTGTCGAGGTAGCGGTGCTCGATGCGGCGGGTGATGCGCGTCTGGTCGACGTCGATGCAGATCGCCACGCCGTCGTTCATGGTGACGGCCAGGGGCTGCGCGCCGCCCATGCCTCCGAGGCCGGCCGTCAGCGTGATCGTGCCGGCCAGCGTGCCGCCGAACCGCTTGTCGGCGACCGCCGCGAACGTCTCGAACGTGCCCTGCAGGATGCCCTGCGTGCCGATGTAGATCCACGACCCGGCGGTCATCTGCCCGTACATGGTCAGGCCGAGGTCCTCGAGCCGCCTGAACTCCTCCCAGTTGGCCCAGTCGCCCACCAGGTTGGAGTTCGCGATCAGCACGCGGGGAGCCCACTCGTGGGTGCGCATCACGCCGACCGGCTTGCCCGACTGCACCAGGAGGGTCTCGTCGTCCTCGAGGTCGCGCAGGGAGCGGACGATCGCGTCGTACGCCGGCCAGCTCCGGGCAGCCTTGCCCGTACCGCCGTACACGACGAGGTCCTCCGGGCGTTCGGCCACCTCGGGGTCGAGGTTGTTCATCAGCATCCGCAGCGGCGCCTCGGTCTGCCAGGACTTGGCAGTCAGGTCGGTGCCGGTCGCGGCGTGGATGGGGAGGCGATCGTTCACTGGAGTTCTCCGATCTTCGACTCGACGGCGGCGAGCACCGCGCCGGACTGGACGAGGGAGACCGTGGCCTCGATCTCCGGGGACAGGTAGCGGTCGGGGCCCGGACCCTGCACGCCGTTCGCGCGCAGCAGGTCGACCACGGCGCCGGTGCCGGCGGCCGGCTCGAGCGGACGACGGAGGTCGAGCGCGCGGGCGGCGGTCAGCAGCTCGATCGCGACGACGCGGGACAGGCCGTCGACCGAGCGACGCAGCTTCCGCGCAGCGTTCCAGCCCATCGACACGTGGTCCTCCTGCATGGCCGACGACGGGATCGAGTCGACGGAGGCGGGGACCGCGAGCCGCTTCATCTCCGAGACGATGGCGGCCTGTGTGTACTGCGCGATCATGTGGCCGCTGTCGACGCCGGGGTCGTCGGCGAGGAAGGGCGGCAGGTCGTGGTTGCGGGCGCGGTCGAGGAACCGGTCGGTCCGCCGCTCGCTGATCGACGCCGTGTCAGCAGCGACGATCGCGAGGAAGTCGAGCACGTACGCCACCGGGGCGCCGTGGAAGTTGCCGTTGCTGCGGACCTCGTCGCCGACGACCACCGGGTTGTCGACCGCCGAGGCCAGCTCGCGTCCGGCGATGGTGGCGGCGTGCTCGACGGTGTCACGGGCGGCTCCGTGCACCTGCGGGGAGCAGCGCAACGAGTACGCGTCCTGCACCCGGTGGAACATGTCCTCCCGGTGGCTGGCCATCACGCCCGAGCCGGCGAGCACGGCGCGGAGGTTGGCGGCCGAGAGCCCTTGTCCCACCTGGGGCCTGAGCTCCTGCAGCTCGGCGGCGAAGACCCGGTCGGTGCCCATCTGCGCCTCGACGCTCATCGCCGCGGCGACGTCGGCGGTCCGCAGCAGCATCCGCAGGTCGGTGATCGCGAGGACGAGCATCCCCAGCATCCCGTCGGTGCCGTTGATGAGGGCCAGGCCCTCCTTCGCCTCGAGCTCGACGGGGCTGAGCCCGGCGGCGGCCAGCGCGTCGGCCGCCGGCAGGAGGGTGCCTTCGGCGTCGCGCACCTCGCCCTCGCCCATCAGCGCCAGCGCACAGTGCGAGAGCGGGGCCAGGTCGCCGGAGCAGCCCAGCGACCCGTACTCCCGCACCACCGGCGTGATCCCCGCCGACAGCAGCGCCGCCATCAGCTCGGCGGTCTCGCGGCGGATCCCCGTGTGCCCGGTCGCCAGCGTCGAGAGTCGCAGCAGCATCAGCGCGCGGACCACCTCGCGCTCGACCTCGGGCCCGGACCCGGCGGCGTGGGAGCGGACCAGCGAGCGTTGGAGCTGCTCGCGCATCCCGGCCGGGATGTGCCGGGTCGCCAGCGCCCCGAACCCCGTCGAGATCCCGTACGCCGGTTCGCTCGCCGCCGCCAGCCGCTCCACCACTCCGCGCGCCTGCTCGATGGCCGTCACCGCCTCCGCGGTCAGCGCCACCGGCGCACCGCCCCGAGCCACCTCGACCACGTCGGCGATCGACATCGGCCCCACGTCCACCTGCACCGTCATGGCCCCATGCAACTCCCGCGCGGGCACCCAGCGGCAGAGGGGGAAGCGCTGGAGCCGTCTCGGATGCGAGACTAGTGGGCTCGGTGGTTGAGGTATGAGGGCCGCCAGGCCCGAGCCTCGAAACCGCCACCCCGAAGGAGCTGCCATGGGCCAGGTACCTGCCGCGACCAGGGCCCTGCGCGTGCTGCGCTTCCTGGCGAGCCAGCCGGAGCCGACGTCGATCGACCGGATCATGCGGGCGTGCGGGCTGCCGCGCAGCACCGCGTACCACCTGCTCACCGCGATGGCCGAGGAGGGGTTCGTCGCGCACCTGGCGGAGGAGCACCGGTGGGGGCTGGGGGTGGCGGCGTTCGAGGTGGGCAGCGGGTACACGCGGCAGGAGCCCCTGCAGCGGATCGCCCGTCGGCTGCTCGCCGACCTCGCCGACACGACCGGCCAGAGCGCGCACCTGGCCGTCCTGCACGGGCGCGACGTGCTCTACGTCGTCGAGGAACGGGCCCCCGGCCGGCCTCCGCTGGTGACCGACGTCGGGGTCCGGCTCCCGGCGCACCTGACGGCGAGCGGTCGGGCGATCCTGGCGGCGCTGCCCTCGGCCCAGGTACGCGCGCTCTATCCCGACGCGGGCGCGTTCGTCGACCGGCACGGCACCGGTCCGCGGAGCCTCAGCCAGCTGCGCACGTTGCTCAGCGACACCCGGCAGCGGGGATACGCGATCGAGGAGGGTGAGGTCACGCCGGGGTTGTCGAGCGTCGCCTCCGCGGCCCTCGACCACAACGCGCACCCGGTCGCCGGGATCGCGCTGACGTTCGCCGACGGCGAGGTGACCAACCTGGCGGCGGCCGTGCGGCGGACGGCGTCGGCCCTCGGCCGGCGGCTCGGTGGCCTGGACCGGCAGTGACCTCGAGGGCACGGTGTCGTTGAACGTGCAGAGGCACGACACGTCGGGAGGGACCCCATGAACCGTCGTACCGCGCGAGCAGCGGGCCTGGTGGCGCTGCTGGTGAGCGCCGGCACGCTCGTCCAGCCCGTCCACGCCGCCGCACCGGCGCCCCAGAACACCTGCACGGGTGCGTTCTGCGTGACGTTCGACCTGGTGACGTACGACGCCCTCGCGCCGACGCAGCCGACCACCGCCGCCGCCCAGCCCACCAACCTGGCGCTCCGGTTCACCGACACCTCCTCCGCCGTCGCCACCGACAAGTCCACGTGGCTCACGAAGGTCTCGGCGGTGCTGGGCTCGACGTCGTCCAAGGCGTTCGCCGTCACGGCTCCCGATCAGCTGCCGCTCGGCGCGTACCTCGCCGGCACGGCGGCCACCGCAAGCGGCTGCGCCGCCGCCACCGACTTCGCCGCCGCCTGCCCGGCCGGCTCCGGAACGGGGCTGGTCGAGGTCGGGGGTGTGCTCCCGACGACCATCAAAAGGGCGACCTTCGGGATCTCCCGCGTCACCACGGGTGCCGGGGGTGCGATCACCGCCGAGCTCACGGTGCGCATCGACGGCGAGCTGCTGCCCAGCACGACCACGACCCCGCTCACCTTCTCGCCGGCCACCGCCACCACCGGTCCGACGTTGACCATGGACACCCGCCCCGCCGTGACGCCTCCGGTGGGGTACCTCTCAGCGGAGCTGTCGCTCAACGCCGTCGCGCTCGACCTCAACGGCCTCGTCACCGAGGCGGCCGCCGGCGCGGTGAACCCGCCCGTCGCCTTCGTCCGCCAGTCGCCGACCTGCACGACGGTCAGCGCCACGCTCGCGGCCGACGCGCGGGGCACCGCCACCGCGGCCAGCTCGTTCCCTCAGGGAGTCAAGGACTGTCCGGCCCCCGCCGACCTGGTGTCGGTGGTGCCGGACCCGACCAACCCCAGGGCCTTCACGTTCACGATGAAGCCGCCCACCGCGGCGGTCGCCGGGCGGACGGCGTCACTGGAGTACGTCTTCGGTGACGGCGCGAAGGCCCTCGCCGGCGCCAGCACGTCGCACACGTACCCGGTCGCCAGCCCGGTCGTCGCGCTGGTCAGCGTGCTCGACAGTGCCGGCGCGAGGAGCACCGCGCTGCAGGTCGAGATCGGCGCGGCTGCCGTGCGCGGCAAGCAGAAGGAGGGCAGCCTCGTCATCGGCTCGGTGACCGACCAGGGCACGGGTGTCGGCCTCGGCGACCAGGAGGTGCTCGCGTACCGCTGCGACACCCGTCGGACCCCGATCAGCGAGTGCTCCTCCGTCGGGAGGGCGACCACCCGGTCGACGGGGAAGTACCGCCTGAAGATCCCCGAGGTCGAGAGGTTGGGGTTCGTGCTCGTCGCGTACGCCGGCACCGCGACCACCTCGAGCAGCCGGTCCGCGCGCTTCGGAGCAGCCCGCGCCATCGACGTGCTGCCTCAACCGGAGGTGACCCTCGAGCTCTCGAAGAAGCAGGTACGTCCCGGCGGCACGGTCACGCTCAGCGGCAAGGTCCGGCCGGGCAAGCAGGGGAAGTCCGTCCGGCTCCAGGGCTTCCTCCGCGGCCAGTGGCGCTCGATCGGCAGGACCACCGTCTCCCAGCAGGGCCGCTACGCGCTGGCCTACGTCGTCCGCGTCCCCGGACGCGACAAGGTGAAGGTTCGCGCGCTGGTCGATGGCACGGCCACGACGCTGCGGGCGACCAGCCCGGCGAAGGGGATCACGATCCTGCGCTGACCGCCGTCAGCGCTGCCAGCGGGTCACGGCCGCGACGGTCTCGTCGGACTGGCCGTCGAAGAGCTCCAGCTCCGACTCGCGGAGGGCGACGACCGAGGCCGACAACGCGGCACCGAGGGCGTACTGCACCACCGCGTCGGTCGCGAAGGCGTCCACGGCCTCGCGCAGGGACTGCGGGAGCCGCTTGATCCCTCGCGACTGCAGCTCGTCGGACGACAGGACGGCCGGGTCGACGTCGACCGGGTCGGGCAGCGAGGCACCGGCGGCCAGACCGGAGAGGCCGGCGCCGATCAGGCCCGCGAGCACGAGGTACGGGTTGGCGTGCAGGTCGAAGCACTTGACCTCGACGTTGGCGACCGACGAGGTCGCCCCGGGGGACCCGGTGACCATGCGCACGGCGGCCTCGCGGTTCTCCAGCCCCCAGCAGGCGTAGGTCCCCGCCCAGTGCGAGGGCACGTGCCGGAGGTACGACGTGACGCCGGGTGCGCCGACCGCCATCAGGGCGGGCAGGTGCTGGAGGACCCCCGCAGCGAACGCCTCGCCGTCGGCCGTCAACCCGAGGCGGGCGTCGGGGCCACCGGACATCAGGTTCGTGCCGTCCCGCCACAGCGAGAGGTGCACGTGCCCACCGTTGCCGACGCCGGGCACGGCGACCTTCGGCGAGAACGACGTGCGGAGGCCGTGCCGGACCCCGACCGCCGCGATGACGCTGCGCACCAGCACCGAGGTGTCGGCCGCGGACACCGGGTCCTCGGCGGCGACGGAGAGCTCGAGCTGCCCCGGCGCGTACTCGGGGTGGAACTGCTCGACCACCACGCCGGAGTCGGCCAGGGCCGCGAGCAGGTCGGCGGCGTAGTCGGACGCGTCGACCAACCGGGCCATGCCGTACGCCGGCCCGCGCGCGGCGGGCCTGAAATCGTCGTCGGAGTCGTCGCCGACATCGTGGCTGACCACCCACTCGAGCTCGACCGCGGCCTTCACGGTGATGCCCTGGGTGGCCAGCGTTCCGAGGAGCGAGGCGAGCAGCAGCCGGCCGCACTGGTCGTGCGGCGTGCCGTCCTGCTGGTAGCGGTCGGCGGGGGCCCAGGCCCAGCCGGACGTACCGCCCAGCGGCACTACGCGACCTACGTCCGGCATCACGCGCAGGTCGCCGACGGCTTCGCGCCCGGCGCCGTCGCCGGCGATCCAGTCGTCGAAGCGGAACCGGTCGAACGAGACCGACGAACCGGCCCCCCAGGCGGCCAGGTGCGGCAGGCGGCTGAGCGGGACGGCCTTCACCCTGGCGACGCCGGAGTTGTCGACGAACGTGGTCGCGACACCCACCACGCCGCGCTCGGCGAGCGGCGCCAGCAGCGTCGAGGCAGTGGCCGCGCGGGCGTCGCGCTCGGTCTGGTCCAGGTCGGCGACGTGCTCCACACTCGCATCGTAGGGAGTCCGCATCGGGTGGGCGCCCGGGAGGAGGTGCGCGGTGCGACGCCTGTCGCTGTCGCTCGAGAAGGTCGACGAGACGGCGTGAACCCCGACGACGAGACGCCGTACGTCGCCGGGACGCTCGTCGACCACCACTGCCACGGCCTGGTGCTGCGGGACCTCGACCGGCCGGACCTCGAGGGACTGATGAACGAGGGCTCCGGCGTCGGGCGCTGGACCGGGTCGTCGTTCGACTCGCTGCTCGGCGTCGCGATCCGCCGGCACTGTGCCCCGCTGCTCGGGCTCGAGCCGCACACCGACGTCGACACCTACCTGTTGCGCCGCCGGGCGCTGGGCCACGACGAGGTCGCCCGGCGGATGCTGGTGGCGTCCGGCATCGACACGTTCCTCGTCGACACCGGCCTCCTGCCCGGTGAGATCTGCACGCCGGCCGAGGTCGCGGCCATGGCCGACCCAGGGGCCCGCTCCTACGAGGTCCTCCGGCTCGAGACGACGGCCCAGGACCTGCTGGCCGCCGGCACTCCAGTCGGCGAGCTGATGACCGCCGTCGGGCAGCGGCTCACGGAGTCCGAGGCGGTCGCCGCCAAGAGCATCGCGGCGTATCGCTGCGGCCTCGACCTTCCCGGCGAGCGGCCCGGCGAGCCCGACGTGCTGGTCGCGCTCAACGCACTCCGGCCCGACGACTCCGGCGCGTACCGGATCGCCGACCCGACGGTGATCGCCGCGCTGGCCTGGACCGCGATCGACGCGGGCCTCCCGCTGCAGCTCCACGTCGGGTACGGCGACAGCGACATCGACCTGCTGCGCTGCGACCCGCTGCACCTCACGCCCTTCCTCCGCGCGACCGCCTCGCAGAGCGTGCCTGTGCTGCTGCTGCACAACTACCCGTTCCACCGGCACGCGGCCTACCTCGCCCAGGTCTTCGACCACGTCTTCATCGATGTCGGCCTGGCGGTGCACAACACCGGAGCCCTGTCGCGGCGGGTGATCGAGGAGACCCTCGAGCTGGTGCCGTTCGGCAAGCTGCTGCACTCCTCCGACGCCTTCGGGCTGCCGGAGCTCTACCTGCTCGGGAGCCTGCTGTTCCGCCGCGGCCTCAACGGCGTCCTGGCCGACCTGGTCCGGCGCGACGAGCTCACGGCGGCCGACGCGACCCGGCTCGGCGCGATGGTGGCCGGCGGCAACGCGCGCCGCGCGTACGGCCTCGAAGTTACCCGCCGGTAGGATTCATCTCACCCGTCCAGCCACTGCCGCCCCTCCGGGCTCGGCCCTAGGCTCGGGCAGGCCGGAGACGAACCGCCAGACGTTGGGAGTCATGCGTGAACTGGGTCCTGGTCATCGGCCTGCTGATGAACGTGATCGCGCTGCCGATCGTCGCCCGGCGGGTCGTGTTCCTGAACCGGCTGATCACCTCCGGGCAGCCGGCGCCCGGACGGGTCGAGGGCGTCACCGGACGCCTGGGCGCCGCGGCGAAGCGCCAGGTCGTGGAGGTCTTCGGCCAGAAGAAGCTGCTGAAGTGGAGCCTCCCGGGGGCCGCTCACTTCTTCGTGTTCTGGGCCTTCCTGATCCTCGGCACCGTCTACATCGAGGCATACGGCGCGCTGTTCAACCCGGACTTCGCGATCCCGGTGATCGGCCATTGGCCCGTGCTCGGGTTCTTGCAGGACTTCATCGCGCTGATGGCGCTCGCGGGCATCATCACCTTCGCGATCATCCGGCTGCGCAACTCGCCCGAGCGGCTCGGTCGCCGGTCGCGCTTCAAGGGCTCGCACCTCACGGGTGCCTGGGTCGTGCTGTTCATGATCTTCAACGTCATCTGGACGCTGTTCCTGTTCCGCGGCGCGGCCTCGGCGCTGGGCAACCTGCCCTACGAGAGCGGCGCGTTCGTGTCGATCGGCATCGGGAACCTGCTCGACGGGCTCAGTCACCAGACGCTGGAGGTCCTGGAGGGCATCGGCCTGCTGCTGCACATCGGCGTCATGCTGGTGTTCCTCGTCATCGTCGTGCACTCCAAGCACCTCCACATCTTCGTCGCCCCGCTCAACGTGATGTTCGGTCGCCAGCCGGTGGCCCTCGGCGCGGCGGTGCCGATGATGTCGGCCGGCAAGCCGGTCACCATGGAGGACCTCGAGGAGCTCGACGAGGACGCCAAGCTCGGGGTCGGCGCGGTCGAGGACTTCACCTGGAAGGGCCTGCTCGACTTCGCGACCTGCACCGAGTGCGGCCGCTGCCAGTCCCAGTGCCCGGCGTGGAACACCGAGAAGCCGCTCTCCCCGAAGATGCTGATCCTCGACCTGCGCGACCACGCGTTCGCCAAGGCGCCGTACATCCTGGCCGACGAGTCCGCCCGCGACGGGCTCTCGGACGCGGTGAAGACGGAGGCCGCGCGTCCGCTCATCGCCGACGAGGCGTCGTACGGCGTCATCGACCCCGACGTCCTGTGGTCCTGCACCAACTGCGGCGCGTGCGTCAACCAGTGCCCGGTCGACATCGAGCACGTCGACCACATCATCGACATGCGCCGCTACCAGGTGCTCGTCGAGAACAACTTCCCGGCCGAGCTGAGCCAGCTGTTCCGCGGCCTCGAGGGCAAGGGCAACCCGTGGAACATGTCGCCGACGATGCGGATGGACTGGGCCAAGGGCCTGGACTTCGACGTGCCGGTGGTCGGCGAGGACCTCGAGTCGCTGGAGTCGGTCGACTGGCTGTTCTGGGTCGGCTGCGCGGGGGCGTACGAGGACCGCGCCAAGAAGACGACGCGCGCCGTGGCCGAGCTGCTCAACATGGCCGGCATCTCGTTCGGCGTGCTGGGCAACGGCGAGACGTGCACCGGCGACGCCGCGCGCCGCGCCGGCAACGAGTTCGTCTACCAGGGACTCGCGCAGCAGAACGTCGCCACCCTCACCGAGGCGAGGGTCAAGCAGGTCGTCACCACGTGCGCGCACTGCTTCAACACCCTCAAGAACGAGTACCGCGACTTCGGGCTCGAGCTCGAGGTCGTGCACCACACCCAGCTGCTGAACCGGCTGGTGCGCGACGGCAGGCTGACGCCGGTCGCCGACGGGGCGGGCGCCGCGAGGCGCTCGATCACCTACCACGACCCGTGCTTCCTCGGCCGGCACAACCAGGTGTACAGCCCGCCGCGCGAGCTGCTCCAGGTGCTGCCCGGCGCCGAGTACGTCGAGATGGAGCGGTCCGCCGAACGGTCCTTCTGCTGCGGCGCCGGCGGCGCCCGCATGTGGATGGAGGAGCGGATCGGCGAGCGGATCAACGAGAACCGCACGCGCGAGGCCGTCGCCACCGGCGCCGACCAGATCGCCGTCGGCTGCCCGTTCTGCCGGGTCATGCTCGACGACGGGCTGACCTCGGCGCAGAGCAAGGGCGAGGCCGGCGAGGCGGTCGAGGTGCTCGACGTGGCCCAGATGCTGCTCGCCTCGGTGAAGGGCGTCTCGGCGACCCGGGCGAGAGCCGGTGTCGGGTCTGGCGCCGGTACGGCGCCCGGTCCCGCCGCACCGCCCGCCGCCGGCGAGTCCGACTCCTCGCCGACCCCCGGTGAGCCACCGAGCGAACCGCCGGCCGCCCCGGCCGCGACGGCCGGCGGCTCGCTGTTCGACGACGGCGGCGGCTCGTTGTTCGGCGATGCCGAGGAGCAGGCCGACATGCCCCAGGCCACCGAGGCGAAGTCCGAGGTGGAAGGTACCCAGCACGCCGAGGGCAAGCTGGGCGACTCCCTGCTCGGCGACGGGGCGTCGCTCTTCGACACCCCGGTCGAGGAGGAGGAGGAGGCGGCCCGGCCCGAGCCCGCGACGGTCGAGCCCGCGGCCACCGCGGCGGTCGGCAGCACCATCCCCGAGGGGACCTCGCTCTTCGACGTCGGCGACGAGGAGCCGGAGCCCGCGAAGGTCGCGCCGCCGCCGGAGCAGTCGTCGGAGCAGTCGTCGGAGCCCGCACTGGGCAGCGAGATCCCCGAGGGCACCTCGCTCTTCGACCTCGGCGAGCCGGAGCCAGGACCAGCACCGGCCGCCCCGGCCGCGCCTGCGGCCGACTGGGAGGTCGGCGACGACATCCCCGAGGGGCAGTCGCTCTTCGACGTCAACCGTCCCGACCCGGTCGAGCTCAGCCGGCAGGCCACTCCGGCCGCCTCGGAGGACCCCGAGACCATCCTGGACGCCGACGACGAGCCGGAGGCGGAGCCGGCGCAGAAGCCGAAGCCTGCGCCCAGCGGCGAGACCCACACGCCCCGGACCGACGCCGACATCAACCAGGGCGGGTCCTTGTTCGACCTGTGACACCCGTGCTGACCTGGGCAAACGCGGATTGACATCATCTGACGCCGAAATGACGTCATCAATGCCTTGACATGACATCACGGTGGTGTCATGCTGATGCCCATGGACATCACCCCCTACGTCGACTCCCTCAAGCGGGACCTGCTGGCCGCCGCCGAGGGCGCCGGGCCAGAGGCGCGGCAGGTCGCGGAGCGACTCAGCTACGCGATCGACCCGGCCGCCCGGCTGGCGCTGATGGAGGCCATCTCGCAGGCCGCCGCCGAGATCACGGCCGAGCTGCCCAGCGGCGGCGTCGACGTGCGGCTCGACGGTCGTGACCTCGACTTCGTCGTCCACGCGCCCAGCACCGTCCCGGCCCCGCCTGCTCCCCCCGCCCCGCCGATGCTCGGCGAGGACGACGAGGAGGGCGGCCTGGCCCGGATCACGCTGCGGATCCCCGAGTCCGTCAAGACCAAGGCCGAGGACGCCGCGGCGAAGTCCGGCCAGTCCCTCAACACCTGGCTGGTCAACGTCGTCCGAGCCGCGACCCGCGACGGCGCGATCAACGTCGACATCGACCTCTCGAGCATCCCGTTCTTCGGCAACGACCCCTTCGGGGGAGGCAAGCAGCGCGGCAACCGCCGCATGACCGGCTGGGTCTGACCGGACCCGCACCCCACCACCCCTCTCAGGGACGGCCACCGGCCGGTCCCGCGGACGAACACACCCAGGAGACAGTCATGAGCAGCTACGAGTTCGAGACCCACGAGCCCGTCGACCTGTACGTCGAGCTCGGCAAGGGCGAGGTCGAGGTCACCGCCACCGACACCACCGCCACCACCGTCGAGGTCGAGGGCCGCGACCCCGAGCGCGTCGAGGTCCGTCAGGACGGCCGGCAGATCAGCGTGATCGGCCCCAAGGGCAACCGCGGCGGGTTCTTCGGCGGCGAGCAGGCGTACACCGTCACGATCAGCCTCCCGATCCACAGCAACGCGGTCCTCAAGACCGGCAGCGCCGACATCGCCCTCGACGGCACGTTCGGCCACGGCCAGGTCAAGAGCGGCTCCGGCGACTGCCGGCTCGACACGTTCGACGGCCCGCTGATCGTCGAGACGGGCTCCGGCGACATCGTGCTCACCCGGGCCGGCGCCGAGCTCCGCGTCAAGAGCGGCTCCGGCGACGTCGACGTGGCCCACGCCGAGGGCACCCTCTCGGTGTCGACCGGCTCCGGCGACGTCGAGATCGGGACGACGAACGGCCAGGCGGTCGTGAAGACCGGCTCCGGCGACCTCGAGATCGGCCACGCCGGCGACGGCGTCTCGATGAGCACCGGCAGCGGCGACATGAAGATCGGCTCCGCTACCCGGGGCAAGTTCAACGCCAAGGGTGCCTCGGGCGACGTGATGATCGGCATCCCTGCTGGCATCCCGGTCTGGACCGACGTGACCACCGTCAGCGGCTCGATCCACTCCGACCTGCGCGGCGCCGGCCAGCCCGAACCGGGCGCCGACTACGTCGAGCTGCGGGCCAAGACCGTCAGCGGAGACATCGAGCTCCGCGAAGTCTGATCCACCACCAACCGTCCATCACCAACTCCAAGGGAGCACCGCCATGAACGACAACACCTACCTCAACGAGCAGCTCACCCACCACCTCATCCGCGAGCGGGTCGCCCGCGCCTCCGAGCCGCACCTCCACACCGGCTCGCGCCGGCACCGCGTCGCCGAGGGTCTGCACCGCCTGGCGGAGCGCATCGAGAAGTGACGCCGCCCCTCCACCCCCACAACGTCAGACGAACCGTGGCCCGTACGCCACGGTTCGTCTGACGTTGTGGGGGTGCTTCAGCGTTCGGAGATGTCGGTGCGGTGGAAGTTCTGGAACGACCGTGAGGGCGTCGGGCCGCGCTGGCCCTGGTAGCGGGAGCCGTACTTCTCCGAGCCGTAGGGATGGTCGGACGGCGACGACAGCCGGAAGAAGCAGAACTGGCCGATCTTCATCCCCGGGTAGAGCTTGATCGGCA
>JAICRP010000188.1 GCA_025966445.1 Nocardioides sp.
CACACGCGGTGCTCGCGGACCTCGTCGAGGACCGCCGGGACGTGTGGCGCTCCTCCTGGGTGCGCGCCTGCGCGGTGCGCGCGGCGTGCGACCGCGGGATCGCCGCTGAGCTGGACCTCATGCCGGCGGGCGCCCTGGGCGACCCGATGGTCGACGAGGAGCTCGACCGCGTCCGCTAGCGCGCTCGCCCCGAGGCCCTCGACGGTGTGGGACGATCCGGCCGTGCCGAGCGACAGCGGGTGGGTGAGCGAGACCCTGCTGGTCGACGGGCTGCGGCTCCGCTACCGGCGCAGCACGGGCGGGGTCGGGGTGCCGATCGTGCACGTGCACGGGTTCGCGATCTCCGGCGCGTACCTCATGCCGACCGCGGAGCGGCTCGCCGCGCGGTGGGTCAACGTGGTGCCGGACCTGCCGGGCTACGGCCACAGCGAGCGCCGCGCACGCGTCCTCGACATCCCGGAGCTCGCCGTGGCGCTGGTGACGGTCCTCGACGCCCTGGACATCGACAAGGCCGTGCTGGTCGGCAACTCGATGGGCTGCCCGGTCAGCCTCGAGGTGGCACACTCGATGCCGGAGCGCGTGCACCGGCTCGTGCTCGTCTCACCCGCGGGCGGCGTGCAGAACCGGCCCCTGGTCCGGGCCCTCGGCCAGCTGGCCGTCGACGGCATCCGGGAGAGTCCGAGGATGCTGCCCGTCGCGGTGCCGGACTACGTGAGGTTCGGGCCCATCAACGGCCTGCGTCTGTTCCACGAGCTGACGCTGTACCCGTCGCTGGAGCGCCTCACCCACACACCCGTCCCCACCCTGGCCGTCATCGGCGGCCGTGACCCGCTGATGGCGAAGCCGTCCCGCGTCCGCGAGGTCGCCCGCCTCAGCCCCGAGCACCTGACGGTCGCGCTCATCGAGAAGGCCGCCCACGCCCTGAACTTCAGCCACCCCGAGGAGCTGGCCGGCACGATCGAGCTCTGGCTGGAGGGCCGCCTCGTCGAGGGCGCCGTCCCCGACGGCGTGCGCCTGGTCATCCCGCGCGGCGGCGAGATCGGCTAGATCTCCGCGGGCAGCACGTCGGCCATCCGTACCTCGTCGTGCGCCAGCTCGGACCGGATGCGCGCGTCGAAGTAGAGGTACGCCACGGTGAGGCCGACGTACGGCATCAGCACGGCGTACGTGACCCCCGCGACGATGTTGGCCAGCGGGAACGGTGCGCCCGTGAGCAGGATCAGGATGGTGCCGAGCAGCGGCCCCAGGGCACCGGCCACCAGGATCGACGTGGCCAGGAGCAGCGCGGTCTTGACGATCCGGTGGCGCACCAGCGAGGCGCTGCGACGCAGCGACGCCACGGCCGCGGCGTCCTCGAACGCGATCACGGGCACGAAGAAGGCGAACAGCAGGATGGCGACCACCGCCAGCGGGGACAGCACGACGGTGACGGTGAGGAGACCCACCGCGACGGACGCGACCAGGAAGGCGCCCAGCAGAGGTCGCCAGCGGGCGAGGGCGAGCCGGTACGCGCGGCGTACGCCGACCTCGGCGCCGCGGTCGATCTCGCCGAGCGCGTGCGTCGTGGCCGCCAGGACGAGCAGGATGCTCGTCCCGAGCACGAGGAAGGCCAGCAGCGCCGCGACCAGGACCCGGAGGCCGCCGGCCTCGCCACCCGCGGAGCCGCCCAGGATCAGGCTCTGCGCCGCCGCCACCACGAGGGAGGCGGGCACGGTCAGGAACCCGATGCCGATGAACAACCGCCACCGCGACCGGTACATCCGTCCGGCCGCCCGGAGCAGCTGCCCGGCGGCCCGACGTCGGGCGATGCGCAGGGGAGTGACCGGGGTCCAGGTGGTGCGGCGCAGCAGCCAGACCGCGAACAAGGCGAGCAGCGCCAGCACGACGAGCAGGCGGGCGGGGTTGTCGACGAGCTTGCGGACGACCTCGGAGCCACTCGCGACGGTGTCGCAGAAGAAGTCGGTGGCCGAGGTGCCGAACAGGCCGCCGGCGGGCACGGCGTAGCTGAGGTCGCGGCCGTTCTGCTCCTGGTAGCTGATCGGGTGGGTCCAGCTCGTCTTGGTGTTCGGCCCCGTCGGCCCGTTGTAGAACGCCTCCTCGCGCTGGCCCCAGCGGCCCTCGAAGCCGAGCCACGGGTACTCGGCCTTCGCGGCCGCCGGGTCGCTCGGGACGACGGCGATGGTGAGGCTCAGGTCGTCGTCGGGGTCGCGGGCGTCGTCGCAGCCGAACCCCTGCTCGGCGGACGTGCCGAGGTAGAGCGCGTCCTCGTAGAAGTTGGCGTGCGAGCCGGCGGCCGGGTGCACGACCGGGTGCGTCCCGTCGACGATCTCGAGCTTCGGGTCGTCCCACTGGGCGACCTCGAGGCCCTCGTGCTGGGTGTAGCCGACGGCGATCGGGGTCTGGTCCAGGGCCTCCGCCGCGTCGTCGGCAGCGAAGACGAGCTGGACCATCTCCCAGTCGCCCTCGTGCTTGTTCGTGTAGTCGTTGTAGGGGTAGAAGAACCAGTACTGCAGGGCGAGCCGACCGTCCCGGCCCGCCTCGGTCGTCACGTGGCTGTACGTCGTCGGCACGGCACCCGCACCGGTGGCACGCGCCCACTCCTCGTAGTCGCAGCCCGCCTCGAGCGGGTTGCCCGGGAAGTCCAGGTGGTAGCCGAAGAGGCCTTCGCTGAGGTCCTCGGCCGTGGGACCGGCGCCGACGACCTCGTCGTCCCACGGCGCGCGCAGGGCCACGCTCTTGTCGCCCAGCACGAGCTCGACGGCGCTGGGTTGGTACGGCTCGCCAGGCCCGCACTCGGCGTCCTGCTGCACCAGCCGGACCACGGGGGCGAACCGCTCGGCCAAGGCCTGCTCGTCGCCGTCGGCCGCGTGCGCGGGGAGGCCGCTCGTGAGGACGGCGGTCAGGGCCACGACGCCGGCTCCGAGGAGGTGCCTCGTCCACATGTCGCCCCCTCGTGGCGCGCACGAGCGGCGGCGCCCGGATCAGGCCACTCTAGGGATCAGCGGGTCCGCCGGCAGCGAGATGGGGAACCGCGCTGATTTCCCGACTCTCGAACACCTGTTCGAACTTCCGTGACACACTGAGACGGTGGCCGGTGGCATGAACAAGCGCGGGGGGCACGGCTACGGCACCATGGCCGAGCGCATCGCCGCCACCAAGGCCGCCGCGGCGCCCGCGCCGCGCGGTCCGGAGGCCCTCAAGCACTGCTGGGTCGCGCACGAGCACGGCCGGCTGCCGGGTCTGCTCATCGAGTGGCGGCGGACGGCGGCCGGCTGGCAGGGCCGCGTGGTGCACCCGGTGCCCGACCCCGACGTACCCGGCGGCTGGATCCTGGTCGAGGAGTGGCTACCGGCCGGGTCGCTCGTACCCGCGTGACGTCAGATCACTGCTTCGAGGCTACGACCTCGAAGCGGGGGGAGTCGTCGAGGAACGTCTGCAGCTGCAGCGTCTGGGCATCGGTCGGCGTCCAGCCGGCGGGCGGCGCGGCGACGCTGTACCCGTCGGGCAGGTGGAGGGTGACGTCGACCTTCTCGGGGTTGACGGTGGCCTGGGGGTCGATGTCGAGGTGGTAGGTGAGGGTGTCACCGTCGACGGTGGCGGCGTTGGGCACCCGGTACTTGACCGTGACGACGGCCTGGCCGCCGGGCTCGAGCAGCACCTTGCGGTAGAAGTACGGGCGGTCGAGCACGGACCGGACGATCGGCTTGAACGGCAGGCCGCGGATCGTCGCCTGGCCCTGGACCTCCGCGCCCTTGGGCAGGAAGACCGCGATCGCGTTGCCGGCCCAGCGGGTGTAGTAGCCCCAGCGAGGGTCCTTCGCCGGGTCCTCCGGCTGGTTGTCGGTCCAGGGCGGGGTGAACGTCGGCGACGTGTTCTGCACCGTGGTGGTGAGGGTGACCTCGGCACTGCCGTCGGCGGCCAGCTGGACGTCGGAGGTCACCGAGCGGTTCTGCCAGTAGTCGGACTTGCTGGAGTTGAGGTTCTGGGTGAACACGCCCAGGTAGTCGTGGTCGGTGTCGCTGAGGTCGCCCGCGAGCCCTCGCTTGAGGAAGGCCTCCTGGAGCCGGGGGTCGCGGAAGTACATGGCGAAGTGCCGGCCCTTGGCGGCCTGCGCGAGCACCTTGAACTTCTCCGCGAACTGGCCCCCCTGGAAGAGCTTCTCGCGGAACGCCGGCACGACGGCCGCGTTGATCGCCCGGCGCTCGTCCTCGCTGTCGTAGAAGTCGTAGCTGCCCGCCAGCACCTTCACCAGGTTGCCCGAGTTGAGCTCGCCCACGCCCTCGGCCTCCACGGGACCGGTGAGGTCCATCAGCCGCGCGAGCGCCTGCAGGTCGACGGTGATCACGCCGTCGGCCTTCTGGCCGAACCTGGCTTCCCACGCGCGGAGCAGCTCCTCGCCGGACTGCGACCAGTACGGCGAGAAGGTCGCGCTCATCACGACCCTCTTGCCCGGCGTGTGGAACGGGTTGCCCTTGACCTTGGGCCACTTGATCTTGCCGTCGCCGCCGGCCGCGATGTCCTCGTTGGTGACGGTGTCGCCGAACTCGATCTTGCCGTCGGACATCGTCATCGGGACGAGCGTCAGGGTGGCGCCGCCGGAGTAGCGCAGCTCGGCCGGGTTCATGATCGCGACGATGTAGTTGCGGTCGCCCTCGGCGCCCAGCACGTCGGGCAGCGCGTCGAGGACCGGCTCCGCCTCGTCGTACGTCGTGCTGATCGGCTCGATCTTGTCCCACGCCTGGTCCCGTGCCTCGAGCACCTTGTCACCGATGAAGGGCGTGTCGCCCTCGACGGCCTCGAGGTCGTCGACGGCGGCGTGCAGGTGCAGCCCGGCCTGGTTGAGCGAGGTGAGGATGCCGTCGAGCTGGTCCAGGTCGACCTGGGCGTCCTGGACGAGGCTGTCGCTCTGCATCAGCTCGGGGTAGACCTCGGTGCCGATCTCGGCGATCGCGGTCGCCTGGTCGAGGGCGCCCACCAGGTGGCGGACGTCCTGGATCGCGCCACCGCCGACCGGCACCCAACGCCACACGTCGCCGCCGAAGCCGTTGACGAGCGTGGACGCCTCGTCGACGTGGGCGCGAGCGGCGGCCACGTGGACCTTGGCGGCGTCGAGGTCCTCGGCCTCGAGCGCGTCCTGGGCCATGCCCAGCTCGTCGCGCGCGGCGTCGGCCTCGGGCTTCACGTCCATCATCGGCCGGGCCAGCAGCGCCAGCCCGACGAGCACGAACACGAGCACGCCAAGGCCCAGCAGCACCCAGGGCCAGCGGCGTCGCCGGGCCCCGGAGCTCGTGGTCTCGCGTGCCATCCGGGCCTCCGTCCGCCCTGCTTCCGTCGCAGGAAGGATAAAGCCCCGCTGGTTGTGCGCACGGCGAAACCGCCGCGCGGGCGAGTGAGGCCGGTCGATAGCATCGAAGTCGCAGGTTTCGAGGCTCGTCGCTGACGCTCCTCGCACCTCAAGCAGCGACGTTCGAGCCGCTGGCCGTCAACGAAGAAGGGAGCAGGCCCGTGTCCGACATCAAGATCGCCCTCGTCACCGCCGGTGCGCGCGAGGAGAAGGCGGTCACGACGGGCACCAAGGCCTGGGAGCTGTTCGCCGAGGAGCCCGACGTCGTCGCGGCCCGGGTGGACGGGCAGCTCAAGGACCTCGCCTACGAGCTCGCCGACGGCGACGAGGTCGAGAGGGTGGCCATCGACTCCAAGGACGGCCACGACATCCTGCGGCACTCGGCCGCACACGTGATGGCCCAGGCGGTCCAGGACATCTGGCCCGACGCCCGGCTGGGCATCGGCCCGCCGATCGAGAACGGCTTCTACTACGACTTCGACGTCGCGGTGCCGTTCAAGCCCGAGGACCTCGAGAGGATCGAGACCCGGATGCGCAAGATCATCAAGGAGGGTCAGAGGTTCTCCCGGCGGGTGGTCTCCGACGGCGACGCGATCAGCGAGCTCAAGGACGAGCCGTACAAGATCGAGCTGATCGGGCTCAAGGGAGCCGGGCACGCCGAGGACGCGGCCGAGGGGGCCAGTGCGGAGGTGGGGGCCGGCGAGCTGACCATCTACGACAACATCCGCCGCGACGGCGAGGTGGCCTGGTCCGACCTGTGCCGGGGCCCGCACCTGCCGACCACGAAGCGGATCCCGGCGTTCAAGCTGATGCGCAGCGCCGCGGCGTACTGGCGCGGCGACGAGAAGAACAAGCAGCTCCAGCGGATCTACGGCACCGCGTGGGAGTCGAAGGAGGCGCTCGAGGCGCACCTGCACCGGATCGAGGAGGCCGAGAAGCGCGACCACCGCAAGCTCGGGCGTGACCTCGACCTCTACTCCTTCCCCGACGAGCTCGGGTCCGGGCTCGCCGTCTTCCACCCGAAGGGCGGGGTGATCAAGCGGGTGATGGAGGACTACGTCCGGCAGCGGCACATCGAGGAGGGGTTCGATTACGTCGGCACCCCGCACATCTCCAAGGAGGGGTTGTTCCACACCTCGGGGCACCTCCCGTACTACGCCCACACGATGTACCCGGCGATGGAGTTCGAGAACGC
>JAICRP010000104.1 GCA_025966445.1 Nocardioides sp.
ACAGGTTGTCCGACGTGCGGGAGCTGGTGACGGCCGGATTCTTCTCCGGCTCGATCCCGGTCACGTCTTACCTGCCGGGTTGTTGATCTGGAGATACACCGTGTGGGGGGTGGTCGTTTCGGGCCTACCTCCCCCTTCTCTTTGCCTCTCTTTGCCCGCCGAGCTGGCCAGTCCCTCCCCGGCCGACACTAGGATGCGACGCCATGAAGCTGGAGCTGCGTGACATCACCAAGCGCTTCGGGAGTCTGGTCGCCAACGACAGGATCTCGCTGACGGTCGAGCCGGGCGAGATCCACTGTCTCCTCGGTGAGAACGGCGCCGGCAAGTCCACGCTGATGAACGTCCTGTACGGCCTCTACCGCGCCGACGAGGGCGAGATCCTGCTCGACGACGAGGTGCAGCACTTCACCGGTCCCGGCGACGCCATCGCGGCCGGCATCGGCATGGTGCACCAGCACTTCATGCTGCTCCCCGTCTTCACCGTCGCCGAGAACGTCATGCTCGGCGACGAGGCCACCGGCTTCGCCGGCTCCCTCGACCTCGACGCCGCGGGCAAGCGGGTCGCGGAGATCTCGAAGCAGTTCGGCTTCCACGTGAACCCCAGCTCGGTCATCGAGGACCTCCCCGTGGGCGTGCAGCAGCGGGTCGAGATCATCAAGGCGCTGTCGCGCGACGCCGAGGTGCTCGTCTTCGACGAGCCCACCGCCGTGCTGACGCCCCAGGAGACCGACGAGCTGATGGGCACCATGCGCCAGCTCAAGGAGGCCGGGAAGGCCATCGTCTTCATCACCCACAAGCTGCGCGAGGTGCGCGAGGTCGCCGACAAGATCACCGTGATCCGGCTCGGCAAGGTCGTGGGCGAGGCGTCGCCCACGGCGAGCAACCAGGAGCTCGCCGCGATGATGGTCGGCCGCCCCGTCGAGCTGACCGTGCACAAGGACCCGCCCCAGCTCGGCGAGGACGCCCTCGTCGTCGACAACCTCCGCGTCATCGACGCCCTCGGCCACGTGCACGTCGACAACCTGAGCTTCACCATCAAGCGCGGCGAGGTGCTCGCCGTCGCGGGCGTGCAGGGCAACGGCCAGACCGAGCTCACCGAGGCTCTGCTCGGCCTCCAGGACCACGTCACCGGCTCGATCAAGCTCGACGGCAAGGAGCTGGTCGGCCGTTCGGTGCGCAAGATCCTCGACGCCGGCGTCGGCTTCGTGCCCGAGGACCGCCAGGAGGACGGCTTGGTCGGCAACATGACGATCGCCGAGAACCTCATGCTCAACCGCAGCTTCGACGAGCCCTTCGTGCGCAACGGCTCCCTGCAGCTCGACAAGCTCGACGAGTTCGCCACGCAGAAGCTCAAGGAGTACGACGTCCGCGCGCCGGGCATCACCACGAACGCCGGGAACCTCTCGGGGGGCAACCAGCAGAAGGTCGTCGTGGCTCGCGAGCTGTCCCGCGACCTGCGGTTGCTCGTGGCCGCACAGCCGACCCGTGGCGTGGACGTCGGGTCGATCGAGTTCATCCACACCCAGATCGTGGCCACCCGCGACAGCGGCGTGCCGGTGCTGGTCGTCTCCACCGAGCTCGACGAGGTCGTCGCGCTCGCCGACCGGATCATGGTGCTCTACCGCGGCCGGATCGTCGGGATCGTGCCGCCCGACACCCCCCGCGAGGTGCTCGGCCTGATGATGACCGGCGAGCGTCCGGAAGGGGCCGTGGCATGACGTACCCCACCAACGAGCCCGGTCCCAACCCCACGACTCCCGCACCCACCGAGCCGGAGCCCGAGAAGCCGGTGGCGCCCGACGACGACCGTTGGCGCAAGGCGCTGCGCGAGATCGCCTCCGGGAACGCCGCCGTCGCCTTCTTCTCGGTCCTGCTCGCGGTCGCGGTGGGCTCGCTGCTCATCATGTTCACCGACGACGACGTGCGCGACACCTTCAGCTACGTGTTCGCGCAGCCAGGTGACTTCTTCTCGGCGTCCTGGAACGCCGTCTGGGGTGCCTACACCGCCCTGTTCCGCGGCTCGATCTACAACACCCGGGTCGACGACTTCCAGACCGCCATCCGGCCCCTGACCGAGACCCTCAAGTTCGCGGCTCCGCTGATCGTCGCCGGACTCGGTGTGGGCCTGGCCTTCCGGGCCGCACTGTTCAACATCGGCGGCCGCGGCCAGATGCTGATGGCGGGCGCGGCCGCCGGCTGGGTCGGCTACCAGTTCGAGATGCCCTGGCCGATCCACGTGACGCTGGCGATCCTGGTCGGCATGGCCGCCGGAGCGCTGTGGGGCGGCCTGGTCGGCCTGCTCAAGGCTCGCACCGGCGCGCACGAGGTGATCGTCACGATCATGCTCAACTACGTCGCGTTCTACCTCGTGTTCTACGCCCTCTCGGAGCAGAACCTCCTCCAGGCACCGGGCTCGGGCAACCCCAAGTCCCTGCCGATGAAGGACTCGGCGGTCCTGCCCAAGCTGCTCGGAGACCGCTACAACCTGCACCTGGGCTTCCTCCTGGCGCTGATCGCCGTCGCCCTCGTCTGGTGGATCCTCAACCGGTCCTCGCTCGGCTTCCGCATCCGGGCCGTCGGCGAGAACCCCGCCGCCGCCCGCAGCGCGGGCATCGACGTCGGTCGCACGTACATCGTCGTGATGCTCATCTCCGGTGGGCTGGTCGGTCTGGCGGGGGTCAACCAGGTGCTCGGCACGGTGACCAGCGGGATCGCGGTCGACCTCGACGCCGGCATCGGCTTCGACGCGATCACCGTCGCGCTCCTGGGGCGCTCGCGGCCGCTCGGCATCCTGGCTGCCGGCCTGCTCTTCGGCGCCTTCAAGGCCGGCGGCTTCGCGATGCAGGCGTCGGAGAACATCCCCGTCGACATCGTGCTGGTCGTCCAGTCACTGATCGTGCTGTTCATCGCGGCGCCACCGTTGATCCGCGCGATCTTCCGTCTGCCCACGAGGGAGGCCCAGTGAGCACGTCCGCGAGTACGCCCGTGACCCCCAGCCCGGCGGAAGAAGAGATCGTCCTGCCCGAGGTGACGGTCGTCGACCGCAAGGCCGCGGTCATGTTCGGGGTGCTGACCGTCGGCCTGGCGCTGCTCCTGATCCTCGCGCCGCAAGAGGGTGACACGTCGTTCCGGCTGAAGGCCCCGAACGACTTCATCGAGCTGCCGACGATCACCGTGCCGTCGACGCCGACGGCGTGGGTCCTCACACTGGCGTGTGCCCTGTGCACGGCGGCGGCCATCGTCCTCTACACGCAGAAGAGGAAGACCCCGATCTGGCTGGTGATCGTCTTCGCGCTGGCCTGGATGACCGGTTTCCTGACCTGGGCCGCCGCCGGCGGCACCGTGCCCGTCGTCGGTCTGCTCGGCGGCTCGCTGGCCGTCGCGGTCCCCCTCGTCTTCGGCGCCCTCGGTGGCGTGCTCGGCGAGCGCGCGGGCGTGGTCAACATCGCCATCGACGGCCAGCTGCTCTTCGGCGCCTTCGCGGCGGCCATGATCGGCTCGCTGGCCGGTACCTGGGCGGGCCTGGGTGCCTCGATGGTCGCCGGACTGCTCGTCGCGAGCGTGCTCGGCCTGTTCGCCATCCGGTACTTCGTCGACCAGGTGATCGTGGGCGTCGTGCTCAACGTGCTCGTCATCGGCCTGACCAGCTTCATGTTCAGCCAGGTGCTGGCTCCCAACGCCGCGTCGCTCAACTCGCCGCCTCGCTTCCGGGCGGTGCCGATCCCGGTCCTGGGCGAGATCCCGCTGATCGGCCCGATCTTCTTCCGGCAGACCGTGATCGTCTACATCCTCTACATCACGGTCGCCCTGGTCACCTGGACGCTCTACCGCACCAAGTGGGGCCTGCGCGTCCGCGCGGTCGGCGAGCACCCCAAGGCCGCCGACACCGTCGGCATCAAGGTCAACCGGACCCGCTTCCGCACGATCCTCCTCGCGGGCGCGATCGCCGGCATGGGCGGCGCGTTCTACACGCTGGTCTCGGTGCCACAGTTCAACCGCGAGATGACCGGCGGTGCGGGCTACATCGCGCTCGCGGCCGTCATCTTCGGCAAGTGGGACCCGATCCGGGCGACCCTGGCGGCGCTGCTCTTCGGCTTCGCCTCGAACCTCCAGGGCGTGCTGTCGGTGATCGGCTCACCGGTGCCCAGCCAGTTCATGCTGATGCTGCCGTACGTCGTCACGATCTTCGCCGTGGCCGGGCTCGTCGGCCGGTCCCGGGCGCCCGCCGCCGACGGCATCCCGTACCGCGCCGGCGGCCAGTAGCGAGCTCTCTCGCGACTCGTCAGCGGTTCAGGCGACGGTGAGGGCGTCGACGGCGACGCCGGCGAGCAGTCGCGCGGCGACCAGCGAGGCACCCTCGTCCACGCGCAGGTTGCCCTGGTGGAGGTCGAACGTCGGGCCGTCCGGGGTCCGGGTGCCGAGGCGGCCCATCGCGCCGGGGATGGCGTCGAGGAACCAGGCGAAGTCCTCGCCGCCCAGGCTCTGGGTCGTGCTCACGCGGCCATCGGGACCGAGCACCCGCTCGACCGCCCCGGCCAACAGCTGGGTGGCGGCCACGTCGTTGACGACGGGCGGGACGCCGCGGCGGTAGTCGACCTCGGCCTTCACGCCGTACGGCGCCACGATGTCCTCGATGTAACCGCGCACCAGCCGCTCGGCGTGCGACCACGCCACGGCGTCGAGCATGCGGACGGTGCCGCCGACGACCCCGGCGGCCGGGACCACGTTGGGGGCGACGCCCGCGCGGACCATGCCCCACACGACGCTGACGCCGGCCCGCGGGTCGAGGCGCCGCGACAACACGGCCGGCAGCTCGGTGATCAGCTTGGCGAGCGCGAACGTGAGGTCCTCGGTGAGGTGCGGACGCGACGTGTGGCCGCCGCTGCCGGTGAGCCGGACCTCGAGCTGGTCGGCCGCTCCGGTGATCGGACCCTCGCGGACCCCGACCTGGCCGAGGTCGAGGGTCGGGTCGCAGTGGAGGCAGAAGATCTGGTCGACCTCGTCGAGGGCGCCGAGCTCGATGAGCGAGGTCGCGCCACCGGGCATGACCTCCTCGGCGGGCTGGAACAGCAGGCGGACTCGGCCGGGCAGCTCCCCGCGGCGGTGCACCTCAGCCAGGGCGAGGCCGGCGCCGACCAGGCCGGCCGTGTGCACGTCGTGCCCGCACGCGTGCGCGATGCCCGGGCGGGTGCTGGCCCACGGGTCGGTGGTGAGGTCGTCGACCGGGAGCGCATCGAGGTCGGCGCGCAAGGCCACGCGGCGGCCCCCGCCCGAGGACTGGTCACCGACGTCCACGACCAGGCCCGTGTGCGGCAGCCGGGTGACGGCGAGGCCGGCGGCCTCCAGCCGGGCGGCGACGACCTCGGTCGTACGCTGCTCGTTCCAGGAGAGCTCGGGGTGGGCGTGCAGGTCGCGACGCAGTGCGAGGAGCTCGATTCCGTGCGCCTCGACCGCGGCATCGATCGAGGCGTGCGCGGAACTGGACATTTCCCCCCAGGCTACCGGTCGAAGGCCTCCAGGATGCGATCGGCGGCGGCCGTCGGTGGCAGCTCGCCCGACCGGACCGCCTCCCGTACCTCCGCCCGGATGGCAGCGACGTCCGGCGAGCGCCGCAGCCGCTGCTCGAGCTCGTCGCGGACCAGGGCCCACGTGAGCTCGAGGCGCTGGTCGGCCCGCTTCGCGTCCAGCCCGCCTGCTCCCAGCGCCTCCCGGTGGGCGAGCACCTGCTCCCAGACGCCGACAACTCCGTCGCCGGTCAGCGCCGAGCAGGTGACGACCGGGGTGGTCCAGGTCCGGGGGCCCCGGCCGTGGACCAGGCGGAGCGCGCCGGACAGCTCCCGGGCCGCGGTACGGGCCTCCTGCTCGCGGTCGCCGTCGGCCTTGTTCACGGCGATCACGTCGGCGAGCTCGAGGATGCCCTTCTTGATGCCCTGGAGCTGGTCGCCGGTCCGGGCCAGCGTCAGGAACAGGAAGGTGTCGACCATCCCCGCGACCGTGACCTCGGACTGCCCGACGCCGACCGTCTCGACGAGCACGACGTCGTACGCCGCCGCCTCCAGCACCAGCATCGCCTGGCTGGTCGCCCGGGCCACGCCGCCCAGCGTGCCGGCGCTGGGGCTGGGCCGGATGTAGGCGTGCGGGTCGGCGGCGAGCGAGCCCATCCGGGTCTTGTCGCCCAGCACCGACCCGCCGGTTCGCGTGCTGCTCGGGTCGACGGCGAGCACGCCGACCCGGTGCCCGTCGCTCGTCAACCGGGTGCCGAGCGCCTCGATGAACGTGGACTTCCCCACGCCGGGCACCCCCGAGATGCCGACCCGGACGGCGGCGGGCCGGTGCGCACCCGACTCCAGCCCGGCGAGCAGGTCGCGTGCCTGGGCCCGGTGCTCCGGCCGGCTGGACTCGACGAGCGTGATGGCCTGCGACACGGACGCCCTGCGTCCGTCGAGCACCCCGCTCACGAGGTCCGCGACGTCAGGCATCCAGCCGGGCCCGCAGCTTGCCGAGCAGGTCCAGGGCCGACTCGGCGATGACCGTGCCGGGAAGGAACACCGCGGCGGCGCCCATCTCCTGGAGCCGGGGCACGTCGTCGGGCGGGATCACGCCGCCGATCACGACCATGATGTCGGGCCGGCCCTGCTCGGCCAGGGCAGCCTTCAGCGCGGGCAGCAGGGCCAGGTGGCCGGCCGCGAGGGAGCTGACACCCACGAGGTGCACGTCGGCGTCGACGGCCTGCTGGGCGACCTCCTCGGGCGTGCTGAACAGAGGCCCCACGTCGACATCGAAGCCCATGTCGGCGAACGCGCTCACGACGACCTTCTGGCCGCGGTCGTGGCCGTCCTGGCCCATCTTGGCGACGAGGATGCGCGGCCGCCGCCCGGCCGCCTGCTCGAAGTCCGCGGTGGCCTCGATGACCTGCTGGACGAGCTGGTCACCTCCGGAGCCCGCCTCGTCCCTGAACACTCCCGAGATGGTACGGATCTCGGCCCGGTGCCGTCCCCACACCTTCTCCAGCGCGTCCGACATCTCGCCCACCGTCGCCTTGGCCCTGGCCGCAGCCACGGCGAGCTCGAGCAGGTTGCCGTCGCCCTGCCCAGAAGACTGGGCAGCCTCGGTGAGCGCCGTGAGCGACCTTCGGACGTCGTCGTCGTCGCGCTCGGCGCGGAGCCGCTCGAGCTTGGCGACCTGCTGCCGGTAGACGTCGTCGTTGTCGACACGGAGCACCTCGAGGGGGTCCTCGGTCTCCATCCGGTAGGTGTTGACGCCGATCACCGCCTGGGCGCCCGAGTCGATGCGGGCCTGGGTGCGGGCGGCCGCCTCCTCGATGCGCAGCTTGGGGATGCCCTGCTCGATGGCCCTCGCCATCCCGCCGGCCTGCTCGGCCTCGGCGATGTGGGCCCAGGCGCGCTCGGCGAGGTCGTGGGTGAGCCGCTCGACGTAGTAGCTCCCGCCCCACGGGTCGATGACGCCGGTGGTGCCGCTCTCCTGCTGCAGCAGCAGCTGGGTGTTGCGGGCGATGCGGGCCGAGAAGTCCGTCGGCAGCGCGATCGCCTCGTCGAGGGCGTTGGTGTGCAGCGACTGCGTGTGGCCCTGCGTGGCGGCCATCGCCTCGATGCACGTGCGGCCGACGTTGTTGAAGACGTCCTGAGCGGTCAGCGACCAGCCGCTGGTCTGGCTGTGGGTGCGCAGGCTCAGGGACTTGGGGTTCTGCGGCTCGAACTGGCTGACCAGCCGCGCCCACAGCGCCCGGGCGGCGCGGAGCTTGGCGACCTCCATGAAGAAGTTCATCCCGATGGCCCAGAAGAAGCTCAGCCGTGGCGCGAACCGGTCGATGTCGAGGCCCGCGTCGAGACCGGCCCGCAGGTACTCGACCCCGTCGGCGAGCGTGTACGCGAGCTCGAGGTCGGCCGTCGCCCCGGCCTCCTGCATGTGGTAGCCGGAGATGGAGATCGAGTTGAACCGCGGCATGTGCTCGGCGGTGAAGGCGAAGATGTCGGAGATGATCCGCATGCTCGGCGCCGGCGGGTAGATGTAGGTGTTGCGGACCATGAACTCCTTGAGGATGTCGTTCTGGATGGTCCCGCTCAGCAGCTCCGGCTTGACGCCCTGCTCCTCGGCCGCGGCGATGTAGAGCGCCATCACCGGCAGCACCGCGCCGTTCATGGTCATGCTGACGCTCATCTGGTCGAGGGGGATGCCCTCGAACAGCGTGCGGGCGTCGTAGATCGAGTCGATCGCCACGCCGGCCATCCCGACGTCGCCGCGCACCCGCGGGTGGTCGGAGTCGTAGCCGCGGTGGGTCGCCAGGTCGAAGGCGACGCTGAGCCCCTTCTGGCCGGCGGCGAGGTTGCGGCGGTAGAAGGCGTTGGACTCCTCGGCGGTGGAGAAGCCGGCGTACTGCCGGATCGTCCACGGCTGCGTCGTGTACATCGTCGGGTAGGGACCGCGCAGGAACGGGCTCAGGCCGGGCCAGGTGTCGAGCGCGTCGAGGCCCTCGAGGTGCTCGGGGCCGTAGACCGGGAGGATGTCGATTCCCTCGGGGCTGGTCCAGGGCTCGCGGTTTCCCCGCCTAGGCGGGGAATCATGCACTTCGTGGGTGTTGCCTGCCCCTCTAGGTCGCAGTTTCCCCGCCTGGGCGGGGAAACCTGCCCCACCAGCCAGCGGCAGCCCGGCGAAGCTCTTCGGGACGGTCATGCGAGGGCCTCCCTCGTGCGGGTCAGGAACGCGAGGGCGTCCACGCCCGTCGCGCAGGAGTCGTCGACCAGGTCGGCGGGGACGGTCCGCTCGCCGGGCTGGCCGGCGAGGACGATCCGGCGGGCACCGGCCTCACGGAGCAGGGCGACGACATCAGCCCCCCAGTCGGCGTAGGCCGCGTCGCTGCCCGCCAGGCACACCACGGGCTGGCCCCCGCCTTCGGAGGAGTACGCGGCGAGCACCGCCTGGGCGTCCTGGGTCGGGCCGGCCGGCACGACGGCGACGCCACCGGCGGCGAACAGGTTGGCGGCGAAGGTGGCCCGCGCTGTGTGGCCAGCGACGCTGCCCATGGTGGCGAGGAAGACCGGAGTGGTCGCCGGCTCGTCGCGCAGGGCCTCGTACGACGCGCCGTACCGCCTGACCTCGTCGACACCGGGGTACGGCGGCCGCTCGGGCAGCTTCTCGGCCAGGTTGGGGAACTCGCTGACCCCCGTCAGCGGCCGCGTCCGGCGCGCCACCTGCTGCTCGCGCATGGCGACGACCTCGTCGATGCGAGACTGCAGCGAGCCGTCGGCGATCGCCGCCGCGAGGCCGCCCGACTCCTCGATCCGGCCGAGCTCGGTCCATCCGGCGACGGCCAGGTCGTCGGTGAGCCGCTCGACGGCGTAGGAGCCGCCGGCGGGGTCGGCGACCCGGGCGAGGTGGGACTCGGAGATCAGCAGCGAGGAGGTGTTGCGCGCGATCCGGCGACCGAAGGCGTCGGGCACGCCGAGCGCCGCGTCGAAGGGCACGACCGTGACCGCCTCGGCTCCGCCGACACCCGCGGCGAACGCGGCGACGGTGCCGCGCAGCATGTTGACCCACGGGTCGTACTTGCCCATCATCGCGCGGCTGGTGACGGCGTGCTGCCGCTGCACCACCGCGGTGCCCTCGCTCAGCTCCAGGACCCGCACCCACAGGCGCCGCGCTGCGCGGAGCTTGGCGATCGTCGGGAACTGCTCGTCGGTCGCGGCGTAGCGGAACTCCAGCAGCCCGGCTGCCTCCTCGACCGACACCCGGGCGGTCCGCGTGACGACCCGGAGCAGCTCGGCACCGACCGCCATCGTGTAGCCGAGCTCCTGCGCGTCGGTCGCCCCCACGTCGTGCACGGCCGTCCCGTCGACGGTGCAGGCGAGCGCGCCGTGGGAACG
>JAICRP010000139.1 GCA_025966445.1 Nocardioides sp.
ATCTACGGTCTCGACCTGAGGACCGGCGAGGGTGCCGTCGTCAGCGAGGGCCCGGGCACCCCGTCGGTCGGCCTCCACGCCCACGACGGGCTCCTCTGGGTGGCCGGGGGTCCGACCGGCACGGGCCGCGTCGTGGACCCGGCGAGCGGCGAGGTCCGGGCGTCGTACAGCCTCACCACCGCGCCGACGTTCGTCAACGACGTCGTCGTCACCGACCACGCGGCCTGGTTCACCGACTCGGCCAAGGCGCAGCTGTACCGGGTCGCGCTGGCCGACGGCACCGTGTCGACGCTCCCGCTGTCCGGCGACTGGGTGCAGGGCGCCACGACCAGCGCCAACGGCATCGAGACCACGCCCGACGGCAGCGCACTGCTGGTCATCAACTCGTTCGACGCGACGCTCTACCGGGTCGATCCCGGGACCGGGGCCGCGACCGCGCTCGACGTCGGCGCACCGCTCACCAACGGCGATGGCCTGTTGCGGCAGGGCCGCACCCTGTACGTCGTGCAGAACCGCCTCAACCGGATCGCGGTGGTGCGCCTGGACGGGTCGGGCAGCAGCGGCGCCGTCACGCGGACGATCACCGCACCTCCCGGCCAGTTCCAGGTGCCGACGACCGTGGCGAGGTGGGGCCAGAACCTCTACCTGCCGAACGCCAAGTTCGGGGCCGTCCCGGCGCCCACCACGTTCGAGGTGACTCGGGTCAGCGCCCGCTGAGCCTGGCCACCGCCTGGTGGACCCGCGCGGCGCGGGCCGAGGGCGAGGTGGCCTTGAGGACCGGGAGCATCACGGCGTACCGCTCGCTGCGGCCCAGCGCCTCGAAGGCGGCCGCGGCCACGGGGTCGGCCGCCAGCGCGGCGGCCAGGTCGTCGGGGACGGTGGCGGTGGACTGCCGCTCGTACGCCGCGTCCCAGCGACCGTCGGCCCGCGCGGCGTCGACCTCGGCCAGGCCGGCGGGGCGCATCCGGCCCTGTGCCGTCAGTCGAGCGACCTTCTCCACGTTCACCTGCGACCAGCTGCTGCGGGCGCGGCGGGGGCAGTACCTCTGCAGGAACGACACGGCGTCCAGCCCACGGCGCTGCCCGTCGATCCAGCCGAAGCACAGCGCGCCGTCGAGGGCCTCGCCGATCGAGACGCCCGCCAGGCCCGAGCCCTTCTTCGCGATCCGCAACCACGCCTCGGGCGCGGTCGTGTGGTGCTCCTCGAGCCAGGCCTCCCACGCCGGCCCGTCGGGCAGGTCGAGGACGACGTCGGGGGCGGCCACGACGTGACCCTAAGGTGTTCGCCGTGAGTGACCTCCCCGAGGGTCCGCTGCGGCTCGGACCCCTGCTGCGGTTCGTCGACGACACGTCGGCCACCATCTGGGTCGAGACTGCCGAGGCAGCGACGGTCGTCGTCGAGGCCGGCGACGTCACGGCCTCCGCTCGTACCTTCCGCGCGCATGACCACCACTACGCCCTGGTCGAGGTGACCGGACTGCCACCGGGGACGGCGACGCCGTACCGCGTGCTCGTGGACGACCAGCCGGTCTGGCCGCCCGACGAGCCGGAGTTCGCCGACTTCCCGCCGTCGGTGATCCCCACGCTGGAGCCGGGCAAGCCGCTGCGCCTGGCGTTCGGGTCCTGCCGCAAGAGCATGGCGCACGACGAGGAGGGCAACGCCGCGTACGGCATCGACGCCCTGCGTGCCTACGCCCTGCACATGGCCGGGCTCACCGGCGAGGGCGACCGCTGGCCCGACCTCGTGGTCTTCCTCGGTGACCAGGTCTACGCCGACGACACCAGCCCCGCCATGAAGGAGTTCATCGCCTCCCGTCGCGACCCTGACCAGCCGCCCTGGAGCGAGCTCAAGGACTACGAGGAGTACGCCCACCTCTACCGCCTGGCGTGGAGCGACCCCGCCAACCGCTGGCTGTTGTCCACCCTGCCGAGCGCCATGATCTTCGACGACCACGACATCCGCGACGACTGGAACACCAGCTGGACCTGGCGTCAGCAGATGGAGGCCACGGACTGGTGGCACGAGCGCGTCGTGGCCGGCCTCGGGTCGTACTGGGTCTACCAGCACCTCGGCAACCTCGGCGCCCACGACCGGGCCGAGGACGACCTGTGGCGCTCGATCACCGACCACACCGCGGGCGACGAGCTCGACATCTCGACCGCGCTGGACCGTCTCGCCGACCGAGCCGACCAGGAGCCGACGTCCTACCGCTGGAGCTTCTCGCGCGACTTCGGCGACCACGCCCGCCTCGTGGTCGTCGACTCCCGGGCGGCCCGGGTGCTCGAGCCGGACCGGCGCTCGATGCTCGACGACGACGAGATGGCCTGGCTCGACGGGCGGATGCGGGGCGACGTCGACCACCTCCTGGTCGGGACGTCGCTGCCGCTGCTGATGGCGCCGAAGCTGCACCACGTCGAGGCGTTCGGCGAGGCGCTCGCCCAAGGGGCGTGGGGCAGGCTGGGCAGCCGCGTCGGCGAGCTGGCCCGTCAGAACGCCGACCTCGAGCACTGGGCGGCGTTCCAGGGTGGCTTCGTCCAGGTCGCCCGCATGGTCGTCGACATCGCCAGCGGGCTCCGCGGCCGCACGCCCCGCTCGATCACGTTCATGTCCGGCGACGTCCACCACAGCTACGTGGCGGAGGCCTGGGCCGACCCGGCCCTCGGGGTGACGCTGGACGCGACGGTCGTGCAGGCCACCTGCTCGCCGATCCGCAACCCCCTGCCCGGCGTGATGAAGGCCGCCATCAAGGTGGCCTCGCTGGGCAAGGCGCGACCCACCGGGAGGTTGCTCGGCGGCAAGGTGCCACGCTCGCCACTGCGCTGGGAGATGAAGTGCGGCCCCTGGTTCGACAACAACCTCGCGATCGTCGAGCTCCAGGACGAGCGGCTGCACTTCTGGTGGTCGCGCGGGCAGGTCGATGACGACGTCGACCGGCCGCGGCTGGAGCGGGTCGCCACGGTGGACGTCCCGCTCCCGCCGGCCTGAGCCTCCGGGTCAGGCGTTCGCGGGCTCGCTGACGCGCACCGGCAGGTGGTCCTCCGGGTGACCCTCGACGTGCAGCTCGGGCAGGAGCCGGTCGAGCCAGGCGGGCATCCACCAGTTGGCCCGGCCGAGCAGGTGCATCACCGCGGGCACCAGCAGCAGGCGGACCACCGTGGCGTCGATGAAGATGGCCGCGGCCATCCCGACACCGATGACCTTGAGGACCACGTCCGGCGACGGGATGAACGCCGCGAACACCGCCACCATGATCGCCGCCGCGGCGGTGATCACCCGGCCGGTGCCGGCCAGGCCGCCGAGGATGGCCTGCTCGTTGTCGTGGGTGCGCAACCAGCCTTCACGCATCCGGCTGACCAGGAACACCTCGTAGTCCATCGAGAGGCCGAACAGCACGGCGAACATCAGCACGGGCACGAACGCGGGCAGCGGCGTCGGGGTGTCGATGCCGATCAGCTGCCCGGCCCAACCGCCCTGGAGGACCAGGGCGACCACGCCGTACGCCGCGGCGACGGAGAGCAGGTTCATCACGGCCGCCTTCACGGCGACCGCGAGGGACCGGAACGACACGATGAGCAGCAGCATCGAGAGCAGCACCACGCCACCGATGAGGAGCGGCAGCCGCTTGGCGATGTTGTCGGAGCTGTCGATGGACGTCGCCGTGACGCCGCCCACGTGGACGGTCACCCCCGTGCCCTCACTGGCCTGGGGAAGTACGTCGTCGCGCAAGGTGGTGACGAGGTCGACGGTCTCGGAGTCCTGAGGGCCGGTCGTCGGGACGACGGTGATCACGGCGGTGTCGCCCTCGGGGTTGAGCGAGGCAGGGACGACTCCGGCGACGCCAGGTGTCTCGGCGACGGCGGCACCGATCTGGTCCAGCGTCCCGTCGGAGGATCCCTGTGGCACCTCGGCGACGAGGAGCAGCGGGCCGTTCATGCCCGCGCCGAAGCCTTCGGCCAGCATGTCGTAGGCCTGGCGGCTGCTGGTCTCCTCGCGGTTGTTGCCGGCGTCGGGGAAGCCGAAGCGGACCGCGAGGAAGGGAGCCGCCAGCGCCAGCAGGACGAGGACCCCGACCAGCGCCGCGGCGATCCGGTGGCGGTCGATCAGACGGCTCCAGGCCAGCCACCCGCGCGACGGCTCGACGTGACCGCCCTCGGCCACCACGACCGTGTGTCCGCGCCCGACGGGGAGGCGCAACCTGTCGACGTGCTTGCCGAGGTAGCCCAGCAGGGCGGGGAAGAGCGTGATGCTGGCGACCATCACGACCAGGACGCCGAGGATGGTCACGACGGCGGCTCCGCGCATGAACGACAGGCCCATCGCGAACAGGCCGAGCATGCTGATCACGACGGTCGTGCCGGCGACCATCACGGAGCGCCCGGCGGTGTCGAGGGTCGCAACCGTGGCCGCCTCGGGGTCGAGCCCGGCCGCCCGCCACTCCCGGAAGCGCGTGACCATGAGCAGCGTGTAGTCGATGCCGATGCCGATGCCCATCATCGTGGCGAGCGAGGTCGACCAGTCGGGTGCGTCGACGAAGGAGATGACGACAGCGGTCAGGGTGCTGCTCACCGCCAGGCCGGCGACGGCCACCATGATCGGCAGCCCGGCCGCGACGACCGAGCCGAACGTAATCAGCAGGATGATCGCGGCCGCTGCGAGGCCGATCCCCTCGGAACCGATCTCGCCCTGCTCGGCCTGCACGATGCTCTGCCCGCCGAGACCGACCTGGAAGCCGTCCGTGGACGCCGCGTCGGCGATCTCGAGCATCTGCTCGCTGTCGGCGATCGGCATGTCGACGGGGTTCTCGACGTCGAGGCGGAGGTGCGCGACGAGGGTCGTGCCGTCCTGGCTGATGCCCGCCGGGTCCTGGAAGGGGTCGGAGACCGCGACGACGTGCTGGACCGTGCCGAGCTCGGCGAGCAGGTCCTGCACGGCCTGCTCCTGACCCTCGATGCCGCCGCCGGCGCGGACGACCACGTCGACGGTGTCACCGGCCTGGCTGGGGAATCGGTCCTCGAGGAGCGTCTGCGCCTCCTTGGAGTCCGACCCGGGCGCGGAGTAGTCGGCCGTGAAGTCGCCGCCCAGCGACATCGAGAGCAGCACGGCGACCACGAGGACCCCGAGCCACGCGAGGACCGTGCGGCCGCGGCGGCGGAAGGTGACCCTCGCCAGCCGGCCCAGGGGGCCGACGCGGGGGGACGAGGTGGCCGGGTCGGCCGAACGCCGGGGCGTCAGAGTGCTCATCGGTGATGCTCCTTCGAAAGCGTGATGATGCATAACGAACACGATGCACGATCACTTGTCAAGTGACTTCACCTGTGTGAAGATGCGTAACGCAATCGTCATCCGAACCCATGTCCCGGGACCGTCCGGGGGAGGAGAGTCGCCGCCGTGACCGCCACCCTGACCCGTCGCGAGCGTCAGCGCGCAGCCACCGTCGAGGAGATCCGGGAGGTGGCGCGGGGGCTGATGCGGGAGCAGGGGACCACCGACGTCCGGTTCACCGACATCGCCAAGGAGATGGGGATGACGCCCCCGGCGCTGTACCGGTACTACGCCGACCGGGACGCGTTGCTGACGGACCTGATCGCGGAGGCCTACAGCGAGCTGGGTCGCGAGGTCGCCCAGGCGCGTGAGGAGCGCGATCCCGACGACATCGGGGGTCGCTGGATCGCGGCCGGGACCGCCTACCGCGACTGGGCGCGTCGCGAGCCGCAGCAGTTCGCCCTGATCCTCGGGATGCCGGTGCCCGGCTACGTCGCACCGCAGGAAGGGCCGACCACGGAGGCCGCGAAGGACGCGATGTCCCAGCTCTCGGCGTTGTTCATCCGGGCCGCGGAGCTCGGCGTCCTCAAGGAGCCGCTGGTCCGCGAGGTGTCGGACGAGATGGCGGCCTGTGCCGTGGACAAGCACCCCGAGCTGGGCGACCTGGTGCCGCCGGAGAGCTTCCAGGCGATGATCCAGACCTGGGCGACCCTGCACGGCATCACCTGCCTGGACGCCTACGGGCAGTTCGACTGGATGACCGACGAGGCGCGCGACGCCCTGTTCGTCAGCACGCTGAAGACGGCGGCCCTGGCGGCCGGCATCCCCATCGACTGAGGCCGGGCCCGGAAACCGGGTCGTTTCCCACACCGCGCCTCGCTAGCGTCCCTTCCCATGGACGAGACCACGACCAGCCTGCGCACGGAACGCCTCGAGCTCCGTCCGGTCGCCGAGCGCGACGTCGAGCGCATCCTGGAGTACCGCAACCGTCCGGACGTCACCCGATGGCTGATCCGCACCGAGGTGGACCCCGAGGCCTTCCGGACCGCCTGGAAGTCAGCAGCGGACGACCCTGACGACCACAGCGTGGCGGCGGTGCTGGACGGTCTCGTGATCGGCACGGTCTCCCTGGAGCTGTCCGACGGCATGGGCCAACCCGGGATGCCGTCGCGCACCGAGGCGCAGCTGGGCTACATCTTCGACCCCGACCACAGTGGGCGTGGCTACGCCTCCGAGGCCGTCGCGGCCGTCGTCGACCACAGCTTCCGGAGGCTGGGGGTCCGCAGGATCACCGCGGGCTGCTTCGCCGACAACGCCGCCTCGGTGCGGATCCTCGAGAAGGTGGGGATGCGTCGGGAGCAGCACGGGGTGGGCGACTCCTGGCACGCCGAGCTGGGCTGGCTCGACGGCTACACCTACGCCATCCTCGCGGAGGAGTGGGAGCGGTCGGGCTCACCGCTCTCGTGAGCCAGGCGCGCAGCTGCCCAGAGCACGAGGCCCACGGCGGCCAGGACGTACGCGTTGCCCGCCAGGTGGTCCAGGACCCCCCAGCCGAGCTCGCGCCGCTCACCCCAGGGCGGCCACAGCACCGGGCGCGCCACGAACACGGCCGTCCATGCCACCGCCAAACCGCGACCGTGCGGCCAGAGCGCGATCGCGACGGGGACGGCCCACACCCAGTGGTGCGACCAGGAGACCGGCGAGGCCAGCAGCATCGCCAGCCCCGCGAGCCCGGTGCCGAGCAGCCGGTCCCCCCGGCGCCACCACGTGGCAGCGACGAGCAGCGCCGCGCCGACGACCGGCAGCGTGGTGCCGACCCAGAGGAGTGCCGGCGGTGAGGCGTCCAACAGTCGGGTGAGGACGCCGTACGCCGACTGGTTGTGCGCCAGCCAGGGCGGGCCGACGCGATCGGCGTCGAGCAGCCCCAGGGTCCAGTACGACACGGCACCGCCCGGCGAGACGGCGAAGCCGACCGCCACGGTGACGAGGAACGTGAGGGCGGCCCGCCCCGCCGCATCGCGGCGCCCGACGAGCAGGAGCAGGACCACGAACACCAGCGGGGTCAGCTTGATCCCCGCGGCCAGGCCGACCAGCACCCCCGAGAAGCGGCGTTCGGGTCGCGTCAGGTCCACGACGACGGCAGCCATGAGGACCAGGTTGACCTGGCCGAACGAGAGGTTCTGCCAGACCGGCTCGAGGGCCAGGGCGCCGGCCACCAGACCGGCGACCACCCAGCCGCGCACGTCCAGACCCACCTCGCGCAACGCGACGACGACGACGGCGACGAGGGCCGTGACGGAGACCGCGGTCCACACGGCCGCGGCCGCCTGCGCCGGCAGCACGGCCAGCGGGATCATCATCGCCGCGGCGAAGGGTGGGTAGGTGAACGGAAGGCCGGTCACCGGGTCGTCCGCGGAGTAGGGGGACAGGCCGTCGAGCAGGGCCCGGCCGCCGGCCCGGTAGACGTGCAGGTCGGTGAGGTCCGGGCGCAGCCAGGCGACCAGTGCCGCGGCGGCCACGATCACCGCGAGGGCGGGCCAGGCGCGTCGTGCCACCTCACCATCGTGCTCTGCGCAGGCCTCGAGGTCGAGGTGGGCGTACGCGCCCTGCCTCCTGGGACGCCGACGGCCGCGTCACACTGGCTCCTCGCCACGCGTCGTACCGATGAGCCCTCCCCGTCGGGCGGGTCCATCGGGTAGAAAGCAGACGCGTCCCTGCGAGAAAGGCACCACGACACGATGAGCACGGCCAAGACGAGCACCCACGCCGCGGACACCGGCCGC
>JAICRP010000227.1 GCA_025966445.1 Nocardioides sp.
CCCGCGAGCTGCCCGGCGTCCGCGCCGTCCTCGACCGGCACGGCGAGCGGCAGCGTCGACCCGGGAACGAGAACACGACCTGACTCGTGGGCGCGACCTCCGCGACGTCGTCGGGCACACTGGGAGCATGGCCGACTTACGCGCCGGTCACCTCTTGGTGGCGACGCCGATGCTGCTGGACCCGAACTTCGCGGAGACGGTCGTGCTGCTGCTCGACGCCGACGAGAACGGCGCCCTCGGCGTCGTCCTGAACCGCCCGTCGACCGTGCCCGTGGCCGACGTCCTCGAGACGTGGGCCGACGTCGTGGCCGAGCCGGAGGTGCTCTTCCAGGGCGGACCGGTCTCGACGGAGGGCGCCCTCGCCGTCGGTCGGCTGCGGTCCCTCGACGACGCGCCGGTCGGGTTCCGCGAGGTCACCGACGACCTCGGCGTGATCGACCTCGACACCCCCGTCGAGCTGGTGGACGGCAGCCTGGACGGGATGCGCATCTACGCCGGGTACGCCGGCTGGGGTGCGGGGCAGCTCGAGTCCGAGATCGAGGAGGGGAGCTGGTACGTCGTCCCCTCGCTGCCGCCGGACTGCTTCCGCGACGACACCGTCGGCCTCTGGCGCGACGTCCTCCGCCGCCAGCCCGGCGAGCTCGCCTGGCACTCCACCCGCCCCCTGGACCCCGACCTCAACTGATCGCCGACTCGGCTACCCCTTGGGGAGGCCGACCAGCTTGCCGACCCGGCCGTCGGAGCCGCTGGCCCAGCAGGTGGTGGAGAGGGTGCCGACGCACTGGACGGAGTGGAACCCGGTCCTGCCGATCGCGGTCCAGGTCTTGCCGCCGTCGGTCGTGACGTCGGTGCCGTTGGGTCCGACGGCGATGGCGGTCTTCGAGAACGGCACCCACGCCGCCCCGGAGCGGTAACCGCCGACGTTGCCCCCGCGGGTCCAGGTGGCGCCACCGTCCGACGTACGCGCCGTCATGCGCTTGCCGTTGTCCTCCTCCAGGAAGTTCCCGCCGACCGCGATGCCGGTCGTCGAGGTACGCATCGCCAGCGAGAACACGCCGCCACCGTCGGCGTTCGAGGGGATGGGCGTCGGCGCGACCGTCCAGGTCTGGCCGTAGTCGGTCGAGTGGAAGACGCGCGACGCGGTGCCGCCCGAGGCGATCCAGGCGTCCTTGATGCCGGCGGTGACCACACACGTCCCGCTCGCGGCGAAGCCGAACTCGCCGTCCTTGGCCTTGGGCATGCCGGACGGGTCGACCTTCTTCCAGGTGTCGCCGGCGTCGTCGGTGGTGATGACCCGGAACTTGCCGTCGACGGGGTCGCTCATCGCCAGGCCGTGGACGCCGTCGGGGAACATCGCCAGGCAGTCGTAGAACGCCGTGGCCTCGGCGTTCTTGAACGTCAGGTCCCAGGACTTCCCGCCGTCGGTCGTCTTGTAGATGCGGCTCTGACCGCGGGGGCCGATGGAGAGGACCTGCGCGACGTCGCCGCTGTCGGCCTCGACGTCGCGGAAGGCGAGCGCCTTCTCGGCGTCGGGGCGGACGTCCTTCCAGGTCTTGCCGCCGTCGGTGGTGCGCCAGACGCCGCCTTCGTCGCCGGCGACCCAGGCGACCTTGGCGCTGACGGCGTCGAGGCCGCGCAGGCTCTGGTGGGAGTGGGGGAGGTCGACACGTTTCCAGCTCAGGCCCGCGTCGGCGGACTGGTCTGCCGACGTGGCGGCCGGAACGTGGGACAAGGTCAGTACGACGGCCGCGGCCGTCCCGAGAATCATGCGCATGTCCTCCACCCTGGCCCGTCGATCCGAGAACTGTCCAGCGCGGTCGTAGACTTCTCCGGTGACCACGATCGGCTTCTCGACCTCCACGACCACCGAGGAGGACCGTCGTACCGTCCCGACCGACGAGGGCGACCACGAGCGTTTCTCCCACTACGTGGAGAAGGACAAGCTCACCGAGGCCATGGTCATGGGGACCCCCGTGGTGGCCCTGTGCGGCAAGGTCTGGGTGCCCAGCCGGGCGCCCGAGAAGTTCCCGGTCTGTCCCGAGTGCAAGGAGGCCTGGGAGGGCCTCAAGGACGACACCGGCGGGGACAAGGACGAGTGACCCAGCTCGGACCAGCCTGGCCCGAGCGAGCAGCGTGGGGGACGGCCCCGTCCCTCCGCGCCTGGCAGTCGGCCGCCATGGCCGACTACATGGACCGCGCGCCCCGGGACTACCTCGCCGTGGCGACGCCCGGCGCCGGCAAGACGACCTTCGCGTTGACCGTCGCGGCGGAGCTGCTCGGCCGACGCATCGTCGACCGCATCATCGTCGTGGCCCCGACCGAGCACCTGAAGCTCCAGTGGGCCGAGGCGGGTGCGCGGGCCGGCATCCCGATCGACCCGGCGTACTCCGCGGGCAGGGGCAAGACGTCGAAGGACTACGTGGGCATCGCGGTCACCTACGCCGGCGTCGCCGTCAACCCGCTGGCGATGCGGATCCGCACGGACAACTACAAGACGCTGGTCATCCTCGACGAGGTGCACCACGCGGGTGACGCGCTGTCGTGGGGAGAAGGCGTCCGGGAGGCGTTCCAGCCCGCGACCCGGCGGCTGGCGCTGACCGGCACGCCGTTCCGCTCGGACGTCAACCCGATCCCGTTCGTCACCTATGCCCCGGGGGCCGACGGCATCCCACGCTCGCTCGCCGACTTCACCTACGGGTACGAGCACGCGCTCGCCGACCACGTCGTCCGGCCCGTGCTGTTCCTGGCGTACTCCGGTGAGATGCAGTGGCGCACGCGCGCCGGCGACGAGGTGGCTGCCCGGCTCGGCGAGCCGCTGACCCAGGACCTCAACGCCCAGGCCCTCCGCACTGCCCTCGACCCGGCCGGCGCCTGGATCCCGTCGGTCCTGGCGGCGGCGGACACCCGGCTGACCGAGGTACGTCGACACGTGCCCGACGCCGGCGGCCTCGTCATCGCCACCGACCAGGACTCCGCCCGCGCATACGCGGCCCTGCTCAAGCAGGTCTCCGGGGAGGCGCCGACCGTCGTGCTGTCCGACGAGAAGGCCGCGTCGAAGAAGATCGCGACCTTCACCGACTCCCAGACCCGCTGGATGGTCGCGGTGCGGATGGTGTCCGAGGGCGTCGACGTGCCGCGGCTGGCCGTGGGTGTGTACGCCACGACCACCTCGACGCCGTTGTTCTTCGCCCAGGCCGTGGGCCGCTTCGTGCGGGCCCGGGGGCGCGGCGAGACGGCGTCGGTGTTCCTGCCGTCGGTGCCCAACCTGCTGGGGTACGCCGCCGAGCTGGAGCGGGTCCGCGACCACGTGCTCGGCCGCCGCATCGACTCCGAGGAGGACCTCATGGCCGCCGAGGCCGCGCTGCTCGCCCGGGCGGAGGCGGGGGAGTCGGCCTCCGACGACCTGCTCGGCTCGTTCGAGGCGCTGGGATCGCAGGCCCGGTTCGACCAGGTGCTCTTCGACGGCGCGACGTTCGGCCACGCCGGTGAGGTCCACGTCGGCTCCGAGGAGGAGATGGACTTCCTCGGCATCCCCGGGCTCCTCGAGCCCGACCAGGTACGCGCCCTGCTGCACCAGCGCCAGAACGACCGTCGTCGGCCGGTCGCCGCGGACGACCCGGTGGTCGAGCAGGTCTCGACGTTCGAGCAGCTGGCCCTCCTGCGTCGCGAGCTCAACGGCCTCGTCGCAGCCTGGAACCACCGCACCGGCCAGCCCCACGGCGTCACCCACGCCGAGCTGCGCAAGCAGTGCGGCGGCCCCGCCGCCGCCGTCGCCAGCGCCGACCAGCTCCGCGACCGCATCGCCCGTCTCCGCGAGCTCGCCGCCCGCCGTACTTCCTGACGCCTGTATCACGCCGCGCCCGGCCGCATCTGATCGGCAGCACCGCTCATCGGGAGCCGGTGCACCGGCAGGAGAGGCGGGGGAGACCATGGCGGATCCCAGGCTCGCGCGGCCGCTGTTTCGCAGCCGCACCAACGTCGACGCGCTGACCGTCGCGTGTCTCGAGCACGCCGAGCAGCTCGGCACGCACGCGTTCGACATCACCAAGGGCTCGTACCAGCCCTCCGACGGGGACAACCCGTCGTCCCACACGCACGATCTCGGCGGGGCCGTGGACCTCGCGTGGTGCGGTCACGACGGCTGCGTCGGGAACCTGCGCCGCGCCGGGATGGCGGCCTGGCACCGCACCCCGGACCAGGGGCCGTGGCCGCACCACGTGCACGCCGTGGTGGTGGAGCATCCGCTGCTCCACCAGGAGGCCGCCAACCAGGTGTCGGCGTACCTCGACGGATTCAACGGACTCGGCCACCTCGGCCGGGGCGGGCCGGACGACGGCCCTCAGCTCAACCCGATCCCACGGCCGGTCTGGCCGTGGCCACCACAGGAGGAAGACATGCCGCTCAACGACCACGACTTCGACAAGCTCACCCGGCTGCTCGACGAGCGCATCCGGGCCGCGACCCCGCGCATCGTCGAGGCGATCCTCGACGCTCCCGTCGACGACAACCCGGAGACCAGCGTCCGCAGGGCGTTGCGGCGGGCCGCGGCCCTGCCATGACCGCGCCGTTCGACCCCGCCCGGCTGCGGATCCTGAACTACAACACGCACGTGGGGGTGACCATCCGCGGCGCGCTCAGGTTCCTGCTCGACACCCATGACCCCCACCTCGTGGTGCTCCAGGAGGTCCAGTCGCCGCGGGCCCGGCTCGCAGCCCGGGTGGTGCTCCCGCCGCACATCTGGTCGGCCGTGGGCACCCGGCCAGCGTCGACCGGACTCGGGTCCGCCGGGACGCTGGTCTTCGCCCGTCGGTCGGCACTCGAGCTGACGGGGTCGTCCAACGAGCTGGTCACGCCGTTCCGCGACCGGTTCCACCCCGAGCGGCGGTGCACCATCGGACGGTACGTGCACCGCGCGACCGGGCAGGTGCTCGACATCGGCGCCG
>JAICRP010000134.1 GCA_025966445.1 Nocardioides sp.
CGAAGATCGGCTTGGGCATGAACGTCGCGGTCTTGCCGTTGCGCCAGGCGACGTTCTTGACGATGTACTTGAACTTCATCACGTTGTCGGCGGCCTTGAGCAGCTCGTCGAACTTGTAGTTGATCTCGGCCTGGCCGGCGGTGCCGACCTCGTGGTGCGCGCGCTCGACGTGCAGCCCGGCGCGCTCCATCTCGAGGACCATCTCGTCGCGGAGCTCGCCGAAGTGGTCGTACGGCGCCACGGGGAAGTAGCCGCCCTTGTAACGGACCTTGTAGCCGCGGTTGGTCTCGGTGTCCTGGCCGGTGTTCCAGGCGCCGGCCTCGGACTCGATGTGGTAGAAGCCCTTGTTCACGCCTGTCTCGAAGCGGACCGAGTCGAAGACGTAGAACTCCGCCTCGGGCGCGAAGAACGCCTGGTCGCCGATGCCCGTGCTGGCCATGTAGGCCATCGCCTTGCGGGCGATGTTGCGCGGGTCGCGGGAGTAGGCCTCGCCGGTGATCGGGTCGTGGATGAAGAAGTTGACGACCAGGGTCTTGGCGACCCGGAACGGGTCGATGTAGGCGGTCGTCGGGTCCGGGAAGAGCTGCATGTCGGACTCGTGGATCGCCTGGAACCCACGGATCGAGGAGCCGTCGAAGCCGAGTCCGTCGTCGAAGACCGACTGGGTGAAGGACGACACCGGGACGGTGAAGTGCTGCATGATCCCGGGCAGGTCGCAGAACCGGACGTCGACCATCTCGACGCCCTCGTCCTTGACGTACTTCAGCAGCTCATCGCTGTTGGCGAACATCTGTCCTCCTTGGTCGCGCGTGCTGGGCGACCGACAGGTCTGGTGCAGGTCAGTGGGACCCCGGGCGTCGCGACTCTGCGGGCTCGGGAGTGACTGCAACGTAGGCAGGGGCAGTTTCCCGACCGTATCCCCTTTGTTTCGCGCGTGTAACAGATGTCCGTGGGCATTTCGGCGGCCCTGTCTAGGCTGACCGGGTGAGCCAGACGACGCCCGCCGAGGCGCGGACCGGTACGGCGTCCTGGCCGCGGCGCATGCTGGCGCTGTTCGTCGACTGGACCGCGTGCAACCTGGTCCTGGTCGCACTGATGGGACCTCAGGGCTGGTCCGACAGCCGCGACACCGGGCTGTACACGCTCGGCCTGTTCATCCTCGAGTCGACCGTGCTCACGGCCCTGGTCGGCGGCTCCTTCGGGAAGCTGGTGACCCGGCTGCGGGTGGCCCGGGTCGACGGGAGCGGGCGACCGCTGGACCTGCTGCGCTCCCTGGTCCGGGTGGTCCTGGTCTGCCTCGTCGTGCCGCCGTTGGTGTTCAAGCCGGACGGGCGCGGCCTGCACGACCTGGCGGTCGGGTCCGTCACCGTTCCGGTCGGGCGGCCGGGGGTACCCGGTTAGGCTTTCGGCCGTCTGTCCAACTTTCCCGGGAGTCCCCATGAGCACGCCTCGTCCCACCCTCCGTCGGCTGACCGGCGGCCTGGCCGCGCTCGCGCTCGGGGCCATGCTCACGGCCTGCGGTGGCAGCGAGCCGGACGTCGCGGACGACCCCACGGCTTCCGCCGCCCCCAGCAGCTCGGCACCGGCCGAGGACACACCCGGTGCGGCCCCCTCCGACGCGACCGAGAAGCCCCAGGAGTACGACGACGGCGGGCAGGTCGACCCCGACAAGTTCGTCGCCCGCCTGCAGGACGGCATCGCCAAGACGGACTACGCGCACATCGAGTTCACGATGGGTGGCGCAGGCGGCGAGATGACGGGCTCCGGCGACGTCGACTACACGGCCAAGCCGCCCAACATGCAGATGTCGATGGAGCTGGGTCCGCAGTCGGTGGGCATGCTGCTCGTCGACAAGATCATGTACGTGCAGTCGTCCCAGGCCGGCGGCAAGTACATCGAGTTCGCCCTCGACGACCCGGCGAACCCTCTCGGTTCGGGACTCTCCGAGCAGCTCGACCCGGCCGGCTCCGTCGAGGCCTTCACGAAGGCGGTCGCGTCGGTGACGTCGTCGGGCAGCGAGGACGTCGACGGGCGGACCCTCGACCGCTACGAGCTGACCGTCGACACCACCCAGCTCGCCGACGACCGCACGGGGAGCAACGCGGCGCTCCCGCCCGAGGTCACCATGGTCGTCTGGCTCGACGACGAGGGCCGGATGGCGAAGACGTCGATGGGGCTCGGTCCGGTCCAGTACGACGCGACCCTCTCGGACTTCGACAAGGCGGTCGAGCTCGAGGCACCCCCGGCCGACCAGGTGGTCAGCCCGCCCGCCTCCTGACGGCCGACCGCCTGCCGTCGAGCCCGTCGAGCCCGTCGAGGTCGGCCTCGGCCGAGGCGAGCAAGAGACCCACCGGTGGTTCGTCGCGAGGACGGCACCCGGACCGGGACGTGGGGGTGTGAGGGATCACCCCGTCGGGCGGAACGCTCCGGCTAGGGCAGGGTGAGCCCATGCACTTCGTCGGGATCGACCTCGCCTGGGGTGAGCGCAGCCCCACGGGGCTTGCCGTCCTCGACGAGGACGGCCGGCTGGTCGACGTCGAGAGTGTGCGTACCGACGAGGAGATCGTCGCGGCCCTGGCGCCGTACGACGGCCCGGTGCTGGTCGCGTTCGACGCACCGCTCGTCGTCACCAACCCGACCGGCAACCGACCCGCGGAGGCCGCGCTGAACCGGGACTTCGCGCGCTTCGACGCCGGCGCGCACCCGTCCAACACCGGCAAGCCCGAGTTCAGCGACGGTACGCGTGGCGGGCGGCTCGGTGCGCGGCTGAAGCTCGACCTGAACCCCAAGTCCGGGCGGGCGCGGCGCGCGATCGAGGTGTACCCGCACCCGGCGACGGTGGCTCTGTTCCGGCTCGGGCGCACGCTGAAGTACAAGGACAAGCGCGGCCGCGACCTCGAAGGGCTCCGCGGCGAGCTTCTGGCGCTGATGGACCTGGTCGAGACCTTGGCCGACGCGACCCCGGCGATGGTCGTCGCCTCGCCGGCCTGGTCGGCGTTGCGGAGCGCCGTCGTCGCGGCCACCCGCAAGTCCGGGCTCCGGGTCGTCGAGGACCAGGTCGACGCGGTCGTGGCGGCGTACGTCGGGCTGTTCGCCGATCGGGCGCCGGAGCGCACCACGACGTACGGCGACCCGGCCAACGGGTACGCGACCGGCTACATCGTCACGCCCACGCTGCCGGAGGGTCTGGTCGCGACGCCGCGCGCGTCGCGGGTGCGAGCCTCGCCCGAGGACGTCGTCCGGGCTGCGATCGCCGACTACGCCGCGACGCACGACGCCGTGCAGGCCGCCGCCGACGGGTGGGTGGAGCTGGTGACGGCGGTGCTCGACGACGCGGGCATCAACTACCTCAGCGTGTCCGGCCGCGCCAAGGGTGTCGCCTCGTTCGCGGCCAAGGCCGGGCGGGTGGTGGGCGGCGTGCTCGCCTTCCCCGACCCCCTCAACCAGATCACCGACCAGGTGGGCGTCCGCGTGATCACCTACGTGCACAGCGACGTGGACGCGGTCGCCGACCTGCTGGCCGACCAGGTGGTCGTGCACGACGACCGCGACATGGGCCAGGAGACGGCGAGCGAGGGACGGTGGGGCTACGCCAGCCGGCACCTGCTCGTGGGACTGGACGCCGGACGCGAGGGTCAGCCGGCGTACGTCGCGTTGGGCACGCGTCGCGCCCAGGTGCAGATCCGCACGGTGCTCCAGCACGCGTGGGCGGAGTTCGAGCACGACATCCGCTACAAGGGCGACGTCCCCGACGAGCACGCGCCCGACCTCGACCGCCGGTTCACGCTGGCGGCCGGGTTGCTCGAGCTGGCCGACCGCGAGTTCGCGACGATCCGCGACCGGCTCCAGGAAGGGATGACGGGTCACGCGCCGCCCCCGGCCGACGACGACCCGCGGATCAGCCCGCGCGAGCTCGCGGCGTTCCTGGCCGGGCAGTACGCCGACGCCGGCTGGTCGCGGACCGACCACTACGCCTGGATCTCCGGCCTGCTGCTCGAGCTCGGCGTCACCTCGCTCGCGGAGCTCGGCGACGTGCTGCGCCCGCTCGACAGCGCGGCCCTCGTCGACCGGATGGACTACCGCTACCCACCGGGCGCCGTCCGGCGCCTCGACGACGCGCTGCTCGCGGCTTTCGGTGAGCGGTACGTCGCGCTCAGCGGCAACGCCGGCCGCACCGATGCGCTGACCGCCCGCCTGGCCCGGCTCATCGGCCCCGCGTGAGACGGAACACCCATCGGTGGCCCCGGCAAGATGGGTGCATCGGCGGAAGCGCCGGAGCCGCCCGCGCGCGCACGGTGTGGTCATGAGCAACCTGCCGATCATCGCCGGGACGGCGTCGACGCTGATCTTCGCCGCGAGCACGCTCCCGATGCTCGTGAAGGCGTACCGCACCCGCGACCTCTCGTCGTACAGCCTGGGCAACATCCTGCTGGCGAACGTGGGGAACGCCGTGCACTCGGTCTACGTGTTCAGCCTGCCCGCGGGTCCCCTGTGGGTGCTGCACTCCTTCTACCTGGCGAGCACGGCGATGATGCTGGCCTGGTTCCTCAGGTACCGCGTCCCGGCAGGCCCACGTAGCGCGGGACCTGCGTTCGGTACTCGGTGAACTCCTGACCGAACCGTTGAGCGAGGTCGCGTTCCTCGTGCAGGACGGACCGGTGCACCAGGGCGAACGAGACCGGCCAGGTCGCCAGGACGAACGGCGCTCGTGCCAGCAGTCCCACGCCGAGGTGGAGCAGGGTCCAGCCGACGTACATCGGGTGGCGCGTCAGCGCCTGTGGCCCGTCGGTCACGAGACGGCCCGGGTGCTCGATCGCCTCACCGCCGCGCGCGGCCACGGCCCACACGTTCAGCGCGATCCCGGCAGTGACGAGCGGCCAGCCGGCGGGTGCCGCTGCGGCCGGCAGTCGGCGCGCGGCGGCGTGCCGCTGCAGGAGCAGCCCGGCGAGCACGCCGACGGCGTGCTCCGCGGGGAGCGGCACCCTGGCCCATGCGTTCGCCAGGGCCGCCAGGGCCGTCATCGGCCCAATCTAGGCCGCCTGCGTGGTTTGACCCATCCCGCCGCCGGAGCAGATGAGTTGTTCGCCCGACGCGTGTCGAGCCGCGCGATTCCTAGCGTCGGGGCATGACCACCCAGCACATCGAGACGTTGATCATCGGCGCCGGCCAGGCCGGCCTCTCCACCGGTTACCACCTGCAGCAGCTCGGGCGCCCGTTCCTGGTCGTCGACGGCCACGAACGCATCGGCGACAACTGGCGACACCAGTGGGACACCCTGAAGCTCTACAGTCCGGCCAAGTACGACGCCCTGCCGGGGCTACCGTTCCCCGCCCCGCCGTGGTCGTTCCCCGGCAAGGAGCAGGTGGCCGACTACCTCGAGAGCTACGCGCTGCACTTCGACCTGCCGGTGCGGATGAGCACGCGCGTCCACCGGCTCGAGCCACGCGCCGGTGGTGGTTTCACCGCGAGCCTGGGGGAGGACACCATCACCTGCGACAACGTCGTGGTGGCCACCGGTACCTTCGGCCGGACGCCGAACGTGCCGGACTTCGCCCGCGACCTCGACCCGTCGATCCTGCAGCTTCACTCGAGCGAGTACCGCCGTCCCGACCAGCTCGCCCCCGGACGAGTCCTCGTCGTCGGCGCCTCCCACTCGGGCTGCGACATCGCCTACGAGGCCGCCGAGCACCGACCCACGACCCTGGCCGGCCGCGACTGCGGACAGATCCCGGTGCGCTGGGGGTCGCGCGCACTGCGGTACACGTTCCCGGTGCTGAGGTTCCTGTGGCTCCACGTCCTCACCCGCCGGACGCCCCTCGGCCGCCACGAGATGACCGAGGTCCGTCGCCACGGTGGGCCGATGCTGAGGGTCAAGCGCGAGGACCTCCGTCGACGCGGCGTGGAGCGGGTGCTGGACCGGGTGACGGGCGTCAGCGACGGGCGACCCGTGCTCGGCGACGGCCGCGTCGTCGAGGCGAGCACCGTGGTCTGGTGCACCGGCTTCCGGCAGGTCTTCGACTGGATCGACTTCCCGGTGTTCGGCGAGGACGGCTTCCCCCGCGAGTACCGGGGTGTCGTCGACTCGGTGCCCGGGCTGTACTTCTGCGGACTCGCCTTCCAGTACGCGTTCAGCTCCATGGTCTTCCTCGGGGTCGGCCGCGACGCCGAGTACGTCGCCCGTCGGATCGACGCGCGGCAAGTGGCTCCGAGCCAGGTCGCGACCGCTGCCTGAGGGGGTCGGGCGCGCGGCCTCGGTATCCTCCGGAGGAGAGGTGTGCGCGATGGGTGTGGTCGACGACCTGGCTCGGGCCCGGGAGGCTTACGAGCGGCGGGAGTGGGTCGCGGCCTACGACTCGCTCTCGGACGTCGACGCGTCCGATCTCGACCCCGACGACTTCGCCCGGCTGTCGGTGATGGCGTTCCTGCTCGGTCGCAAGAACGACTGCGTCCAGGCCATGCAACGCGGCTACCGGGTCCACCTCGACCGCGGGGACACGCTCCGGGCGGTGCGGTGCGCGTTCTGGCTGGGCATGGTCCTGCTCATGAGCGGCGAGGCGGCGGTGGGGGGCGGCTGGGTCGGGCGGTGCCGTCGTCTGCTCGACGAGGTCGAGGGCGACGTGGTCGAGCGCGGCTACCTGCTCACCCTCGAGATGTTCAGCCACATCTTCGGCGGAGACCCCCACCAGGCCTACGTGCTCGCCCAGCAGGTGACCGACTACGGCCGCCGCTACGGGGACGCCGACCTGACGGCCAACGGCCTCAACGCCCAGGGCCGGATGCTGATCTACACCGGGCACGTCCCGGAGGGGCTCGCCCTGCTGGACGAGGCGATGGTCGGCATCTCGACCGGTGACGTGTCGCCGATCGTCGCCGGCGAGATCTACTGCTCGCTCATCGAGGCCTGCCAGGAGGTCTCCGACTACGGCCGGGCGGCCGAGTGGACCAGTGCGCTGACCGCCTGGGTCGACGCCCAGCCGGGGCTGGTCACGTTCACCGGCCAGAGCGCGGTGCACCGCGGCCAGATCATGCGCGTCAGGGGTGCGTTCCCCGCCGCGATCGAGGAGTTCCGGCTCGCGACCGCGAGGTACGAGGCGGCGGGGACGCCAGCACCCGCGGGGCTGGCGATGAGCGAGTGCGGCGACGTGCTGCGGATCGTCGGTGACCTCGGTGCCGCCGAGGCGGCGTACGACCGGGCGGTCGGCTTCGGCTTCGAGCCGCAGCCCGGCCTGGCCCTGTTGTGGCTGGCGCGGGGTCGTACGGAGGCGGCCGCCGGCGCCGTCCGGCGGCTGCTCGCCGAGCCGGGTGACCCGGTCGGCCGGTCCCGGCTGCTGCCGGGTGCCGTGCAGGTGCTGCTGGCCGTCGATGCGATCGACGAGGCGGTCGCGGCCACCGACGAGCTGGACGGCATCGCCGAGGCCTTCGGCAGCGCGGCCGTGCGGGCCATGGCGGACCAGGCGCGGGGAAGCACGCTGCTGGCCGCGGGCGACCCCGGCACCGCCGTGCCGGCGCTGCGCCGGGCGTTACGGGTCTGGCGGGACCTGGAGGTGCCCTACGAGGCGGCGCGGACCCGTGTCCTGGTGGGCCGGGCCCTGCGCGAGCTGGGGGACGCGGACACGGCGACCGCCGAGCTCGCTGCGGCCTTGCGGACGTTCCACGAGCTGGGGGCCGTGCCGGCCGAGCGCGAGACGGCGGCGTTGGTCGGCCCGACGTCCGACCATCCGGCCGGCCTCACCGAGCGCGAGGTCGAGGTGCTGCGGCTGGTCGCCCGCGGGACCTCCAACACCGAGATCGCCGCCGCGTTGGTGATCAGCGAGAAGACGGTGGCCCGTCACCTCTCCAACATCTTCACCAAGCTGGACGTGGGCTCACGCACCGCCGCCGCGGCGTACGCGTTCGAGAACCGCCTGGTCTGACGAGTCGGCTTGTCTGCAGGTCCCTGAGGGCGCGAGTCGGCGTATCTGCAGGTCTCAGAACGGTCGAGTCGGCGTGTCTGCGGAGTCTCTTCGCTCGGAGGGACTGCAGACGCGCCGACTCGAGGCGATCTCGGGCTGCAGACAAGCCGACTCGAGGCGATCTCGGGCTGCAGACAAGCCGACTCGAGGCGATCTCGGGCTGCAGACAAGCCGACTCGGATCAGCGGCCGC
>JAICRP010000174.1 GCA_025966445.1 Nocardioides sp.
CTGATCTGGTCGGCGATCTTGTCGGGGTGACCCTCGGTCACCGACTCGGAGGTGAAAAGGCGTCCGGCCACGGTGTGCTCACTCCTGTGTTGCTGGTCGTTGGTCGCAGGAGACCCTAGCCGCAGGATTTGCCTCTCAAGGCATCCGGGCCACTACCTGGTCCCAGATGGCGTGCGCCAGGGCCGCCTTGGACCCGAGAGGTACGTCGACCGCTGCACCGTCCGCGGCCAGGATCACGGCCTGGTTGTCGGGCGCTCCGAAGACCGCGCCCCCGGTGACGTCGTTGACGACGAGCAGGTCGCAGCCCTTGCGGGCGAGCTTGGCGCGGCCGAGCTCGAGCACCGACCCGGTGTCGTCGCCGGTCTCGGCGGCGAAGCCGACGATGACCGCACCGGGGCGGACCCGGTCGGTCGACAGCTCGTGCAGGATGTCGGGGTTCTGGGTGAGCTCGAGGGGCGGCGCGCTGCCGTCGGGGGCCTTCTTGATCTTGGTCCCGGACGTCGCCACCGGCCGGAAGTCGGCGGGTGCCGCGGCCATCACCACGGCGTCGGCGCCGGCCGCGGCGCCGACGACGGCGTCGCGGAGCTCGGCGGTCGTCTCGACCCTGACCACCTTGACGCCGGCCGGGTCCGGCAGCGAGACGTTGGCGGCCACCAGCGTGACCTCGGCGCCGCGCGAGGCCGCCGTGCGCGCCAGGGCGTACCCCTGCAGGCCGGACGACCGATTGCCCAGGAAGCGGACGGGGTCGAGGTACTCGCGCGTGCCGCCGGCGCTCACCACGACCGTTCGGCCGGCCAGGTCGGGAGCGGCAACTCCGCGTGACAGCACCTCGCGGCACACCTCGAAGATCTCGATCGGGTCGGGCAGCCTGCCCTTGCCGGTGTCGGCGCCGGTGAGGCGGCCCTCGGCGGGCTCGATGACCAGGGCGCCGCGGCTGCGAAGGGTGGCCACGTTGGCGGCGGTGGCCGCGTGCTCCCACATCTCGGTGTGCATGGCCGGGGCGAGCACGACCGGGCACCGGGCGGTCAGCAGCGTGTTGGTGAGGAGGTCGTCGGCCAGCCCGTGCGCCGCCTTGGCCAGCAGGTCGGCCGTGGCGGGGGCGACCACGACGAGGTCGGCGGTCTGGCCGATGCGTACGTGCGGGACCTGGTGCACGTCGTGCCAGACCTCGGCCGAGACAGGCTTGCCGGACAGTGCGGCCCAGGTGTCAGCCCCGACGAAGCGCAGGGCCGCGGCTGTCGGGACGACCGTGACGTCGTGGCCGGACTCGGTGAACCGGCGCAGCAGCTCGCAGGCCTTGTACGCGGCGATGCCCCCGGAGACCCCCAGGACGACGTGAGGCCGGGACCCCTGGTTCGGGGTCCCGGCCGTCGCGTCGGTGGTCATCTGACCGTTGTCAGCTCTGGTTGCCGAAGCCTGCGTCGCGGCTGGCGGCCTCGCGGGCCTGCTCCTCGGCGGCGAGCTCGGCGGGGTCGACGTCCTCGCAGGTGAGGAGGTCGTCGTTGATCTCACGCAGGGCGATCGACAGCGGCTTCTCCTGCACGTGGGTGTCCACGAGCGGGCCGACGTACTCGAGCAGGCCCTCGCCCAGCTGGGAGTAGTAGGCGTTGATCTGGCGCGCACGCTTGGCGCTGTACAGGACCAGCTTGTACTTGCTGTCGGTCTTGGTGAGCAGGTCGTCGATGGAGGGGTTGGTCACGCCCTCAGCGGCGATGTCGGGTGCAGACACGCAGGAGCCTCACAGAAGGTAGAGAGGAGGTCGCTGCGCTGGCGGTTGCTAGCGGTCGGCGACCTCGGAACAGACCAAGGCTACCAACTCCTCGGCTGCAGCGTGAACTTCGTGGTTGACGATCGTCACGTCGAACTCCGCCTCGGCGGCCAGCTCACCCCGTGCGGTTGCCAGTCGGCGCTCCCGTTCCTCCTCGGGCTCGGTCCCCCGACCGACCAGCCGGCGGACCAGCTCGTCCCAGCTGGGCGGCATCAGGAACACGAAGAGGGCCTCGGGCATGGTGTCGCGAACCTGGCGCGCACCCTGGAGGTCGATCTCGAGCAGGGCGGGCCGGCCGTCGGCCAACGCCTGCTCCACCGGCTTGCGCGGCGTGCCGTAGCGGGCGGCCTGGTGCACCACCGCCCACTCGAGGAGCTCGTCGTCGGCGACCATCCGGTCGAACTCCTCGTCGGAGACGAACCAGTAGTGCACGCCGTTCTGCTCCCCCGGCCTCGGCGCACGGGTGGTCGCGGACACGGAGATCCAGATCTCCGGGTGGTGGCGGCGTACGTCGGCCGCGACGGTGCCCTTGCCGACGGCGGTGGGTCCGGCGAGGACGGCGAGACGGGACCGGGTCACGCGGCTGGTCGCTGGAGGGGCTCAGTCATGGGGCGCGAACTCGCGCTCGAGCGCGGCGACCTGGTTGACGCCCAGCCCGCGCACCCGGCGGCTCTCGGCGATGCCGAGGCGCTCCATCATCTGGCGGGCTCGTACCTTGCCCAGTCCGGGCATCGACTGGAGCAGGTCGACGACGCGCATCTTGCCGATCACCTCGTTGCGGTGCCCCTCGTGCAGCACGTCGACGATCGAGGCCCCGGAGTTCTTCAGCCGGTTCTTCACCTCGGCCCGCTCCCGCCGCGACGCGGCCGCCTTGTCGAGAGCGGCCTGACGCTGTTCGGGAGTCAAGGGAGGAAGAGCCACGGTTGCCTTCTCGATGAGCGTCTCGGGTGAACGGAGGATCGGGCCAATCTAGTCACGTTCGCCGCGCGACAGCAACGAGGCCTCAGATGCTCATCGGTGTGTGGCAGACGTCCTTCGCCTGCTGCTGCACGCCGTCGAAGGCCGCGACCACCGCGGGGTCGCTCAGCGCGGCGCCCGCGGCCTCGATGCGGGCGCGATCGTCGTCGGTCAGGTCCGCGGGGAGGTTCTTCGGGTCGTACGCAGCGGGTTCGACGTCCGCGGCCCGGAGCGCGTCGTCGAGCTCGGTCAGCGGGTCCAGGAACGCCGTCCACTCGTCCCGGATGTCGTCGGGCGCCTGCTCCTGGAGGTCGCGGAAGATCGGCAGCGCCTCGAGCAGCGCCGCGGGCGATCCGGACGCGGTCACGTCGGTGAGCTCGGCCTGGTTCTCCTCGACGGCGCCGCAGTAGTCGTCGCCCCCACAACCGGTCAGCAGGGTGGCCGCCAGCAGGAGGGCGGCGGTGAGTGAGCGTTGGTTTCGGCGGAGTGGCGGTGCGTGAGTGTTGGTTTCGATCACTGGAACCAACACTCACGCACCGCCGTACGGGCCGAACCAACCGTCACGCACCGCTCCCCCGACGCTCACGCGAGCAGCGCGCGCAGCTCGTCGTTGGTGCGCCGGGCGGCGTCGCGCATGGCCGCGGCGTCCGGTCCGACCCGGAGCAGCTCGCGGGACGAGCTGGGCAGCACGGCCGAGAGGGCCGGGCCGAAGATCCGCGGTAGGTCGGCGGCGGTGCCGCCCTGGGCGCCGTACCCGGGCGCGAGGATCGGCCCGTTGAACGCGAAGTCCTCGCCGGTGTCGCCGATGGTCGCGCCGACGACGGCGCCGAAGGACCCGAGGGGCTCGGCGCCGGCGTTGAGGGCGCGGAGGTGGTCGAGGATCGTGCCCGTGACCGAGGCGCCGTCCTCCGTGCGCGCCGCCTGGACCTCCGGAGCCTCCTTGTTGGAGGTACGCGCGAGCACGAACAGCCCGGCGTCGTGCTTGCGGGCCGCGTCGACGAACGGGTCCAGCGAGCCGAAGCCGAGGAACGGGCTGACGGTGATGGCGTCCGCGGCGATCGGGCTGGCCGGGTCGAGGTACGCGTCGGCGTACGCCTCGCTGGTCGATCCGATGTCCCCGCGCTTGACGTCGAGCAGCACCAGGGCGCCGGCGTCCCGGGCGGCGGTGATGACCCGCTCGAGCACCGCCACGCCGCCGCTGCCGAACCGCTCGTAGAACGCCGACTGCGGCTTCACGACCGCGCACTCGGCGGCCAGCGCCTCGGTGGCGGCGAGGGCGAACCGCTCCAGCCCCGCGACCGAGTCGTCGAGGCCCCATTCGTGGAGCAGCGCGGCGTGCGGGTCGATGCCGGCGCAGAGCGGACCTCGAGCGCGCACGGCGGCGTGGACGCGGGCTCCAAAGGTCATGCAGGGACTCCTTGGTGGGCGAGGGCGTGCGCGATCCGGCGCGGCCACCACGGCCCGCCGTACACGAAACCGGTGTAGGCCTGCACGAGAGTGGCACCCGCGTCGAGCCGGGCGCGGGCATCGTCCCCGGTCGAGATCCCGCCGACCGAGATCAGGGTGAGGTCGTGCCCGACCGTCTGGTGCAGCAGCCGGAGGACCTCCACCGACCGCTCGGCGACCGGCGCGCCGGAGAGCCCGCCGGCACCCACCGCCTCCACGTCCGCGGCGGGGGTGCGGAGACCCTCCCGGGAGATGGTCGTGTTGGTGGCGATGACCCCCTCGAGGCGGAGCTCCAGAGCGAGCCGCGCCACCCCCACCACGTCGTCGTCGGCGAGGTCGGGCGCGATCTTGACGAGGAGGGGCACCTCGGCCACGCGGCGTACGGCCTCGAGCAGCGGCCCCAGCCGGTCCACCGCCTGGAGGGTGCGCAGGCCGGGGGTGTTGGGCGAGCTGACGTTGACCACCAGGTAGTCGGCCAGCCGTGCGAGCAGGCGAGCGGACTTGGTGTAGTCGGCCAGCACGGCCGCCTCGTCGTCCTCGGGGACGAGCTTGGTCTTGCCGATGTTCACACCCAGGACCACGGGTTGATGGCGACGCCTCGCTCGTTGCGTGAGCCTGGCCGACACCGCCTCGGCCCCGTCGTTGTTGAAGCCCATCCGGTTGACGATCGCGCGGTCGGCGGGCAGCCGGAACAGCCGTGGCCGCGGGTTGCCGGGCTGCGGTTCGCCGGTGACCGTGCCGACCTCGACGTGCCCGAAGCCCAGCGCGGCCAGGGCGTCGATGCCGACGGCGTTCTTGTCGAACCCGGCCGCGAGGCCGAGGGCGGACGGGAACGTCAGGCCCATGGCGGTGACGGGGCGGGTCGCGGGGCCGGGGTACCTGCGGGTGGCGAACCTGGCCGCCCGGATGCCCGCGAAGCCCAGGCGGTGCGCCCGCTCCGCGTCGACCCGGGTCAGGACGTGCTCGAACAGCGCGTCGTACGCCCGGGACGTCATCGGTTCCGAGGTCTCCGAGCCACCCTGCGCATGACGTTGCATCAGCGCCCCAGTCCGCGAGCCCAGTCCTGGAGCGACCGCACCCCGATGTCGCCGCGGATGAGGGCCTCGATGCCCTGCACGGCCGCCCCGAGTCCCTGCACCGTGGTGATGCAGGGGATGTCGGCACCGACGGAGGCGGTGCGGATCTCGTACCCGTCCACGCGGACGGAGCCACCCGCTCCGGACGAGCCGTGCGGGGTGTTGATGACCAGGTCGATCTCGCCGTCCTGGATCAGCTGGACCGTCGTCTTCTCGCCGTCGGGGCCGGGCCCGTCGAAGTGCTTGCGGACCACGCCCGCGTGCACGCCGTTGCGTCGCAGCACCTCGGCGGTCCCTTGCGTGGCGAGGATCTCGAAGCCGAGGTCGGCGAGCACCTTCACGGGGAAGATCATCGAGCGCTTGTCACGGTTGGCCATCGACACGAACACGCGCCCGCTGGTGGGCAGCGAGCCGAAGGCCGCGGTCTGGGCCTTGCTGAACGCCGTCCCGAAGTCGGCGTCGAGCCCCATCACCTCGCCCGTCGAGCGCATCTCGGGGCCGAGCACCGTGTCGACGCTCCTGCCATCGGGCCGGCGGAACCGGTTGAACGGCATCACCGCCTCCTTGACCGCGATCGGCGCGTCGGCCGGCAAGTTGCCGCCGTCGCCCTCGGCCGGGAGCATGCCCTCGTCGCGCAGCGACTTGATGGAGTCGCCCATCATCACTCGCGCCGCGGCCTTCGCCAGCGGCGTGGCGGTCGCCTTCGAGACGAACGGCACGGTGCGCGAGGCCCGGGGGTTGGCCTCGAGGACGTAGAGCACGTCGGAGCCGAGCGCGAACTGGATGTTGATCAGGCCCAGCACGCCGACGCCCCGCGCGATGGCCTCGGTGGCCTCGCGGATCCGCTCGATCTCGCGCGCCCCGAGGGTGATCGGCGGCAGGGCGCACGCCGAGTCGCCGGAGTGGATCCCGGCCTCCTCGATGTGCTCCATCACGCCGCCGAGGAACAGGTCGTGCCCGTCGAACAGGGCGTCCACGTCGATCTCGACGGCGTCGTCGATGAACCGGTCGACCAGCACCGGGTGCTCCGGACTGATGGCGGTGGCGCGGGCGATGTAGCCCTCCAGCGCATCGTCGTCGTAGACGATCTCCATGCCGCGGCCGCCGAGCACGTACGACGGGCGGACGAGCACGGGGTACCCGATCTCGGCCGCGATCTCCGCGGCCTCGTCGTACGACGACGCCATCCCGTGCTTGGGCGCGGGCAGGCCCGCCTCGGCCAGGACCCGCCCGAAGGCACCGCGCTCCTCGGCGAGGTGGATCGCCTCCGGCGGGGTGCCCACGATCGGTACGCCCGCGTCGGCAAGGCCCTGGGCCAGGCCGAGCGGCGTCTGCCCGCCGAGCTGGCAGATGACGCCCGCCAGCGGGCCCGCCTCCCGCTCGGCATGCACGACCTCGAGCACGTCCTCGAGCGTCAGCGGCTCGAAGTACAGACGGTCGGAGGTGTCGTAGTCGGTGGACACGGTCTCCGGGTTGCAGTTGACCATCACGGTCTCGTAGCCCGCCCCCTCGGAGCCGAGCGCGAGCGAGGCGTGCACGCAGGAGTAGTCGAACTCGATGCCCTGGCCGATCCGGTTCGGGCCGCTGCCGAGGATCAGCACCGCCGGCCGCTCGCGCGGCTCCACCTCGGTCTCCTCGTCGTAGGACGAGTAGTGGTACGGCGTCCGGGCCGCGAACTCGGCCGCGCAGGTGTCGACGGTCTTGAAGACCGGTCGGATC
>JAICRP010000105.1 GCA_025966445.1 Nocardioides sp.
AAGGACTTCGGCTTCACGACCGCCATCGGCATCGGCGGCGACCCGGTCATCGGGACCACCCACATCGACGCGCTGGCCGCGTTCGAGGCCGACCCCGACACCAAGGCGATCGTGATGATCGGCGAGATCGGCGGCGACGCCGAGGAGCGCGCCGCGGCGTACATCAAGGACCACGTGACCAAGCCGGTCGTCGGGTACGTCGCCGGCTTCACTGCTCCCGAGGGCAAGACCATGGGCCACGCCGGCGCCATCGTCTCGGGCTCGTCGGGGACGGCGGCCGCCAAGAAGGAAGCCCTCGAGGCCGTCGGCGTCAAGGTCGGCAAGACCCCCTCCGAGGCAGCCGCGCTGATGCGCGAGATCCTGCAGTCGCTCTGAGGCGCGGAACACCGGTTCGTCAGCGATCTCCCCGCGTACGGGACCCCCTGGATCGCTGACGAATCGGTGTCGCGGCCCCCCGCTACGGACGCGCCTCGTACACGTTGTTGAAGGGCGTCTCGGCGACCCGGCGGAACCGGGTGAAGCCGGCGTCGGTGACGACCTGGCGGATGGCGGCCTCGCCGGCTTGGGCGCCGAGGGCGTAGCCACCGGACTGCGAGATCGCGTTGGGCACGCAGAGGAACGTCGAGAAGCTGTAGAACACCCGGCCGACGGGGTTCAGGTTCGACTCGACGGTGTCACCGGCGGCGGGCTCGACGATCAGCCACGTACCGTCCGCGGCCAGGGAGCGCCGGATGTGCTGGGCCGCGGCGAGCGGGTCGCCCATGTCGTGGAGGCAGTCGAACGTCGTGACGAGGTCGAGCCCCGTGGCCTCGAGCTCCTGGGCGCTGGCCACCTCGAACCGCACCCGCCCATCGACTCCGCCGACCCCCGCGTCCTCGGCCCGCTCACGGGCGGACTCGATGGAACCGGTGTGGTAGTCCGAGCCGACGAACCGGCTGGCGGGGAACGCATCGGCCATCAGCAGCGTCGAGGCTCCGTGGCCGCAGCCGAGGTCGGCCACGGACGCGCCGCGCTCGAGCTTGGCCTGGACACCGTCCAGCGCAGGGATCCACTCGGTGAGCAGGTGCATCAGGTAGCCCGGGCGGAAGAACCGCTCGCAGCCGGTGAACACGTCCTCGTCGTGCTGCCCCCAGCCGTACCCGGCCCCGGTGCGGAACGACTCCTCGATGTGGTGCTGAGCCTTGAGGGCCCCGAGCGCGAGCTCGTAGGCGCCCGGCAGGAACACCGGGCCGGCGGGGTCGGTCAGGGCGAACGCCTGCTCGGGCGTCATGGAGTACGTCGCGGTGGCGGCGTCGTACTGGATGTAGCCGCCGGCCGCCTGGCCGCGCAGCCACTCGTCGACGTACCTCGGGTCGGTGTCGGTCGCGGCGGCCACCGAGCGGGCGTCGCCGGGCTGCTGGGCGAGGGCGCGGTACAGGCCGAGTCGCTCGCCGAGCAGCACGTTGCCGGCGCCGATCGTGGCGCCGAGGTCGCCGACGAACTTGCCGACGAACTCCATCAGGGTGTCCATGTCGATGGCCGGCGCCTCGGTCGCCTCGTTGTGCGTGGGCTGCTGTTCGATCGTGGTCATCAAGGTCTCCCGTGCTCACGCATCCCGGGTGGATGCTTGGTGAGGCACACGCTGCGCGGAGGCGCTTGCAGGTGGGTTGCAGTCGGCTGCAAGGTCACTGCAATCCGCTGGAGGGAGGGTGAGGACATGCGAGCTCGGGAACCCGACGTCCAGGCGTACGTCGACCGCGAGGGCCTGCGGATCGGCTACGAGACCTTCAACGACGCGGCAGCGGACCAGGGCCGGCCGACGGTCCTGTTCGTGCCGATCGACTCGTGCGTGCAGAGCCGGGCGTGGAAGGCCCAGGTCCCGTACCTGTCCCAGCACTACCGCGTCGTCACCATCGACCCGCGGGGCAACGGCCGCTCCGACCGGCCCACGGACCCGGCGGAGTACGGCGACCTCGACTTCGTCGCCGACACGGTGGCCGTGATGGACGCGGCCGGCGTGGACCGCGCCGTGCTGGTGGGCATCTGCGTGAGCGCCTGGCAGGCGATGCTGGTCGCGTCCCTGCACGCCGAGCGGGTCCGGGGCGTGGTCGCGATCGGGCCGTGGCTCTACGACAACACGCCGCCGCTGCCATTCCGGGCCGAGGCCGCCGCGCACTTCGAGGACGAGCTGCCGACCTACGAGGGTTGGACGATGGGCAACCGGCACTTCCTCGAGAAGGGCTGGCCGGAGTTCTCCGCGTTCTTCTTCGACCAGATGCTGTGCGAGCCCCACTCGACCAAGCAGCTCGAGGACATCCTCGGGTGGACAGGCACCACGACCGGGCAGGTGCAGCTCGCGGTCCGGGACGGCCCCAGGTACCCCGAGGACATGGGGGAGACGGAGGCGCTGCTGCGAGCCATCGACCGGCCGGTGCTGGTGATCCGGGGAACCGAGGACCGCTGCCAGCCGCTCGCCCGGGCCCGGAACCTCGCCGAGTGGACCGGTGGTGAGCTGCTGGAGCTGGAGGGCTCCGGGCACCTGCCGATGGCCCGTGACCCGATCACGGTCAACCGCGCCATCAAGGGGTTCGTGGACCGGGTCACCGGTGTGCCCGCCGCGGCGAGCCCCCGACGTGCCGGTACGAAGCGTCGGCCACGGGCCCTGTACCTCTCCTCTCCCATCGGTCTGGGCCACGTCCGCCGTGACCTGGCCGTCGCCGACGCGATGCGCGAGCGGCGGCCCGACCTCGAGGTCCAGTGGCTGACGCAGTCGCCGGTGGCGGAGTTCCTCGAGCAGCGCGGCGAGGTCGTGCACCCGGCCTCGCGCCTGCTGGCCAACGAGTCGGGGCACTTCGAGTCGGAGTCGGGCGAGCACGACCTGCACGCGTTCCAGGCCGTACGCCGGATGGACGAGGTGCTGGTCAACAACTTCATGGTGTTCGACGACCTGGTGGAGCGGGAGGCGTTCGACGTCTGGCTGGGCGACGAGGCCTGGGACCTCGACCACTTCCTGCACGAGAACCCCGAGCTCAAGCGGGCCCCGTTCGTCTGGATGACCGACTTCGTCGGGTGGGTGCCGATGCCCGACGGCGGTGACCGGGAGGCGTACCTGACCGCCGACTACAACGCGGAGATGGTCGAGCACGTGGCGAGACATCCCGCACTGCGCGACCGGTCGGTGTTCGTCGGCGACCCGGCCGACGTGGTCGACCTGCCGCTGGGGCCGGACCTGCCGACGGCCCGGGCGTGGACCGAGGACCACTTCGACTTCGCCGGGTACGTCATGGGGGAGCGGCCCGACCCGGCCGACCGCGAGGCGCTGCGGCACCGGCTCGGGTACGCCGAGGGTGAGGTCGTCTGCGTGGTCAGCGTGGGCGGTTCGGGGGTCGGCGACCACCTGCTGCGGCGCGTGGTCGCGTCCTACGACGAGGCGCGGGACCGCATCCCCGACCTCCGCATGGTGGTGGTCGCCGGTCCGCGCATCGACCCGCGCTCACTGGGCGCACCCGCGGGCGTGGAGGTGCACGGCTTCCTGCCCGACCTCGACCTGCACCACGCCGCGTGCGACGTGGCGGTGGTCCAGGGTGGGCTGAGCACCACGATGGAGCTCACCGCGGCACGCCGGCCGTTCCTGTACGTCCCGCTCGGCCACCACTTCGAGCAGCAGGTGCACGTACGGCACCGGCTGGAGCGCCACCGGGCCGGTCGGGCGCTGGACTACCGCGACGTCGAGCCGGGGCGGATCGCCGACGAGCTGGCGGCGGCGCTGAAGGCCCCGACCGACTACCTGCCCGTGCCGACGGACGGCGCCGACCGTGCGGCCCAGCTGGTTCTCGAGGTGCTCTGACCCGGAAGGAGCTTGCGGAGGGCGGGCCACGAGCCGTCGATGGCCCGGCTCAGCGGCTCGACGGAGCCGAGCAGCAGGTAGACGTCGGCCCCCGTCACCCACGCCCCGCCGGGCGGGCACTCGACGGCGTCGAGAGCCGCGCGCGCCTCGGCCACGAGCTCCGGGTCGCCGGTCAGGGCCGCCAGTGCCGCCAGGCACCGCAGCCGGCCCCCGGCCATCGCGGCCTCGCCGGTCGCCAGACCTCGCCGGGCGACGGCCTCGGCCTCGGCGGCGTCGCCGGTCTCGATGAGCGTGGCGGCGAGCAGCCCGGCGGCGATGGCGTACCACCACGGGTGGTCGATCGGCGAGCTCGCCTCGACGGCCTGGCGCCCGACCCGTCGCGCGGTGTCCAGGTCGCCCGCCAGCCGCGCGAACCAGCCGTCGTGGGCGTGCAGGTAGCCGGCGTACGCCGGGTAACCGCTGAGGCGGTTGAGCTCCAGTGCCTCGGCGATCAGGGCACGGGCGTCGTCCAGACGACCTTCGGCTGCCGGCACGAACGACTTCTCGAACACGGTCCACTGGAGCAGCCAGGTCGCCCCTCGGGCCCGGAGCCGGGGCTCGAGGTCGGCGATCACCTCGCCGAGCCGGACGGGATCGCCGAGGTAGGCCCACACGGTCTTGAGGCCGTCGAGGGCCAGCACCTGCGCGTCCTCGGAGCCCGCCGACCGGGCCCGCACCAGCCCGCCCTCGGCCCGGGCGAGAGCCGTGGCCAGCCGCAGCCGGCTGGCCTCGAGGATCGCCAGTCGGCTGGTGAAGTCCGCCTCGGCGCGCCGGTCACCGAGGTCTGCAGCCAGCCGGAGCCCGAGCTCCAGCGGGGCGACCAGCTCGTCGACGGAGAGACCGAGCCCCACGGCCGCGTCGCCGCCCAGGAAGCGGAGCGCGGCCATCTCGAGCCGCCGGTCGTCGGTGTTGCGGGCCAGGGCCAGCGCGCCCCGTACGTCGTCCAGCGCGGTGGCGAAGTCCGCGCGCGCCTCGTGGACCGCACCGCGCGCCAGCAGGGCGCGGGCCCGGGTCCCGGCGAAGGCGGTCCCCACGGCGAGGGAACGGTCAAGCAGCCCGAGCGCATCCTCGACGGCCGCCCGGTGCAGGGCGTCCTCGCCGGCCAGCAACCAACCGTGGGCCGCCCGCGGCTCGTCGCCGGCGGCGTACGCGTGCTCGGCCATCACCTCGGGCCGGTCGCTGGTCAGGTCGGCGGCGCGTCGGTGCAGGGCGAGCGCGAGGGCCGGCGGCAGCGCGGCGTGCACGCACTCCTGGAGGAGGTCGTTGGCGAACTCGTAGTGGTGGCCGCTGCGCACGAGCAGCCGCAGGCGGACCAGGTCCTCGCACTCCCGGGCGGTCGCGACGTCGGAGGACTCGACGAGGGCGGCCACCAGGGCCGGGTCGATCCGGCGTCGCACCACGGCGGCGGCCTCGACCACCGCGCGGCCCTCCGCGTCGAGGCGGGCGACCCGGCCCAGGACCGCGTCGGCGAGCGACTCGGGGACGCCGGTGTCGCCCTGGCCGAGCGCCCGGAGGTACTCGACCACGCTGAGCGGGTGCCCGGCCGTCCGGGCCATCACCTGCTCGCCGTGGGCGGCCAGGCCCGAGGCCGCGGCCAGGGCGTCGACGGCGGAGCGGGGGAGGGCGCCGAGCCGGACGAGCGTGGCGCGGTCGGCGAGCCGCGCCGCGACCTCGGCGTCCTCGGCGCGGACGGCGGCCACGACGAGCACCCGGGCGTCACCGAGCCGGCCGGCGAGGTAGCCGAGCAGGTCGACCGTGGCGGCACCGCCGTCCTGGAGGTCGTCGATGGTCAGCAGGACGGGGCGGTCGAGCGCGAGGCGGCGCAGGACGGCGACCACGGCGTCGTACGCCTGGCGGCGTTGGAGGTCGACGTCCGCAGGCAGTGGCGCCCCGTCCGCCACCACGGGAGCGAGCTCGGGCACCAGGGACACCCAGGCCGCGACGTGGTCGCGGACCAGCGCCGCCAGGGCGGGCGGCGAGGAGTCGAGGATGGCCGGGCGGAGCGCGTCGACGAACGGCTGGAGGAAGAGCGAGCGCTCCGCGGGGTGGCAGCGGCCGCGGAGGACGCGGCCGCCGGTGGCGGCGGCCAGGTCGGCCATCGCGTCCAGGAAGCGGGTCTTGCCGATGCCGGCCTCGCCCTCGACCAGCACCAGCGCCCGCGCACCTGCCGCACCGAGCCCCGCCCAGGCGCGCTCGGCCTGGGCGAGCTCGGGCTCGCGACCGACGAGGAGGGTCCGCTCGACCGCGGTCCTCGTCGGTGCCTCGGCCGGGAGCTCCGCCTCGCGCAGCACCGAGACGTGCAGGTCGACGCTCTCGCGGTCCGGGGACGTGCCGAGCTCCTCGCGCAGGCGCGCGGCCAGGTCGTCGTACGCCGCCAGGGCCGCGCTGGCCCGGCCGTCGGCGACGAGGGCACGCATCAGGGTCCGCACGGCCTGCTCGTCGAACGGGTCGGTGGCCACGCTCTCGGCGGCGACCCGGGCCGCCCCGGCCGGCTCGATCGGGGTGAGCGACTCGGCGAGCAGGTGCCGGGCGCGGCGGCGCAGGCCGTCGGCCTCGCGGCGCACGCGCAGCACCCAGTCGGCGTCGTCCTCGTCGACCAGGGCGGGTTGGCTGCCGAGCAGCTCGAGCGCGGAGCCGGCCGCGGCCACGGCGAGCGCCGCCTCGCCGGCGGCGGCACGGGCCGCGGCCTCGGCGGTGAGGCGCGACGCCTCGTCGAGGTCGACCACCCACGGTCCGCGCGCGGTCAGCCCGTACGCGCGCCCGGTCGCGGCCAGCAGGTCGGCCCCGAGCAGCCGCCGGGTGCGGCTGACGAGGGTGGCCACGTTGGCGGCCGGGTCGGCGGGAGGAACGCCTGGCCAGAGGGCCTCGACGATCCGGTCGAGCGGGACGAGCGCCCCGCGCTCGGCGGCCAGCAGGGCCAGCAGGGTCCGGGCCTTGCGGCTGCCGAGCTCTCGACCCTCGAGCGTGTCGCCGCCCGGCCGGTCCACCGCGAGCGCGGAGGCGAGCCGGATCCAGGTCGTCCCGTGGCCCTCCTCCACGCCTCCGAGTATGCGCCCCACCCCGATTCGTCTGCGGTTTGCTGCCATTTTCCCCGCTCAGCGGCGCAGACGAATCGGTGTGGCGGGCGTGAGGCTCAGCGCTTGGCGGCGAGGACCGGGAGGCGGTCGAGGGCGCGGTGCACGAGGGCGACGAACGCGCCGGGTGCCATCTGCACCTTGCCGTCGGGGACGAAGCCGACCTGGGCGACCGAGCCGCCGTCGCGGACGATGCCCATCAGGTAGGTCACGGTCTCGTTGTCGCTGATCTCGGTCGTCACGTGCCAGACGGTGAGGTCCTGCTTCTTCGTCGACACGTCGGCCACCCGCACCACGTCGGTGCCCAACTCGCGGTCGTCGCACGAGGCGAGCCGGGTGCGGACGTCGCCGACGAAGCTGCGGGCCCGCTTCGAGGGCAGGAGCCCGACGGTCTCGGTCAGCCCGAAGAGGTCCGAGAGCTTCGCCTCGGGGATGACGAACGAGCGGGTCATGTTGCGGCGCATGGCCTTGACGTCGAACCGGGTGGCGTCGCACCGGCTCGCGGCCAGGTTGGTGAGGGCGACGCGGGCCTCGGTCCCGATCCAGGGGCGTTCGACCCCCGCGACCGGCGGCAGGTCCACCTCGCTGAGCATCGCGGGGACTTCGCCGGCCGGGACGGGCGCAGTGGCAGCGAGCTCGGGCTTCTCGGCGCACGGCCCGGTCTCCGGCAGGGCGCACAGGCCGTTGACGGCATCGGCCAGCAGGCCGGCTTCGCCGGCGAGGTCGGGCCGGTCGGTGTCCTGGACCCGGGTGAACGTGATGGTGGTGGCCCGACCGGTGCGCGCCACACCGGCGACCATGGTGGTCTGGGGCTCCTTCCAGGAGCGCAGCACGAGGAGGCTGGCGTCGTCGCCGACCCGGTCCACGTCGTAGGTGGAGATGAGCTGGACCCGGGCGTCGCTGCACCCGCCGAACCAGCCGCGCATGACGTCGTACGCCGCCTTGGCGCCGCTGTTGGTCGTCGACATCTCCACGGTCTGGACCATGCTGCTCCGCGACTGCTGCTTGCGCGCGGGCGCCTTGAACTGCTGCACCGCCGAGGAGTTCCCCTCGGGATCGGCGAACCGGGTCGACTGGCAGGGCAGCAGGATCCCGGTCTTGGCCCCTCCCGTCCCTGTCTGGCGCCAGCGGCCGGGGAACCGCGTCGTGAGCTGGTCGACGGTGACCAGGTCGTCGGTGTCGATCGCCACCAGCGTGTGCGCGGCGGCCGCCTCGGCGTCCGGCTCCGGGGCCTCGGACCCCGCGGGCCCGGCGCCGAGACGCAGGGCAGCGACGCCGGTGCTGCGGGCGTTCTCGAGGGACGGCCGGACGCCTTGGGCGTCGGTGACAGCGACACCGCAGAGCACCAGGGCGCCCACCACGGCGACGGCGCCGACGGCGGTGTGCGTCCGACGGCGCGTGGTGCCGGCGCGCCGGACGATGGTCACGCGCGGCCAGCGCACGTCGGCGACGTGGTCGCGCAGCGGCTCGAACAGCGGTCGGATGGCCGTCGTCGGCACCTCGCGCTGCATCGCGAACTCGGCGGTGGCCAGCTGCAGGCGGGTCTCGGCGTCGTGCTGCGTGAGCCCGACCTCGCGGGCCATGTCGGCCATCGAGACATCGGCCAGGTGGGTGAGCAGGAGCACCTTGCGCTGGGTGATCGGCAGCTTCGCGAGCGCGTCGAGCGTGGCGCGGATGTCGGGGTCGAGCTTGCGGTCGCGGTGGAAGATCCGGGCCGAGTGGCGGCGCTGCGCGTGCCGCCAGGCCAGCGGCCGGACCCAGCCCACGGGGTCCTCGAGCCGCGACACCTTGCGCCAGTGGTGCCAGGCGGCCACGAACGCGTCGCGCACAGCGCTGCGCGAGGCCGGCAGGTCCCCGGTGAGGGCGAACGTCTGCTGGAGCAGCGAGGTACGGGTCGACTTGTAGAAGTCGTCGAACTCGTCTACGGGCGGCATGGCCGTTCCACGGTACGTGGTTCACCCCTGCGGGTGCACATCCCTGCGGGGCGTCCCGCTGCGCGGGGCGTGCCGCTTGCGCGGGGCTTGGGTCGCGATCGCCGGCCCGCAGTCGCGGCCCGGGGAGATGGATTCCTGGTGATTGTCGTTCCCTGTGGTTGGTGTGGTCGGCGTGGGAGACCCGTACGGAGCGGGTGGCGCGGCGAGGATGGTGGGGATGACTTCCCTGCTCAGCGCGCACCCGCGGCCCGCACGCACGGTGCCGGAGACCGACGTCGCGCATCGGCGACCGCTCGTGCTGCTGGCGCTGCTGGGGGGCGTCGCGGCGGCGGCAGGGCCCCTGGTGGTCTGTCTCGGCGTCGGGGTCGCGGGCTGGTTCCTCAGTGACGCCGGCGCCCACGGGGCACCGCGCGACGGGCTGCGGGCAGGCGCGTACGCCTGGCTGATGGGCCACGGCTCCGGACTGACGGTCGCCGGCGTCACCATCTCGGCGATCCCGTTGGGCGTCACCGTGATCTGCGCCTGGGCGGTGTGGCGGATCGCACACCGGGTGGGCGACTCGGTCTCCGGCCACGGGCCCGACGCCGACGCGATCTCCGACGGCGTCCGCGACTGGACCGTGCCCGCGGCGACGGCCCTGTTCACGGCGGCGTACGTCGCCGTGGTCCTCGTCACGCTGCGCGTGCTGTCCGCCGACACCCTGCCGCTGTCCGGCACCCGCGTGGTCGTGTGGTCCCTGCTGCTCTGCGTGGTCGTGGGTGGCGCATCGATCGCGATCGGTGCCGGCCGGGCGGCCATCTGGACCGCGTTCCTGCCGCTCTCCGTCCGGGCCGCCGCGACGGTCTGCCTCAAGGTCGTCTCCACGCTGCTGCTCGTGTCGGCGGCGACCTTCCTGGTCGCGCTCGCCGTCGACCTCGGCGCCGCCCTCAACGTGATGTCCGAGCTGCACACCGACGTCGGCG
>JAICRP010000120.1 GCA_025966445.1 Nocardioides sp.
AACTTCTCGATGTGCTGCCAGGGCCCGGAGTTGTTGGAGCAGTTCGAGATCGTCGCCTGCACGCCGAAGGAGCGCACCCAGGCCCGGACCAGGTGGTCCGAACCGGCCTTCGATGCGGAGTACGGCGAGGACGGGTTGTACGGCGTGTCCTCGGTGAACCGCTTCGGGTCGTCGAGGTCCAGGTCGCCGTACACCTCGTCGGTGGAGATGTGGTGCAGGCGTACGCCGGCCTTGCGCACGGCCTCGAGGATCGTGAACGTGCCGAGGATGTTCGTCTTGATGAACGGGCTCGGGTCGTTGAGCGAGTTGTCGTTGTGCGACTCGGCCGCGTAGTGCACGACCGCGTCGTGCTGGGCCACGAGCGGCTCGACGACGTCGGCGTCGGCGACGTCGCCGACGACCAGCTCGACGCGGTCGAGGCCCTCCACGGCCTCGCGCGTCGCGGCGTACGTGAGCTTGTCGAGGACCGTGATGTCGGCGTCGGTGTGGTCGACCAGGTAGTGCACGAAGTTGGAGCCGATGAACCCGGCACCACCGGTCACGAGCAGGCGGGACATGGGCGGCAGTCTAAGGTGACGGCCCATGAAGGGGATCATCCTGGCCGGCGGCACGGGCTCTCGCCTGCACCCGATCACGCAGGGGATCAGCAAGCAGCTGATGCCCGTCTACGACAAGCCGATGATCTACTACCCCATCTCGACGCTGATGCTGGCGGGCATCCGCGACATCCTCGTCATCACCACGCCCCACGAGGCCGACGGCTTCGTCCGGCTGCTCGGCGACGGCTCGCGGTTCGGCATCAACCTGAGCTACGCCCAGCAGCCCAGCCCCGACGGTCTCGCCCAGGCTTTCATCATCGGCGAGGACCACATCGGCTCCGACCCGGCCGCCCTCGTGCTGGGTGACAACATCTTCTACGGGAGCGGGCTCGGCCACCAGCTCTCCCGGTTCAGCGACCTCGACGGCGCCGCGGTCTTCGGCTACCGCGTGGCGAACCCGTCGGAGTACGGCGTCGTGGAGTTCGACGAGTCGTTCAAGGCGGTCTCGCTCGAGGAGAAGCCGGCCGCACCGAAGAGCGACTACGCGGTCCCCGGCCTGTACTTCTACTCCAACGACGTGGTCGGCCTCGCCGGCGAGCTGAAGCCGTCGGCGCGCGGCGAGCTGGAGATCACCGACCTCAACCGCATCTACCTCGAGCAGGGGCGCCTGTTCGTCGAGGTCCTCCCGCGCGGCACCGCCTGGCTGGACACCGGCACCTTCGACTCCCTCAACGATGCCTCGAACTTCGTGCGCACCATCGAAGGCCGCCAGGGGACCAAGATCGGCGCCCCCGAGGAGGTCGCCTGGCGGCAGGGCTTCCTGACCGACGACGAGCTCGCCGAGGTCGCCCAGCCGTTGTTGAAGTCCGGCTACGGCACCTACCTACTGGAGCTCCTGCGTCACCACTAGCCGGTCGAGGTGCGAGGAGCGCCAGCGACGAGCCTCGAAACCGCGCTCGGTCAGTCGAGCAGCTCGAGGTCCGCGTCGACCATCCGGCCGACGACCTCGGCGAAGTCGACGGTCGGGGACCAGCCGAGGTCGCGCTGCGCCTTCGACGAGTCGCCGGTGAGGTCGAGGGCGTCGGCGGGGCGGAAGAGGGCGGGGTCGCTCTCGAGGAGCGGCTCCCAGTCGGCGATGCCGGCGCGGGCGAAGGCGGCTGCGGCGAAGTCGCGGACGGTGTGGCCGACGCCGGTGGCGATCACGTAGTCGTCGGCGCGGTCGGCGCGGGCGGCGCGGACGAGGGCATCGACGTAGTCGGGGGCCCAGCCCCAGTCACGCCGGGAGTCCAGGTTGCCGAGCACGAGCCTGTCGGCCCGGCCGCGCGCGATGGCCGCGACGGTCGCGGTGATCCGCCGCGTGACGAAACGGTCGGGACGCCGCGGGGACTCGTGGTTGTAGAGGATCGCGCCGACCGCGTGCAGGTCGCGGCGACGGTACACACCCACGGCGAGGTGGGCGTAGGCCTTGGCGGCGCCGTACGGGTTGACCGGTCGGATCGGCGTCGCCTCGTCCTGGGGGCTCACGCTCGGCTCCCCGAACATCTCGGCGCTGGACGCCTGCACGAACGCCACCGGGTGGCCGTGCCGGTCCTGCACGGCGAGGGCCGACTCGAGCAGCCCGACGGCACCGAGCCCGTTGACGCGGGCGGTCAGGTCGGGCTCGGACCACGACTGCGCGACGGAGCTGATCGCGGCCAGGTTGTAGACCTCGTGCGGGTCGACGTCGAGCAGGACGGCGCGGACGGCGTCGACGTCGGCGACGTCGCCGGGGTGGAACACCACTCCCGGTGGGCAGTGCTCGGGGGAGCCGTCGGCGTCGAGCACGAGGGCGTGCACCTCGAGCCCGTCGTCGACCAGGCGGTCGGCGAGGTAGCTGCCGTCCTGCCCGCCGATCCCGGTGACGAACGCCCGTGTCACCATCCGGCCTTCTGGGCCTCCACATCGGCGTCGACCATCATCGCGACGAGCTCGGGGAAGCTGACCCGGGGCTCCCACCCGAGCGCGGCCTTGGCCTTGGCGGCGTCCCCGATGAGCTGGTCGACCTCGGCGGGGCGCATGAAGCGCTCGTCCTGGCGCACGTACGGCTCCCAGTCGTCGATGCCGACCCGGGCGAACGCGAGGGTGAGGAACTCGCGGATCGAGTGCGTCTCCCCGGTGGAGATGACGTAGTCGTCGGCCTGCTCCTGCTGGAGCATCAGCCACATCGCCTCGACGTAGTCGCCGGCGAAGCCCCAGTCGCGCTCGGCGTCGAGGTTGCCGAGCACGATGTCCTTCTGCGCGCCGAGGTGGATCCGGGCCACGGCCTGGCTGATCTTGCGGGTCACGAACTCCGGTCCGCGGCGCGGCGACTCGTGGTTGAACAGGATGCCCGAGGAGGCGTGCATGCCGTAGGACTCGCGGTAGTTGATGGTCATGTAGTGGCCGAAGACCTTGCTGACGCCGTAGGGCGAGCGCGGCCACAACAGGGTGGTCTCGCGCTGCGGCACCTCCTGCACCTTGCCGAACATCTCCGAGCTCGACGCCTGGTAGAAGCGGATCCGCCCCAGGTCGTCGGCGGAGTGGAGACGCACCGCCTCGAGCATGTTGAGCACGCCCTTGCCGGTCACGTCGGTCGTCAGCGGCGCGTTCTCCCAGGAGTACGCCACGAACGAGACGGCGCCGAGGTTGTAGACCTCGTCGGGGTCGGAGTCGCGCATGGCGCGGATCAGGCTGGAGAGGTCGGTCAGGTCGCCGTTGTGGAGGCGTACGTCGGGGAGCAGGCCCTCGACCAGGTCGCGGCGCGGGTTGTTCTGGCCGCGGATGAGGCCGTGCACGTCGTACCCCTTGGCGAGCAGCAGCTCGGCGAGGTAGAGACCGTCCTGGCCGGTGATTCCGGTGATCAGCGCTGAAGGCATGCGCGGCATTGTGCCAGCCGGTGACCCGACGGTCGCTGCGTGACCCCTTCCGCCGACGGCCTACCCTGGCCCGCATGAAGGTTCTCGTCACCGGCGGCGCCGGTTACATCGGCTCGACGACCGCGAAGGCACTCGAGGACGCCGGTCACACGCCGGTCATCCTCGACTCGCTGCTGACCGGGCCGCGGGTGTTCGTCGGCGACCGGGCGTTCTACGAGGGCGACATCGCCGACCGGGCTCTGCTGGGCCGCGTCGTGGACGAGCACCCCGACCTCGACGCCACGATCCACATGGCGGCTCGCATCATCGTGCCCGAGTCGGTCGCCCTGCCCTACGAGTACTACCGCGACAACGTCGCCAAGTCCCTGGAGCTCTTCGACACCCTCGAGGGCCTCGGCAAGCACCGCGTGCTCTTCTCGTCGTCCGCGTCCCTGTACGCCGCACCGGCCGAGGGCTTCGAGGTGCGTGAGGAGGACGCCCTCGACCCGCCGTCGCCGTACGCCCGCACCAAGCGGATGATGGAGGAGGTCCTGCAGGACGTCGCCGCGGCGACCGACCTGCGCGCGGTGATCCTGCGCTACTTCAACCCGATCGGGTCCGACCCGGACCTGACGACCGGCGTCTATGCCAAGGAGCCTTCGCACGTCCTCGGGCAGCTCGTCCGCGCGGCCCTCGGCCAGCAGGACGCCTTCACCATCACCGGTGTCGAGCACCCCACCCCCGACGGCACCGGCGTGCGCGACTACGTCCACGTCTGGGACGTCGCCCAGGCCCACGTGCGCGCGGTCGAGCGGTTCGACGACGTCATCGACCGGGTGGGCGAGCCCAGCGTGATCATGAACGTCGGCCGCGGCGAGGGTGTGTCGGTACGCGAGCTGGTCGCCGCCTTCCAGGGCGTGTTCGGCAAGGAGGTGCCGGTCCGCGAGGCACCGCCCCGGCCCGGCGACGCGGTGGGCGCCTACGCGAACGTCGACCGCATCGCCGACCTCGTCGGCTGGAGGGCCGAGCACAGCATCGAGGAGGCCATCGCCTCGGCCCTGGCCTGGACCGCGAAGCGCCAGGAGATCCTGGGCTACGAATGATCGGGTGGCTCGCGGCGGTCCTGGTGGCCACGTCGGTGCTCGGTGCGCCGACGGCGGCCCGGCCCACTCCGCAGCCACTGGCGGGCCGCGTCGTGGTCCTCGACCCGGGCCACCAGCTCGGCAACCACGGCTATCCGCGGCAGATCGCCCGGCTCGTGCCGGCGGGCGGCTTCCGCAAGCCGTGCAACACGACCGGGACGTCGACCAACGGTGGCTACCCCGAAGCCAGTCTCACGTGGGACGTCGCGCTCCGGGTGCGCGAGCGGCTGCAGCGCCTCGGCGCTGTGGTGCGGCTGACCCGGCACAGCAACCGCCAGGACCGCTGGGGCCCGTGCGTCGACGTGCGCGGCCTGGCCGGCAACACCGTCGACGGCGGTGGCTCGGCCGACCTCAAGATCAGCATCCACGCCGACGGGTCGCACGCCCGCGGCGCCCACGGGTTCCACGTGATCATGCCGGCGGACCGGCGGCCCTGGACCCACGACATCTGGCGCTCGTCGCGGCGGCTGGCCCTGGTCACCCGCGCGGCGTTGGTCGAGCGGGGGCTGGCCCGGGCGACGTACGTCGCGGGCGGCGACGGCCTCGACGTACGCCGCGACCTCGGCACCCTGAACCTGTCCGACGTGCCGACCGTGATGGTCGAGCTCGGTAACATGCGCAGCCCGGTCGACGCCGCCAGGATGACGCGGCCCGAGGGACGGGAGCGCTACGCGCGAGGCTTGGCCGGCGCGGTCCGGGACTTCCTGGAGCGCGGATGACGGATCGGTCCCAGCGGGCCGCGGGACCCCTCCTGCTCGCCTGGCGATCGAGGTCTTCCAACGCGTCCCGGGGGTCGGCCGGGACTCGACGCTCGACGACGTCGCCTGCAACGTGATCGGCGCCTCGCTGGGTGTGGTCGTGGTCGCGGTGCTGCGCTCGGCGAGGGCCACGGTCGACCCGTCAGGCGGAGAGTAGGTCCTCGGCGGCGGAGACGAGGCGGGAGCGGAACCGCTCCTCGCTGAACTGCTCGCCGTGGCGCACGATCGCTTCGGCGTGCCAGACGGTCTCCCGACTCCTCAGCACCGCGTCGGAGATGTCCTCGGCTGTCGGCCGCGCGAAGAAGAGCCCGCTGAGCCCCTCGGCCACCGTGTCCAGGTAGCCGCCGCCTCGCAGCGCCAGCGTCGGCTTCCCGAAGGCCCCCGCCTCGAGCGGTGTCAGACCGTAGTCCTCGATGCTGGGAGCGACGAGCCCCGCGCTCTGCGCGTAAGCCCAGCGGAGCTGGTCGTCGCTGACGCCGGAGACCAACGCGACGTTGTCGGGCAACGTGCGCCGCAACCGGTCCTCCTCGGGACCGCGTCCGACCACGAGGAGACGTTCCTCGGGCAGCCGCGCGAACGCCGCGACGGCCTGGTCCACGTTCTTGTAGGGGAGCAGCCTGGAGACCAGCAGGTGGAACCCGGCGTCGAAGGGCCCGACGGGCTCCCGACCGCCCAGGTCGCTGACGACCGTGGGCGGGAAGATGATGTCCGCGTCCACGCCGTACGTCGTCCGGATCCGGTCACGGACCACCGACGAGATCGCGACATAGCGGTCGTGCCGGCCGGCCGCGCGGCGGTCCCACCTCCGCAGCGCCGGGCCGAGCACGCGTACGGCCATCGCCTGTGGCGACAGAGCCGACACGTCACCGAGGTACTCGTCGGTCTGGTAGAGCCACCGGGCGGGGTTGTAGCAGTACACGAGGCTGCGGCCGCGCACGTCGAAGCCATGCGCCCAGCCGCTGGTCGAGACAATGGTGAGGTCGGCGTCGACGGTCATCCGGGACGCGGCGGGCGCCAGCACCGGCAGCGCGAGGCGGTGGTTGCGGCGCAACGGGCCGATCCGGTCGAGGGACGAGGTGACCACCCGTGCGTCCCGGAACTCCGGGAAGGTGCCGTCGGGGTCGTACAGCAGCGTGTGCACGGTCGCCCCCGGGAAGGCGCGGAGCATGGCCAGGACCACGCGTTCCGCACCACCGCGCTGAGTGAGGTAGTCGTGCGCGATCGCCACCCGGGGTCGGCTCACCCCGGGATCTTGTCAGTAGGCGCCACGCGACCCGAGGACGGCCGACACGGTGCGCACCAGGATGTTGAGGTCCTGGACCATCGACCAGTTGTCGACGTAGAAGAGGTCCAGGCGCACGGTCTCGTCCCAGCTGAGGTCGGACCGTCCGGAGACCTGCCACAGGCCGGTCATGCCCGGACGCACGCGCAGCCGGCGGCGCATGTCGGAGCCGTAGCGCGCGGCCTCGTGGGGCAGCGGCGGGCGTGGGCCGACGAGGCTCATCTGGCCGCGCAGCACGTTCCAGAGCTGGGGCAGCTCGTCGATCGAGAGTCGGCGGATCAGCCTGCCGGGCCGCGTGACGCGCGGGTCGTTGACCATCTTGAACAGCACCGAGCTGCGCTCGTGGTTGACCTCGAGGTCGGCACGAAGGTTCTCGGCGTCGGTCACCATGCTGCGGAACTTGAGGCAGCTGAACGGGCGACCGTCGCGCCCGATCCGGGTCTGGCGGAACAGCACGGGCCCGCCGTCGTGGAACTTGACGGCCAGCGCGGTCGCGAGCAGCACCGGGGAGAGCAGCACCATCAGGCCGACGGAGCCGACCACGTCGAACGCGCGCTTGGCCCAGTGCGAGGCGTGCACCGCGCGCGGGGCCTCCACGTGGACCAGCGGCAGACCGGCCACCGGGCGGACCTTGAGTCGCTCGCTCGAGACGTCGGTCAGGCTCGGCACGATGATGGCGCGCGCGGAGTGACCCTCGAGGTCCCACATGGCGCGCCTCAGGTCGTGAGCACTGGAGAAGGCGCCGTCGGCGAAGATGACCACGTCGGCGTCGACGCCCTCGATGGCTGCGACGGTGTCGGTCGTGGTGCCGAGGACCGGGATGCCGGCGGGAGTCTCCACCAGCTCGGAGCCCGGTGTGGTGAGCGCTCCCAGCACCGTGTAGCCGAGCCAGGACTCGCGGCGCAGCACGGCGGCCAGGTCGTCGATGTGGCGCGCGTTGCCGGCGATGATCACGCCCTCGCGGAGGTGGCCGTGGCGTCGGGTGTGCTGGATCGAGCGACGGAAGACCAGGCGCCACAGCAGCAGCAGCGGGACGCCGATCGTGAACGCCAGGAAGAAGAAGCCGCGCGAGAGCTGGTACTGGGTCAGGAAGCAGCCGATCCCCACCAGGCCCGCGCTGAGCCAGGACGCCTTGAGGACGAGCTTGTACTCCTCGGGACCGGCACCGAAGAGGTCACGGGAGTAGGCGCCGACGGCGAACAGCATGGCGGCCCAGCCGACGAGGAGCGGGCCGGCGGCGACGCTGACGACGTCCACGACGTCCGCGGTCGGCCGGAAGAAGGCAAGCTCCTGCCGCCCGATCATCGCGATGAGGACGGCGAGAGCGAGCGTGAGCAGGTCGCCGACGGCAGCGGCCAGCGGAATCAGCCGGGCCGACTGCGATCGTTTGGTGCGCGCCATCCGGTTGACGGCGTGGTCGAGCAACGTCATGTGAATTGTCCCCCCGAACAAGGAGACAGTCGACGTACGACAGCAGCACGCAATGCCCCCGCCAAGAGTGTGCCGTGTGGATCGGACGGACGGAAGGAGTACGTCGAATTTGTCGGCAAATGTCTAACCCGGTGGCCGGGGGTGCGGAGGCCGCTCGCGGGCGCGCACGCAAGCATGAGGCCTCACTCTCCGACGGTCGATCTGGTGCCCCCAGGCTAGGTGGAGCGTGGGTCGTCCGTCCGCCGGTTTCGGGAACTCAGGCGTGGCCGTGGCCGTCGTCACTGGCCGGTGCATGTCCGTGCCCGTGCCCGTGGCCATGGCCATGGCCGTCACCGTGGTCGTGGCCGCCGAGGACGGCGGTCGCCGGCTGCATGGGCAGCGGCGTCGTCGGTAGCTCCGGCGCTGCGGCCAGCTCGGCCACGATGTCCTCGACGAAGCTGGTGACGTCGCCCGCACCGGCGACGGGTCCGCCGGCCAGGGCCCCGTCGGCCCCCAACAGGACGGCGGACGGTCGTCCGTCGGCGAAGGTGTCGGTGGCGCCGCGTCCGACGTCGAACCACGCCGGGACGCCGGCGATTCGCATGGTCTCGGGAATGCCCTCCAGCGGCTCGGTGAACACCGTCGAGACCTCGACCGGGCCGAGACGGGAGCCCCACTCGGGCAGGTGCGCGGCGACCGTCTCGCAGGCCCAGCAGCTGGAGCTCAGGAAGACCAGCAGCTGCGGGCGTTGGGCGGCCAGCTGCCTCAGGGTGGTGCGCGTTCCGGAGGCGTCCTCCAGCAGGGCGAAGGGGATCGGGACGCGGTCGTAGTCGAGCAGGTCGTCGTCGGTCATCGCGCCGGGGCGGCGCAGCCCCACGACCAGCACCGCCGTCGCCGCCCCGGCAGCCGTGAGGACGAGCCCCCACCAGTCCGG
>JAICRP010000200.1 GCA_025966445.1 Nocardioides sp.
AGCTACCTGCGGCCGCCGCGGGCCTCGCGGAACGCGCGCTCGACATCGGCGGTCGACAGGACGCCGTAGATGCTGCCGTCGTCCTCGACGAGGAGGTACTCGTGGGCGGGCACCTCGGTCATCGCCCGGACGAGCGGCTCGCCCTCGATGCCGGCCGGCAGGCTCATGCCCGGCTCGATGGTGCGCGCGACCGTGGAGACGGCCACCCAGGGCCGGCGCTCCTCGGGCGTCGCGACCAGCGCGGCCTCACTGACCAGGCCGATGGGTCGCCCGCTGCCGGTGACGGTGATCAGGCTGCCGGCGTCGGCCTCCCGCGCCCGGCGGACGGCCTCGGCGAGCGGCAGGTCGTCGGGCACGGCGAGCGCCCGGCGGGCCAGCCGTCGGGCAACCAGGGCGGGCAGCTTGCCGCGTGCCTGGGCCGAGGCGAGCGCCGACGAGGCGGCCGTCCACAGGAACAGCGCGACCATGGCGGCCAGCACGAAGTCGAAGACGTCGGGGGTGGTGCCGATCACCCGTTTCTGGAACAGCGGCCAGGTCAGCGCGGCGACGGCGGTCACGCGGCCGGTCCAGGCCGCCACGACCGTGCCCTTGAGCACGTCGCCGGTCGCTCCCCAGACCGCGGCCTTGAGCACCCGCCCGCCGTCCAACGGCAGCCCGGGGACGAGGTTGAGGACGCCGACGATGAGGTTGGCGCCGGCGAGGCCCTCCACGGCCATCAGGAGCAGGCCGTCGGGGGTCACGAACCACATCCCGAGAGCGACCAGCCCGACCGCGATCGAGGTCAGCGGCCCCACGACGGCGATGAACAGCTCCTGCCGCGGGGTGCGAGCCTCCCCGTCGATGGCCGTCGCGCCACCCAGGAAATGGAGCGTGATCGAGGTGACCTGGAAGCCGTAGTGCCGGGCCATGAAGGCGTGGGAGGCCTCGTGCAGCAGCACCGACAGGTAGAGGATGACCGCGAACGCGAAGCCGGCCACGTACTTGAGACCGCCGAGACCTGGCGCCACCTGGTCGACCCGAGGGGCCACGACCCACGCGATGAGCGCCGCGATCACGAACCACGAGGTGGTGACCAGCACGTCGCTGCCGGCGATCGTGCCGACCTTGATCGTGCCCGGTGGTCGCTGGGGGCGCTCGGGGCGCGCGGGTGTCCGCGACGACTCGGAACGCTGCTCGGACACGTGTCGAGGCTATCCGACCCTTCGTGGGCCGACACGCGGGACGGGGCACCGTCGGTGCGCTCGCCTAGGGTCGCCGTATGTCCGTCGAGCAACAGGCCTCCCCGGCCGAGCGCGTCTCCCGACGCGTCGACGGCGTGGACGTCCTCGGCGCGATCTCGCCGAGCCGGGCCGCGGACTTCATGACCTGTCCCCTGCTGTTCCGGTTCCGCACCGTCGACCGGCTGCCGGAGACGTTCTCGGTCGACGCCGTGCGCGGGACGCTCGTGCACAAGGTGCTCGAGGACCTCTACTCCCTGCCTGCGGCCGACCGGACCCCCGAGACCGCCCGCGCCATGCTGGTGCCGACGTGGGAGGCGTTCGTCGCCGACGACCCGACCCTGCTGCACATGTTCGACGCCGCCGAGGCCGCCCACGAGCCCGGTTTCCTGGAGTGGCTGCGGTCCGCCGAGGTGGTGCTCGACCGCTACTTCACGCTGGAGGACCCGCGCCGCCTCGAGCCGGCGGAACGCGAGCTCTACGTCGAGGCGTTGCTCGAGTCCAAGCTGCTGCTGCGCGGTTTCGTCGACCGGATCGACGTGGCGCCCGACGGGGCGATCCGCATCAGCGACTACAAGACGGGCTCGGCTCCCGGCGTCGACCACGAGGCCAAGGCCCTGTTCCAGATGAAGTTCTACGCCCTGGTCATCTGGCGGATGCGGGGCGTCATCCCGCGGCAGCTCCAGCTGATCTACCTCGGCAACGGCGAGATCGTGCGCTACGAACCCGACGAGGACGACCTGCTCGCCACAGAACGCAAGGTCAACGCGCTGTGGGAGGCCATCCGGCTGGCCGACGAGGTGCGGGAGTGGCAGCCCAACCGGTCCCGGGCCTGCGACTGGTGCTCGTTCAAGACGGTCTGCCCGGCGTGGGGCGGCACTCCCCCGCCCGTGCCGGACAAGCGGGTCAGACCCGATGCCGCTCCGCCCACAGCGCCGCGCTGGTTCGGTCGTTTACGCCGATGGTGGCGAAGATCGAGGTGAGGTGCGCCTTGACGGTGCGCTCGGTGATGCCGAGCCGCCGGGCGATCTGCTTGTTCGCGAGACCCTCGCGCACCAGCGCGAGCACCTCGCGCTCCCGCGGGGTGAGGTCGGGCATGTCCGCCGAGGGTCGACGGGTGACGAGCAGCTCACGAGCCGCACGGGGGTGGATCGGCGACTCCCCGCGGGCCACGGCGCGGATGCCGTCGAGGATGTCGTCGGGCTCGGCGTCCTTCAGCAGGTAACCGACCGCGCCGGCATCGAGGGCACCCACGATGCGCTCGGCGTCGGCGTACGACGTCAGCACGAGCACGTCGGCCAGCTGTTCGGCGACGATGGAGCGGGTGGCGCTGACGCCGTCCACGCCCGGCATCTGGAGGTCCATCAGCACGACGTCGGGCCGGGTCCGGCGCACCAGGTCGAGCGCCTCGGCGCCGTCGGCGGCCGTGCCGACGACGCTCAGGTCCGCGACTCCGGCCAGCAGCTGGGTCAGCCCGCCCCGCACCACGGCGTGGTCGTCGACCACGACGACGGTGACCCTCTCGTCAGGCTCGTCGGTCATCCGATCCCCACCTCCATCCGTACCTCGGTGCCCTCGCCGGGCGTCGACCGCACGTCGAGCCGGCCGCCCTCGTCCTTCACCAGGCTGGCGAGCCCTCGCAGCCCGAAGCTCGCGGGGTCGCGCTCGCCGTCCACGTCGAAGCCCTGGCCATCGTCGACCACCCGCAGCACCAGGCGGTCGTCCTGGCGGTGCACGTCCACCTCGAGAGTGGTCGCGTCGGCGTGCCGGATGGCGTTGCGGACGGCCTCCTGGGCCACCCTCCACACCAGCCGCACGGTGTCGTCGGGCACCTGGCCGATGTCGGACACGTGCACGTTCGTCTCGATCTGCGCCGTCGCGGCCGGTGCGCTGAGGTCCGTCAGGGCCGCGGCGAGGCCGTCGGCGTGCAGGTCCGGTGGGTGGATGGACACCAGCAGCGACCTCAGGGCCTTGAGGCTGGTGCGCAAGGAGTGCCCCGACCGCTGGAGGTCCTCGCGCACGTCGTCGGGCACCCGCTCGTCGCGGCCCACGGCCGTCACCGAGAACGCCGTACCGGCGAGGTCCTGGACGACGCCGTCGTGGAGGTCGCGCGCAATGCGACGGCGCTCGGCCTCCGAGGCCGTCATCGAGGCACGGAGCAGCCGTTCGCGCTCCCTGCCGGTGCGGGTGAGCCGGCGGGTGAGCACCCAGATGATCGGCGTGGCGATGACCAGCATCGCGAGCAGGCCCCCGACCGTGATGCGCTGGATCGGCGCGAACAGCGCGCTCTGCCGGGCGGCCAGGTCGTCGGCGGAGTAGTACACCTCGAACAGCATGGGCTCGCCCTCGGGCGAGCGGATCCGGGTGTACACCTCGACGAGGCCGCCCGGCTCGGTCTCGAAGCGGTTCTCGGGCTTGGACAGGTCGGAGACCTCGGCCTCGATGCCGCCGTTCTCCAGGACGTCGCGCTCGTCCTCGTCGAGCGGGTACTGCGCGCCGATCAAGGAGGACTCGTCCGAGTAGACGATCGTGCCGTCGCCGCGCCAGATCTTCACGCGGCGTACGTCGCCGACGAGCAGCCGGTCGAGCACCTCACGGTCGAGCTTGTCGATCGCCCCGGCGTCGCCGTCGACCAGCCCGCGCGGGATGGCGGGCTCGGCGACCGAGCGGGCCAGGACGCGGGTGACCTGACGCGCGTCGTCGCTGGCCTGCTGCGCCGCCACCCGCGCACTGAGGACGGAGGTGGCGAGGGACAGGACGCCGAAGAGCAGGACGGCGAGGGTGAGGTACTGGGCCACGGGGTTGCGGAGCAGCCTCACCCGCGCAGCCTAGGCGGCGGGGTCGGTGTCACCAGTCGATGACCCCGCGACAGACCTCGCCGGTGCGCAGCCGTTCGGCGCGGAAGACGCAGTGGTCGACGCCGGGAAGGTCGACGAGGGCGCGGCGTACCTCGAAACCGCTGGACCCCGTCACCGCACGGCCCGAGGCGGAGACGCTGCCGTTGTGCTTGATCTTCCAGGCCCAGGTCTGTCCGCGCCTGGTGTCCTCGACCCGGCCGCGCACCTCGATGCGCTCGTCGTCGTCCCAGGAGGCCCGCATCTCCCACGTCGCCTTGCCGGAGCAGGAGCCCTCGCGGCGTACCTCGTCGTCGGACGCGCTCACGCCCGACGGCACCATGGCCATCAGCACACCCGCGGCGGTCGCGAGCACCAGCCTCGTGAAGGGACGCGTCACCACGACACGGTCGCGCGGCAGACCTCGCCCGACTTCGGGTGCACGGCGCGGAACACGAAGTTGTCGGTGCCGGCCTTGTTCGCCGGCTTGCGCTCCACCTCGAACGACCCGCTGGGGGCCGTGGTCGTGGATGTGCCCGTGGCGAACACGGTCCCGTTGTCCTTGAACTTCCACGACCAGCTCTGCCCGACCTTGTTGCTGTCGATCTCGGCCTCGACCTCGATCCTGCCGTCGTCGGCCTTCGCCTTGATCTTCCATTCGGTCCCGGCACTGCACGACCCGTTGCGCTCCACGCGGTTGTCGTCGTCGTCGCCGGCCACGGCGGGCGCGATCGTCAGGCCCGTCAGGGCGAGGGTCGAGATGGTTAGGGCGGCGATGCGACGCAGATCCGTCATCGTGGTTCCTTCCGTGGCTTCGGGACCCCTGGCTCTCGGGGCACCACCCAGCCTGCCGCCCGCGACCGGTCCCCACCATTGGCGAGAGGTACTAGGACCATCCGCCCGCCCCTGCGTCGAGCTGCGGCTCAACGGGAGAGGTCGAGGGTGGCGAGGAGGTCCTCGTGGAGCTGGAACCAGACGGTGTGGGCGGAGTCGAGACCGGGTTCGTCGACGTACCTGCGCCGGCCACGGTCGACGTGGGCCAGCGCGTCGGCGAACCGCTCGCCGTACCCGCCGAAGCGTTGCAGCACGGTCACCAGCCGCTCCTCCAGGCCGCGCAGCGCGATCGACAGGTTGGCCAGGGTGCGCAGCACCTGCTCGTCCCAGGCCCAGTCCGTGTGGTCGTTGGCAGCCATCGGGTCGCCCGCAGCCGGACGGACCTGCCACCGGGACATCGCCCCCAGCAGCCGGCTGTCCAGCGGCATGAAGTCGTCGTGCACGGCGGCCACGACCGGCCGGGCCCCGGTGGCGTCGAGCTCCGCTGCCGCCAGCCGCTCACCCTCGGCCCTGCCGCGCTCGGTCAGCGCCCAGCCGTTCAGGCCGGCGAACCCGACACGCGTGACGAGTCCGGCAGCCTCGTGGTCGAGGAGCAGGTTCTCCACGACGGCCGTGTCGAGGGCGTAGCGACGAGCCACCTTGGCCTCGTCCGCCATGCCCGCGACCCGAAGCGCGTGCATGACCAACAGGTCTGGCCCCGGACGGGTTCACTCCCGGGACTGCTCGTCGGGGTAGAGCACGCAGGCGACGTCGACGGCGCCGGAGCGACGCAGTGGCGGGGCGTCGGCGGGCTCGAACTGGACCTCGACGGCGTTCCCGGCGTCCTCGATGCCGCGGACGCCCGTCCAGAGCGGCTCGTCAGGGTTCTCGGCCCTGATCCGGTCGAGCAACGCCCGTACCTCGCCCGCGCCGCCCTTGCCGAGCTTGACGGTCGTGGACGGCTGGTCGAGGCTGTCGAGGTCGCCGATCACGGCCTGCTCGTCCTCGTACGCCTCCACCTTGCGGGTCCAGTGCTCCTCCAGGAGGACGCGGAGGTCGCGCGACTCCCACCCGCAGCCGGCGACCGCCTCGGGACAGCGCGGGTGGAAGGAGCAGCCGAGCGGCGGCTCGGCTGCATCGGGGATCTCTCCTCGCGGCAGGTCGCGCGCGACCATCCGCTCGGGATCCGGCTCGGGGATCGCCTTGAGCAGGGCCTTGGTGTACGGGTGTCGCGGGTTGGCGAAGATCTCGTCGGTGGGGCCGACCTCGATGATGCGGCCGAGGTACATGATGGCGATCCGGTCGCAGAAGTACTTGGCCGAAGCGAGGTCGTGGGTGATGTAGACGTACGTCAGCCCGAGCTCCTGCTTGAGGTCGAGCATCAGCTGGAGGATCTTGGCCCTGACGCTCATGTCGAGCATGGAGACCGGCTCGTCGGCGACGAGCACCTCCGGGTTCAGGATGATCGCGCGCGCGATGA
>JAICRP010000231.1 GCA_025966445.1 Nocardioides sp.
ATCTCGGCGAGCTCCGCCTCGAGGGCCTCTTCGGAGGCCAGGTCGTCGACCATCGTGTGCGACGACAGCACGAACCCGTGGGTGGCCAGCAGCAGCGCCCGCGCCAGGACGTCGGGGTCGGTGTCCCGTACCTCGCCGGTCGCCTGCCCGGCCCGCAGCTGGTCGGCCACCAGGTCGAGGATCGCCTGCTGGGACCGGCCGCGGCGCGACAGCAGGTACGGCAGCAGCAGCTGGGGGTCGAGCTCGACGATCCGCACGAACAGCTCGTTCTCGCGCAGGGCTCCGATCGCCCGGGTGGCGGTGCCGACGATGCGCTCGACGGTGCCCGCGTCCTCCGGGCCGCTGGCCGCGACGGCGACGACGCCGCCCCACTCGCGGGTCATCAGGTCGCCGAGCAGCTGCGGCATGTCGGACCAGCTGCGGTAGATCGTCATCCGGGAGACGCCTGCCCGGCGGGCGACCTCGGTGAGCGTCGTACGCCGCCACCCGACGTCGAGGATGCACGCGCGGGCTGCGTCGAGGTACAGGTCGCGAGGGGTGGGCTCGGGCCGATCGATGTGACGAAGTGACGACATATGTCACACTGTAACGCATGACTCGAGAGATGCACCCCCAGCGTTGGGGAGACCCGGATGCGGCCGCTGCCCTCCCCGAGGGCGCCCGGTCGCTGGTGGAGGCCGTGTTCGGTCCGGCCACCCCGGCCGAGCCGGTGGCCGGCACCCTCCCCGCGCCGGCACTGCCGCCCGACTTCCTGGCGGCGCTCGCCGACGCGGTCGGCGAGGCGTACGTCAGCACCGACGACGACGTGCGCCGGCACCGCACCCGCGGCAAGTCCACGCCCGACCTGCTGCGCGCCCGCGCAGGGGACCTGACCGATGCGCCCGACGCCGTCGTCCGGCCGGGCAGCCACGACGAGGTCGCTGCCGTCCTCGCCCTCGCCGTGGAGCACCACGCGGCCGTGGTCCCGTTCGGCGGCGGCACGTGCGTCACCGGCGGTCTGGCCGCCCGCCGCGACGGGTACGCCGGCGTCGTCAGCCTCGACCTCGGCCGGCTGACCGAGGTCTCCGTCGACCCGGTCTCGATGACCGCCGTCCTCGGGCCCGGCCTCCGCGGCCCCGAGGCCGAGGCCGCCCTGGCCGAGCGCGGCGTCACGCTGGGTCATTTCCCGCAGTCGTTCGAGCACGCCTCCATCGGCGGCTTCGCCGCGACCCGTTCGAGCGGCCAGGCGTCCGCCGGGTACGGACGCTTCGACGCGCTGGTCGTCGGCCTCACGGTCGCCACCCCGACCGGCACGATGACCCTCGGCTCCGCGCCGGCCACCGCCGCCGGCCCCGACCTGCGTCAGCTGGTGCTCGGCTCCGAGGGGGCCTTCGGTGTGATCACCTCGGTGACGGTGCGGGTGCGGCCGGTGCCGGAGGAGAAGGTCTACGAGGGCTGGCGCTGGCCGACCTTCGACGAGGGGGTCGCCGCCGTCCGGGCGATCGCCCAGTCCGGGATCCAGCCGACCGTGCTCCGGCTCTCCGACGAGGCCGAGTCCGCGGTCAACCTGGCCGACCCGAGCGCGATCGGGAGCAGCGGCGGCGGATGTCTGATGGTCGTCGGCTTCGAGGGTCCGGCCACCCGGGTGGCCGAGCGCCGGGCCGGCGTCGCCGAGCTGCTCACCGGGCTCGGCGGGGTTCCCGGAGGCGAGGAGCCCGGCCGCGCGTGGGAGCGCGGCCGCTTCCGGGCGCCGTACCTGCGCGACTCCCTGCTCGACGTCGGCGTCCTGGTCGAGACGCTGGAGACGGCGACCTTCTGGTCGGGCGTCGAGGACCTGTACACGGGGGTGAAGGGCGCGCTCGAGGCCGAGCTCGGCGGTGACGACGGGCCTGCCCTGGTGCTCTGCCACGTCTCGCACGTCTACGAGACCGGCTGCTCCCTCTACTTCACGGTGGCCGCGCGTCAGGGCGCCGAGCCGCAGGAGCAGTGGGCGCGGGCCAAGCGGGCCGCCAGCGACGCGATCGTCGCGCGGGGCGCGACCATCACCCACCACCACGCGATCGGCACCGATCACCTGCCGTGGCTGGAGGCGGAGATCGGCCCGGTCGGCGTGCGGATCCTCCGAGCGGTCAAAGGGGAGCTCGACCCCACCGGCGTGCTCAACCCGGGCGTGCTGATCCCCTAGCCGACGCCATCCTCCGAACGGGTCATCGGGTCTAGTCCGCCCGGATCATGCGGATCTGACCGTTTGACCCCCGTTCCGCCACGGACACCCCAGGGGCTGGGCAAGAATGAGCCCACCATGAGCGCAGCATTTCCCCAGCTGCCGCCCGGCTTCCGGTTCGGCACCAGCACGGCGGCGTACCAGATCGAGGGCGCCGCGGCCGAGGACGGACGCGGCCCGAGCATCTGGGACACCTTCACCCACCAGGCCGGCCGGGTGAAGGACGGCGCGACCGGCGACGTGGCCTGCGACCACTACCACCGCTACGGCGAGGACATCGCGCTGATGCGTGACCTCGGCGTCGGCGGTTACCGGTTCTCGATCTCGTGGCCGCGCGTGCTGCCGAAGGGCCGCGGCAAGCCCAACGAGAAGGGCCTGGACTTCTACGACCGCCTGATCGACGGCCTCCTGGACTCCGGCGTCCAGCCGATGGTGACGCTCTACCACTGGGACCTTCCGCAGGCCCTCGAGGACGACGGCGGCTGGCTCAACCGCGACACCGTGGAGGCGTTCGCCGAGTACGCCGCCCTGGTCGGCGAGCGGTACGCCGACCGGGTCGAGCACTGGGTCCCCGTCAACGAGCCGAACGTCGCGACGTTCAACGGGTACGCCCTCGGCCAGCACGCGCCGGGCCGCACCATGATGTTCGACGCGTTCCCGGTGGCGCACCACCTGCTCCTCGGCCACGGCCGCGCGGCCATCGAGCTGCGCCGGGCCGGGGCGACCAGCGTCGGCTGTGCCAACAACCACTCGCCGATGTGGCCCGCCAGCGACGAGCCGGCCGACGTCGGCATCACCAAGCTGTTCGACGCGTTGTGGAACGGGCTGTTCACCGAGGCCATGCTGCTCGGCCGCTACCCCGCGGACATCCTGCCGCTGCTGGAGGACGCCATCCAGGACGGCGACATGGTGACGATCCGCCAGCCCGTCGACTTCTACGGCGTGAACTACTACAACCCGCTGCGCGTGGCCGCGAACACCGACCCCGAGTCCGAGAACCCCTTCGAGTTCCTCGAGCTCGTCGGCTACGACCGCACCGACTTCGACTGGCCGGTCGTCCCGGACGCCCTGCGCGAGTGGCTGATCATCCTGCGCGCGCGGTACCGCGCGGCGCTGCCGCCGATCATGATCACCGAGTCCGGCTGCTCGTACGCCACGGGCCCCGACTCCGCCGGCGTGGTCGACGACCAGGCCCGCATCGACTACCTGGACGCACATCTTCGGGCCGTGGCCACCGCGATCGGCCAGGGCGTTGACGTCCGCGGCTACTACACGTGGTCGCTGATGGACAACTTCGAGTGGGCCGAGGGCTTCAAGCAGCGCTTCGGCCTGGTCCACGTCGACTACGACACGCTCAAGCGCACGCCGAAGAACTCCTTCCACTGGTTCGCCGAGATGATCCAGGCCCAGGGCGTCGCCACCGAGAAGACCGGCTGACCTGCCGCTGCGGGGCTGAGTAACCACCCCCGAGACCCACTACCGACCCGCTTGAGCGGGTCACCAGTGGGTGCGAGGGGTGGTTACTCGCGTTCACCAGCTCACCCCGGCCCCGACCACCGCTGCGCGCTAGACCGAGTGCTTCTTGGACATGGTCTGCTTCACCGACGCCTCGTCGTACGCCTCACCCAGCCACGCGAACATGGGGGCGAGGGTGGTGGGGTCGGCGACGTAGTCGTCGAAGTGGACGTGGTACGCCGCGTCGCCGAGGCGGCCGGCGGTCTCCAGCAGGCGGCGCTCGATGTCGGCGAGGTGCTCACTGTTGTCGCCGCCCTTGGCCCACCACTTGCTCTTCAGCACCGCCGCGTGGTCGCGGGTGTTGACCAGGAACCGGGCGCCGGGGAAGACCTCGCGCAGCCACCCGACGTACGCGTCGAGGTCCTCGTGGCGCCACCAGCGGATCTCCTTGAACCCGGTCACGCGCGTGTCGGGCTTGGGCCGGAGCAGGGTCTCGACGGCCAGCCGTCGGCTCGCGGCGATCGAGACCGCGGGCGGGAAGTCGCCGATACCGTAGAACGGGTCGGTGCGCATCCGCACCCGCTCCACGGGCCAGTACCGGCTGCGCTCGACGCAGGTGCGGTGGAAGTCGTAGAGGAACCGCAGGGCGTCGTCGTTCTCGCCGCGGATGAGGTAGCCCGGGATGGTGTTCAGCAGACCCATCAGCAGGGTCGAGCCCGAGCGTCCGTAGGTCATCACGAAGACGTAGCCGAGGTCGTCACCGCCCTCACGGAGCAGCTTGACCCGGGACCGCAGCCGCGTCACCTCGGCCCGCAGCTGCTCGACCTCGGACATGCCGGGAGTCTACGGAGCCAAATCACCTGGGCCGGCACCCCGGCCCGGTGCCGTAGCCTCGGGACGGACGACTAGGCTGCCCAACGATCCTGGCTAGCTGAGACGGGTGGAGGAATGACGAGCTCGCAGCCGCGGGTACGCCGCAACGAGTGGGGTTCCCTGCTCGTGCCGCCGCTCGGCGCCTGGCAGCCGCACCTCAACGTCAGCATCGTGATGCCGGCATACGGCGCTCACCGGACCCTGCCGTACGTGCTGGCCGGCCTCTCGGCGCAGACCTACCCGAGCCACCTCGTCGAGCTGATCGTGGTCGACGACGGCGCGCACGCCGGGCAGGAGCCACTCGAGCTGCCGGAGGTGCGTCCCGACAACGCGCGCATCGTGCGCGTCGAGGGGGGCTGGGG
>JAICRP010000094.1 GCA_025966445.1 Nocardioides sp.
CGTAGCCTCGGGACGGACGACTAGGCTGCCCAACGATCCTGGCTAGCTGAGACGGGTGGAGGAATGACGAGCTCGCAGCCGCGGGTACGCCGCAACGAGTGGGGTTCCCTGCTCGTGCCTCCCCTCGGTGCCTGGCAGCCGCACCTCAACGTCAGCATCGTGATGCCGGCGTACGGCGCCCACCGGACGTTGCCGTACGTGCTGGCCGGGCTCTCGGCCCAGACCTACCCGAGCCACCTCGTCGAGCTGATCGTCGTCGACGACGGCGCGCACGCGGGGCAGGAGCCGCTCGTGCTGCCGGACGTGCGCCCCGCCAACGCGCGCATCGTGCAGGTCGAGCACGGCTGGGGCCGCGCCAACGCGTGCGCCCTCGGTGCCGGGCTCGCCGACGGCGACGTCATCCACTGGCTCGACGCCGACATGCTGCCGAGCCGCGAGCACGTCGAGGCCCAGCTGCGCTGGCACCACGAGATCGACTACGCCGTGGTGCTGGGCAACAAGTGGTTCGTCGACCCGGCGCCCCTCGACGGCGTCGCACCGGCCGAGGTGCGCGACGCCGTGGCCGAGGACCGGATGACGGAGTACTTCCCGGCCGACGTGCTCGAGCCGCACGAGTGGGTCGAGCGCTACTACTCGCGCTTCGACGACCTGCGCACCATCGGCCCGCGTGCCTGCCGCATCCACGTCGGTGCGACCGCGTCGCTGGCGCGCGAGCTCTACCGCGAGTCCGGTGGCATGGACACCAGCCTCAAGCTCGGCGAGGACATCTCGCTGGGCTACCGCCTCGGCGAGGCGGGTGCGGTGTTCCTGCCCGACCGCGAGGCCCGGTCCTGGCACCTGGGCCGCACCCACGTGATGACCCGCCGCGCCGAGGTCAACGACTACAACGACTGCTTCCTCTCCGACCGGCTCCCCGAGCTGCGCAACAAGCGGCGGGCCGGCCGGCTGTACGCCGTCCCGTACCTCGAGGTCGTCCTCGACACGACCGGCCTGCAGCACGGCTCGGTGGTCGCCACCGTCGACTCGGTGCTCGAGAGCACCCTGCCCGACCTCCAGGTCACGCTCATCGGTCCCTGGAGCGACCTCGACGACACCCGCATCCACCCCCTCGAGGACCCGATGCTCGACACCCGGCTGGTCCAGGCGTCGTACGCCGGAGACCCCCGCGTGCGGCTGGTCGAGTCGCTGCCCGAGGGACGCTGCCCGGCGATGTTCCGGATGACGCTCGAGAACGCCGAGTGGGCGCCCACCCGCAAGACCCTGGCCCGGCTGCTCCACCACCTCGAGCGCACCCACCACGGGCTCCGGATCGTCCGGATGCCCGACGGCAGCACCGCCCGGATCGAGCGGACCGCTGCCGTCTCACGGTCCCAGCACGTCATCAAGTCCGGCGAGTTCCTCGACGACGTGCTCGACGAGCTGTTCGGTGCCTGGACCTTCGACGCGGCCGAGGTCGGCTTCTGGCCCTGCCACGAGGTGCACCGCCCGCGCATGCAGGGCACCGCCGGCGAGGCCGAGGACCCGGCGGCCGCCTGGGACTTCACCGACGTGCCGACCGCCCCCAGCCTGAAGGCCGAGTAGAAGGCCGAGGCCCGGGCTGCCCGGAAGTCCGCCGGGCCTCCTCCGCCCGCGCCCCACCGGTCCCTGGTAGGCGCCCTGCGGCACCGGGTGGCGACCCTGCTGGGGCGCCGGTGACGGGGATGTCCCAGCCGACGCCGGAGTCGGGTCTCGTCGCTCCGCCCAAGCGCCGCGTGGTGTTCGTGGTCGGCTCCGGCCGCAGCGGTACCAGCACGATGGCGGGCGCGCTGCAGACCCTGGGCATGCACGTCCCCCAGCCCGAGGTCCTCGCCGACGAGACCAACCCCAAGGGCTTCGGCGAGCCGCAGTGGGTGGTCGACCTCCACACCGAGCTGCTGCAGCGCTGCAACGTCGCCGTCTCCGACGCCCGTCCGGCGGCCTGGTTCGAGGCCGGCAAGCTCGCCAACATCGAGCGGCTGCGCACCCGTCTGCACACCTGGCTCGAGGAGCAGTTCGCCGAGGCGCCCGAGCTGGTCGTGAAGGACCCGCGGCTGGCGTGGTTCCTCGGCCTGTGGCGGTCGGCCGCGCTCCGCTGCGAGGCCGCGCCGGCGTACGTCACCATGCTGCGGCCCGTGACCGAGGTCGTCGGCAGCAAGCAGCGCTACTACTCCACGCGCTTCGGCGAGATCGACCGCACGGCCGCCTGGGTGAACATGATGCTGCACACCGAGCGCGCCACCCGCGGCTCGCAGCGGGCGTACGTCCGCTACGAGGACCTGCTCACCGACTGGACCATCCCGCTGTTCGGCATCGGCCAGCGCTTCGACCTGTTCGCGGTGAAGTCGGCCTCGGCCAACGACATCCGCAAGGTGCACCAGTTCATCGACCCGAACCTCCGCCGCGTCCAGCTCACCTGGGACGACGTCGAGGTCCCGGCCCGGCTGCGCGACATCGCCGAGGAGAGCTGGGCGGCGCTCGACAAGCTGGCCGACGACGGTGGCGACCGGCCCGACGTGCACGCGACCCTCGACGAGATGCGCGCGGCGTACGCCTCCTTCTACGAGGAGGCCGAGGCCATCGCGTCGTCGACGGCGCTGGCCTCGCGCCGCGAGGGGTACGCCGACGGCGCGGCCGGGCGACCTCCGATGGGGGAGTCGCGGGGCGCCGACCGGATCCCGCACGGCCTGCGGGCGCTCGTGCCCGCTTCCGCCCGCCGCGGGCTCCGCAAGGCCATCGGTCGGGAGCGCTAGGCGTGCCGGACATCGCGTGCCTGGAGGGGTACGCCGACTACGACGTCCGCTGGGCCTGGCACGACGGGCCGCTGACTCCGGGGCTCACGTGCGTGTTCCGGGTCAAGAACGAGGCGCGCAACCTGCCGTGGGTGCTGCCGCCGATGTTCGAGGCCGTGCAGCACGTGGTGCTCGTCGACAACGAGTCGGACGACGGCACCGCCGAGGTCGCCCAGCAGGTGGCCGAGTCGGTGGGCGCGGCCGACCGCCTCACGCTGGCGTCGTACCCGTTCCGCGTGAGCCGTGCCGGCACCGAGCACCTGACCACCCCGCCCGACTCGGTGCACTCGCTGACGCACTTCTACAACTGGTCGTTCAGCCAGGTCCGCACGACCTACTCCATGAAGTGGGACGGCGACATGGTGCTCACCCGCGAGGGCATCGGCTACCTCGCCGACCTCTCGTGGCAGCTGGAGGACTCCGGTGCCGTCGTCGCGATCCCGCGGCACCCACTCTCGATCGTCAGCGAGTCGGAGGCCTGGATCGACCTGGGCTACAAGTTCCTGGAGCCGTGGGTCTACCCGATGGGCCCGGAGTTCACGTTCGTGAAGGCCTTCGAGTGGGAGGTGCGCGAGTTCCCCGACACCTCCGAGCGGATCGTCGCCCCCGAGGGGCTGTGCGTGGAGCTGAAGTGGCTCGACGCCGACGAGTTCGCGCACTGGAGCAGTGCGGGGGACTTCGACCGGGCGCGGGCGCCGCGGAAGGCCCGCGAGTGGGACGTCTACACCGCGCTCGCCGACGGCCGGGGCGACGAGGTGCCCGGCCTGGAGCGCATCGTCGCGCCGCCCGGCGTGCACGTCATCGACCACGTGGCGACCAGCTGGCTGCCGCGGGCCGAGCGGCCGCTCGTCCGCCGGCTGCCGTCGTGGGCCCCCGCGGATGTCTGACCTCCCCGAGCCGGTCCGCGCGTTCCTGGACCAGGGCGGCGAGCAGCTGGTGCTCGCGACGTCGACCACGCCGGCACTGAGCGACGCCGTGATCCTGCCGGAGCCGGAGTACTCCGGAAAGTACGCGCGCGTGCTCGTCGCCGTCGCCGACCGGGCCGACCTCCGCGGCGCGGTGGTGCCGCACGCCGTCCGGGCGCCCGTGGTGGCGGTGTGGATCGCGGCGCTGCCGTCGTCGCCGGGGTTCGTCCCGCGACCGGAGTGGCCGCCGATGAAGGCGTTCCGGACGCAACCGGTCGGCGACGGGTACCTCGTGGTCGCGCGGTTCGAGCAGCCGGTGCGGGCGGCCAACGTCGTGCGCGAGCTCGGCCGGCAGTCCGTCTGGCCGGGCCCGGTGACGGCGGGGGGCCTCGTCGTGGACGACGGGTCCGGCCCCGTCGAGGCCGTCGAGGAGCGCGTCGTCCCGCCGGACGTGGTGCTGCGACCGACGGGTCCGTTGACGGAGCACGTCGTGACCGGGCGGGTGCCGAGCACGGCCGGGCCCTTCCCCGTCGGACCGTTCGACGAGCGGGTCCTCAACCCGATCGGCTTCCTCGCCGACGTCGACGGGCCGGCGGTGATGTTCGGCTCGCTCGCCACCGGTGAGCCCACCGAGACCCTCGTGCGATCGCTGCGTCCGTCGCTCGGTGTCCGCGCCGACGCCCTCGACGCCGGCTCCGCAGGTCTCGCGGCGGGGCTGGCCATGGCCGGCGTGCCGCTGTCGGCCGGCACCGTGGCACCCGACGTCGCCACGCTGCTCGGGCCGACGGTGGTCGAGGCGATCACCGCCCATGTCGACCTCGACGACCCGCTGTCCCGCGAGGAGCACAGCGTGGTGCTGAGGCGCGCCGCGCTGCGGGCGTTCTCCACGGCGGCCTGGAGGCGACAGCACGCCGGCCTCGCGGGCGTACGCGTGGCGGGCGAACCGTCGGTCAGCGTCGTCCTCGCCACCAAGCGACCGGAGATGCTGGCGTTCTCGCTGCGGCAGGTCCGCAAGCAGCGGGGCGTCGATCTCCAGCTGGTGCTGGCGCCGCACGGCTTCACTCCCGACGCCGACGTGCTGCGCGAGCTCGGTCCCGAGCGTCTCGTCGTCCGTCCGCAGGACGAGGCCACGTTGTTCGGCGACGTGCTCGCCGACGCCGTCACGGCCGCCGACGGCGACCTGGTGCTGAAGATGGACGACGACGACTGGTACGGCCCCGAGTTCGTCGCCGACCTCCTCCTCGCGCGGGCGTACTCGGGCGCCGAGATGGTCGGGACGCCGGCCGAGATGCACTACCTGGTCGAGCGCGACGTCACCGTCCGGCGGGGCCACCGGGCTGAGCTGTACGCGCCCTTCGTCGCCGGCGGGACCATGCTGGTCGAGCGCGGCCTGCTCCGCGAGGTCGGCAGCTTCCGCTCGGTCCGGCGCTACGTCGACGCGCAGCTGATCGCGGCGATCCAGCGCGCCGGCGCCGCGACCTACCGCACCCACGGCCTCGGGTACCTGCTCCGGCGCAACGCCACCGGCCACACCTGGCAGGTCGACGACGACTACCTGCTCGACCCCGCCCGCGTCGCCGAGATCCGCCCCGGTTTCGCCCCCAGCCGCCTGCTCGAGTACGACGACTCCGAGCGCCCGTCGCCGGGATAGTCCGTGACGGAACTGTTGTGGAAAGCGGCTCATCCACAGCAGTTTCGTCACGGACTATCCCGCGGAGCCGTCGCGTGGCCCCGGGGGCGAACCGAAGCCGGTCGGGGAGCGTCTCTGTGAGAGACTGGCGGGCGCACGGTCCCCGGGTGACACCGGTTGACCAGTCGATGACAACAGGGAGGTGCTCGGACACATGGGTGTCCAGCCACAGCACACGGCCACCGACGACGCGTCGGCAGAGCTCTCGGAGGCGCTGCCCATCAGCTTCGCGCTCGTCGGAGTCCAGAAGGCCGCGACGAGCACCATCGCCTTCTACCTCCTGCGCCACCGTCACGTCTCGCGGGGCGAGCGCAAGGAGCGGCACTTCTTCGACAAGGACTTCCTCGACTGGGAGAACCCCGACTACTCGGCATACACCTCCCCGCGTCGTACCCCCCGCCAGAAGATCGCCGGCGACTACACCCCGGCCTACCTCTTCTGGCCGGGCGCCCTCCAGCGCATGCACCGCTACAACCCGGACATGAAGCTGATCGCCAGCTTCCGCGACCCGATCGAGCGGGCGTTCTCGCAGTGGCAGATGGACTACGCGCGGCACGAGGGCTTCCCGCAGTTCGCCCAGGCCATCGCCCAGGACACCTTCGAGACGGTGCCCGACCGCGTGCCCGAGGGCTGGCAGCCCGGCGACCTGCGCAAGCGCGCGCTGGCGACCCGGGGCCTGTACGGCGCCCAGCTCGAGCGCGCCTTCGAGGTCTACCCCGACCGCTCGCGCTGGTTGCTGCTCGACTTCATCGACGTGGTCACCGACCGCGACACCCTGCTCGACCGGTTGACCGAGTTCCTCGACATCGGCAAGTTCGTCGACCCGCCCGGGCCGCAGGCCAAGAACGCCAGCCCCGACGTCGACGCGCGCCCGCCGATGGCCGAGGACATGCTCAGGCTCGCCGAGCGGTTCGCTCCCGACCTTCCCCTGTTCGAGAAGCTCTCGGGCATCGACACGTCGCGCTGGGCGACCTCCCGCATCCTCGCCGGCACCCTCGATCCTGCCGAGCTCGCCGAGAAGCTCGGCAAGAAGGCCGGCCTGATCAAGTAGCCCGGCGCTCGGTGCAGACCGAGCGGCACATGTAACCGGGTGTTACATCAACTTCCCTGGCGTTCAAACGCTCGGTCAGTGGGACAAACACCCGGTTACAAGCCTCATCGGCCCCCGGGCAGGGAGGCGGCGACGCGGGTGCCCTGGGCGATGGCGCGTTTGGCGTCCAGCTCGGCGGCGACGTCGGCGCCGCCGATGAGCCAGCGGCCGTCGGCATTGCCGGTGGACACGAGGTCGTCGTACAGCCCGCGGACCGACTCCTGGCCGGCGCAGACCACCACGGTGTCGACCTCGTACGTCGCAGGGACGCCGTCGACGGTGACGTGCACGCCGTCGTCGTCGACGCGGTCGTAGGTCACGCCGCTGACCAGCGTCACGCCCGACTGCTTGAGCACGGCGCGGTGCGCCCAGCCGGAGGTCTTGCCGAGGTCGATGCCGATCGGCGTGTGCTTGCGCTGCAGCAACGTCACCTCGCGCAGCGGCGTGCGCGGCTTGCGCTCGGTCAGCCCGCCGGGGTGCACGGCCGGGTCGCCGACGCCCCAGTGGGCCATCCAGTCGTCGAAGCCGTCGGCCGGGTCGTGCACGAGGAACGTCGAGACGTCCACGCCGATGCCGCCCGCCCCGATCACCGCGACCCGGCGACCCGGATCCACCCGCCCACTGAGCACGTCGGCGTACGACGCGACCGACGGGTGGTCGATCCCGTCCAGGTCGGGCAGCCGCGGCACCACGCCTGTCGCGACGACCACGTCGTCGAACAGCGCGAGGTCCGCCAGCGTCGCCTCGATCCCGAGCCGCACCGTCACGCCGAGGACGTCGAGCCGCCGGCCGTAGTAGCGCAGCGTCTCGGCGAAGTCCTCCTTGCCGGGCACGGCCATGGCCAGCCGGAACTGGCCGCCGATCGCGTCGTCCTTCTCGAACAGCGTGACCGCGAAGCCGCGTTCCGCCGCGGACACGGCGGCGGCCAGACCTGCGGGTCCGGCGCCGACCACTGCGACCCGAGGCGGCCGAGCGGGCACCTCCGGCAGCGGCAGCAGCACCAGCGAGGTCTCGCGGGCGGCGCGCGGGTTGACCAGGCAGGTGGCGTGCTGGTTGGTGAACACGTGGTCGAGGCACGCCTGGTTGCAGGCGATGCACGTGTTGATCTCGTCGGCGCGACCCGCGGCCGCCTTGGCCAGGAAATCGGGGTCGGCGAGCAGCGGCCGGGCCATGGAGACCAGGTCGGCGTCGCTCCTGGCCAGGATGTCCTCGGCCATCCCGGGCGCGTTGATGCGGTTGGAGGCGCACACCGGCACCGAGACGACGGCCTTGAGCCGCGCGGTCATCGAGCGCCAGGCGCCCGGCGGGACCTGGGTGATGATCGTCGGGACGCGGGCCTCGTGCCAGCCGATGCCGGTGTTGAGGACCGTGACGCCGGCGTCCTCGAGACGGTGCGCGAGCTCGACCACCTCGTCCCAGGTCTGTCCGTCCTCGACGAGGTCGAGCAGCGAGATCCGGTAGACGATCGGGAAGCCCGCCGGCACCAGCTCGCGTGACCGCTTCACGACCTCGACGGGGAACCGCATCCGGCGCTCGGCGGTGCCGCCCCAGTGGTCGGTGCGGTCGTTGGTACGAGCGGCGAGGAACTGGTTGATCAGGTACCCCTCCGAGCCCATGATCTCGACGCCGTCGTACCCCGCCTTGCGCGCCAGCGCGACCGACCGGGCGAACGCCGTGGCCGTGTCGTCGACGCCCTTGGTCGACAGTGCGCTGGGCCGGAACGGGGTGATCGGCGACTTCTTCGCCGACGCGCTGACGCTGAACGGGTGGTAGGCGTACCGCCCCGCGTGCAGCACCTGCATCGCGATCGCGCCGCCCTCCTCGTGCACCCGCTCGGTGAGGTCGCGGTGCCGCATGGCCTGCAGGCGCGTGGACATCTCGGCGGCGAACGGCTTCAGCCAGCCGCGCCGGGTGGGCGAGTACCCGCCCGTGATCATCAGCCCGACCCCGCCGCGGGCGCGCTCGGCGAAGTACTCGGCCAGCTTCGGCAGGTCCCACGGGTGGTCCTCGAGGCCGGTGTGCATCGACCCCATCACCAGACGGTTGCGCAACGTGAGGTCGCCGACGGTGATCGGCTCGAGCAGGTGCGGGTACGGCGTGGGGCTGGACACGTCGGTCAGTGCAGCGGAGCTCGGGCCGAGAGGCAACCGAAAGTGACGGTTCTCGCTCGCCGACCCATCTTGATCGAATACCCCCCAGGGGTATATGGTCCCACCATGACCGAGTCCTGGAAGACGGCGATCAGCGCGACCCTGCACTGCCTCACCGGCTGTGCGATCGGCGAGGTGCTGGGCCTGGTGCTGGCCACCTGGTGGGGCTGGTCCACGGTCCCGAGCCTGGCGCTGGCCATCGCGCTGGCGTTCTTCTTCGGGTACCTGCTCACGTTCCTGTCGGTCCGCCGCGCGGGCCTCGGCGTCGGTGCGGCCGTGCGCATCGCGCTGGCCGCCGACACGGTCTCGATCCTCACCATGGAGATCGTCGACAACGCGTTCCTGGTGCTGCTGCCCGGCGCGATGGAGGCCACCCTGACCAGCCCCCTGTTCTGGTGGTCGCTGGCCGCGGCGCTGGCGATCGCGTTCGTGGTCACGGTGCCGGTCAACCACTGGATGATCGGCCGGGGCAAGGGCCACGCGGTCGTCCACTCCATGCACGGCCACGACCACCACATGCAGCACTGACCGGTAAGTCAGCAAGTCGGGTCTACTATTCGCGCATGCGAATCCGTCCCCGTCTCCTGGCCCTCGGGATGGCCCCTCTCCTGTTCCTCGCGCTCGGCTGCGCCCCGGTCGACAGCAGCACCCCCGACGCGGGGGAGGACCCGACGACCAGCGACTCCACGTCGGCGGCGGCCGAGGCCGACCCGGCGGCCTGCGCCGCCGAGGCCGTCCGGACCCCCGGCACGCTGACGATCGGTACGGACTCGCCGGCGTACGACCCGTGGTTCTCCAAGAACGACCCCACCAACGGCGAGGGATTCGAGTCCGCCGTCGCGTACGCCGTCGCCGAGAAGCTCGGCTTCACCGGGGACGCTGTCCAGTGGACCAAGGTGCCGTTCAACTCGTCGTACGCGCCGGGTGAGAAGAAGTTCGACTTCGACATCAACCAGATCTCGATCACGCCCGAGCGAGCCGAGGTCGTCGACTTCTCCGACGGCTACTACCAGGCCGCCCAGGCCGTCATCGTGCTGAAGGGCTCGGCGGGCGAGGACGTCACCAGCGTCGAGGAGCTCAAGGGCCTGCGGCTCGGCGCGCAGACCGGCACCACGTCGCTGACCGCGATCCGCGACGTGATCCAGCCCGACAGCGACCCGATCGTGTTCAAGGACACCAGCGCGGCCAAGCAGGCCCTGCTCAACGACCAGGTCGACGCCATCCTGGCCGACCTGCCGACGGCCTTCTACATCACGGCCGTGGAGATCCCGAAGGCGACGATCGTCGGCCAGTTCCAGCCGGAGACCGGTGAGCAGGAGGAGTTCGGGATGCTGTTCGAGAAGGGCTCGCCGCTCGTCGAGTGCGTCAACCAGGCGCTGGCGATCCTGCGCGACGACGGCACGCTCGCGTCCATCGAGTCCCGCTGGCTCAGCGACGTGGTGGGCGTCCCGGAGCTCACTCCGTAACCGGATGGCCGCATGGTCTCCCAGCCCGCGGCAGCGCGAGCGCGACGCCGTACGCAGGCGGCTGCAGCGGCGCTCGGCGACCGTGGCCACGCTCGCCACGGTGGTGGTGCTCGGCCTGCTCGCCGTCGTGATCCTCACGTCGCCGGGCTGGGCGCGGGTGCGGGAGACCTTCTTCTCGTGGGAGGACGCGAAGGCCTCGTTCCCCGAGGTGATCAGGGCGTTCGGCAAGAACGTC
>JAICRP010000244.1 GCA_025966445.1 Nocardioides sp.
ACGGCGGCCGCACCAGCGAGGTCACCAACACCGACGCCGAGGGCCGGCTGGTGATGGCCGACGCGCTCGCGTACGCCGTGGACAAGCTCGACCCGGCCGCCCTCGTCGACGTGGCCACCCTGACCGGGTCCATGAAGGTCGCCCTCGGCCAGCAGGTCGCCGGCTACTTCGCCAACAACGAGGCGCTGGCCTCGGCGATCTTCGAGGCCGGCGAGGAGTCCGGCGAGCCGTTCTGGCGGTTCCCGCTGGTCGGCGACTACGAGGAGAAGCTCGCCTCCAAGGTCGCCGACGCCGACAACGCGGCCGGCGGCGCGGGATCCATCACGGCCGCGTTGTTCCTCCAGCACTTCGTCGGCTCGGTGCCGTGGGCCCATCTCGACATCGCGTCGGTCGGCGACTCACCCACCGAGAGCTTCGAGTGGACTGCTGGCCCGACCGGCTTCGGCGCCCGCGCCCTGCTCGCCTGGCTCGGCTCGCCCGACCCCCTCGAAGGGATCTGAAGCACCCATGCACGCACTGACCGTCCGTTGGTCGCTGACCGACGCGCCCGACGGCGTCGAGGAGAAGCTGGCGGCGTACGTCGCCGAGACCTCCCACGCCCGGTTCACCGGCATGGACGGGCTGCGGTTCAAGACCTGGCGCTGCCGACCGGGGGAGTGGTTCGAGGGCTGCTACGTGTTCGCCACCGACGACGCGCGCGCCGACTTCCAGACCGCGTTCGAGGCCGCGGCCGCCGAGTCGCCGGGATCGCAGATCATCGGCTCGGCGCCGATCCTGATCGAGCCGTGCGACGTCGTCGCGGTGGCCGAGGGCGACGAGGGTTTCCTAGCAGCCCCCATCGACTAGACCTGCTCCGGAGCCCCTTCCTTCTTGGCCAGCAGCAGCCCGTCGCCGACGGGCAGCAGGAGCGGCACGAGTGACTCGTGATCGGCGACCTCGCGGCCGAGCTCGCGGATGGCCACCGTCTCCTCGTCGCGCTGCGCTGGGTCCGCGACCCGGTCGTGCCACAGCGCGTTGTCGAACGCCACCACCCCGCCGGGGCGCAGCAACCGCAGTGCCTCCTTGAGGTACGCGGCGTACTCCACCTTGTCGCCGTCGGCGAAGACGAGGTCGTAGTGGCCGTCGGTCAGGCGGGGGAGGACGTCGAGGGCCGCTCCGGCGATGGTCCGCACGCGCTGGGGGGCGACGCCGGCCTCGGTGTAGGTCTCGCGGGCCAGCCGCTGGTGCTCGGCCTCGATGTCGACCGTGGTCAGGATGCCGTCGCTGCGCATCCCGCGCAGCAGCCAGGTCCCCGAGACGCCGGTGCCGGTGCCGATCTCGACGACCGCCCGGGCGTCCAGCACGGACGCCAGGAACATGAGGGTCGCGCCACCACCCGAGCCGATCGGTGCCACGCCGACCTCCTGGGCGCGGGCGCGGGCTGCCTGGAGGACCTCGTCCTCGGGGACGTAGGCCTCCGAGTAGCTCCACGTCGCCGGTTTGGGAGGACTCGTCGCCATGTCGCTGACCCTACTGCGCGCGGGAGGTGGCGGACGGGAGGGAACACGGCCCTGCCTCGGATCGTTGTCACTGGCAGACGAGAGCGGACTATCAGGTTCCTCTCAGGACCCGTCCCTACCTTGTGAGGAAGTGACAGCGCTGTTCGGCACCCGCAGGCACCAGGAGAGCACCGTGGAGATCAGCTCGGACGCCGTGCCCACCTGGGACGAGATCGTCGAGCGCCACTCCGACCGGGTGTTCCGGCTCGCCTACCGTCTGACCGGCAACCGCCCCGACGCCGAGGACCTCACCCAGGAGGTCTTCGTCCGCGTCTTCCGCAGCCTCTCCACCTACCAGCCCGGCACGTTCGAGGGTTGGATCCACCGGATCACGACCAACCTCTTCCTGGACCAGGCGCGGCGCAAGCAGCGCATCCGCTTCGACGCCCTCTCCGACGAGCGCGCCGACCGGCTGACCAGCGCGAGCGCCTCGCCGGACGCGGCGTACGCCGACCGCACCTTCGACGACGACGTCGAGCTCGCGCTGGCCAGCCTGCCCCCGGAGTTCCGGGCCGCGGTCGTGCTGTGCGACGTCGAGGGCCTCTCCTACCAGGAGATCGCCGACATCATGGACGCCAAGCTCGGTACGGTGCGGTCGCGGATCCACCGCGGCCGGGCCATGCTCCGCGAGGCACTCGCGCACCGTGCACCGGCCGAGGGCCGGCAGCGGTACGCCGGCCCCGCGCTGCCCGGCCCCGTCCCCACCGGTGGTCTCGCGGCGGGGTCGGCATGATCGGCGGGCACCTCGGCAGCCGCGTCAGCGACCTCCTCGACGGTCAGCTGGAGCGCGCCGAGGAGGACCGCGCCTGGCAGCACGTGCACGCGTGCCACTACTGCCGCGACCTCGTCGAGCGCGAAGGCTGGGTCAAGACCCGCCTCGCCGGGCTGTCGCTCGGCGGGACTCCCGCGTCCGACCGGCTCAAGGACGCGCTGATGGGCGCCCAGGCCGGACTGACCCCGGGCGACGCGTTGCTGGCGCTGAGCACCAAGCCCCGCCGCGGCAGCCTCGTCGTCATCGGCGGTGGCGCGGCCGGCGCGGCCGTCCTGGGCGTGCTGGCGCTCGGTGCCGCTCCGGCGAACGCTCCGGCGATCGACCGCCGCGTCCCCGCGACCAACGTCCCGCAGCCCGGCGTGGTCACCTCCACGCCGCTCCCGAGCGTCGTCCCGACGGCCAGCCGCCGCGCCCGCTGAGGCCGCGCTTGCCTGTCTTTGTGAAGATAGGACAGTGAGCGACCGCCCGGAGCAACCCTCCGACCAGGAGGACACCGCACCGCTGCCGGGTCTGCCGCGCACCCGATCGCCCTTCGAGCCGCCGGAGCCCGGGCCGGTCGACGCCTCCTGGGTCCCGCCGACGACGCAGCCGCCACCGCCGTGGCAGAGCCGCGACGGTGCCGCGTTCGGAGCCCCACCGAGCACACACCCCGCGCCGCTGCCCTCGCCGCAGCGGCACCCCGGTCCGGTCTACCCGCCTCCGGGCACCCAGCCGATGCCGGCCTACCTGGCGGCGCCGCAGCGGCACCGCCAGGAGCGCAGCCGGGTCTCGCGGTGGGTGTGGCCCGTCGTCTGCGCGCTCGCCCTCGTCGTCGGCGGCGCCGCCGGTGCCCTGGGCGGGGCGGCGTACGAGCGCTGGGTCTCCGAGCCCGACCGCGACGGCCTCGTGGCGGGCGGCCTGCAGGACACCGGCGCGACCTCGACGGCGCCGCTCCCGGCCGCGAACGGGTCGGTGGCCGCCGTGGCCCAGCGGGTGCTGCCGAGCACGGTCCAGGTCCTGGCGCAGTACGAGGGGCAGGACGCCGGCGCGACCGGTTCCGGTTTCGTGCTGGACACGCAGGGGCACTTCATCACCAACAACCACGTGGTGGCCGACGCCGCCGAGAACGAGGGCCCCATCAAGGTCGTCGACCAGGACGGCAACCAGTACGACGCCACCGTGGTCGGCCGCAGCCCGACCTACGACCTCGCTGTGCTGCTCGTCGAGGACGGCCCCGATCTCCGGCCCGCGTCGCTCGGGGCGTCGCTGGCCCTCAACGTCGGCGACCCGGTGGTCGCGTTCGGCGCGCCGCTCGGGCTGAGCTCGACGGTCACCGCGGGCATCGTGAGCGCTCTCAACCGCCCGGTCTCGACCGGCGACTCGGACAACCAGTCGTCCTACATCAACGCCGTGCAGACCGACGCCGCGATCAACCCCGGCAACTCGGGAGGACCGCTGGTGAACCTGCGGGGCCAGGTCGTCGGGGTCAACTCCGCCATCGCCACGACCGGCGGCGCGGTGCAGGGCGAGGCGGGCAACATCGGCGTCGGCTTCGCGATCCCGGTCGAGCAGGTCAAGGTGACCGCCGACCAGATCCTGCGGACCGGCGAGGCGAGGTACCCGGTCATCGGGGCCAAGGTCGTCACCGGCGGCGAGGGCTCCGGCACGGGCGCCGAGATCAGCGAGGTGCTGCCCGACACCCCGGCCGAGCAGGCCGGCCTCGAGGAGGGCGACGTCGTCACCGAGCTCGACGGTCTCCGAGTCACCGACGGGATCGCGCTGATCGTGGCGATCCGCTCGCACCAGCCCGGTGAGGACGTCGAGCTCCTGCTGACGCGCGGCGATGAGGAGCTCACGCTCTCGGTCACGCTGGGCTCCGAGGTCGGCTAGTCGCCCTGGTCGACCGGCGCCGGCTGGTCGACGTCCTCGAAGGGGTGCTCGTCGATGAACGTGTCGGTCTGG
>JAICRP010000182.1 GCA_025966445.1 Nocardioides sp.
CTTCTTCGTGGAGGAGCTGGTCGGCGCGGCCGCCGGCACCCACGACGACGCGCTCCCCGCCGATCTCGCCGAGCTGCTGCTGGTGCGCCTCGACCGCCTCGACGAGTCGGCCCGGCACGTCGTGCGCGCGGCCAGCGTCGCCGGCCGACGGGTCACCCACGAGCTGCTCGCGGTCGCCACCGACGTCGGCGACGCGGCCCTCGACGAGAGCCTGCGCACGGCCGTCGAGCGCAACATCCTCGTCGCCAGCGACCGGCACTACGCCTTCCGGCACGCGCTCCTGGGCGAGGCCGTCTACGACGACCTGTTGCCCGGCGAGCGGGTCCGGCTGCACGCCCGGTACGCCGCCGCGATCGGCGACGGCCGCGCGCGCGGCACGGCCGCCGAGCTGGCCCGCCACGCCAAGCTCGCCCACGACGAGAAGACCGCGCTCACGGCCAGCGTCCAGGCGGGCCGCGAGGCCGCCCAGGTCGGCGGTCCCGACGAGGCGGCGCAGCACTTCGAGCGGGCGCTGCGGCTGCTCGCCGGCCTCGGCGTGGCGGGCGAGGGTCTGGTCGACCGCGCCCGGCTGGCCGTCGACACCGCCGAGGCGCTCAGCAGCAGTGGTCATCCCGAGCGGGCCGCGGCGCTGCTCGCCGAGCAGCTCGCCGCCCTGCCGGCCGACGCCTCGCCCACCACCCGCGGCACGCTCCTCGCCGCCCGGGCCGTCGCGCTCACGGCGATCGAGACCGACGAGGACCCACCCGCGATCTCCGCGGAAGCCGTCCGGGTGACGCCCGACGACGACACCCTGGCCCGCGCCCGGGTGCTCGCCGCGCACGCCCACGTGCTGGCGATGTTCTGGCGGCACCAGGAGGCCCAGCAGATCGGACTCGACGCCCTCGCGCTCGCCGACAAGCTCAACCGCACCGACCTCGCGGCCGAGGTGATCACCACCCTGTCCGGACTGCGTCTGGGCGCGAGCAAGGAGCGGCTCCGCGAGGCGCTGCGCGAGGCGATCGACCGCACGGTCGAGACCGGGGCGGTGCACGCCGAGCTGCGCGGCCGCTACCTGCTGGCCCGCTCCTACCAGGACTGGGGTGAGCTCGACGAGGCCGAGCGCTGGTTCTCCAGCTCCGTCGAGCGCGCGGAGGCGGCCGGCATCGAGTGGGCGCCGTACGCCTCCGGTGCCCGCTGGCACCTGACGTGGGTGCTGCTCACCCGCGGCGACTGGGACGACGTCATGAGGCTGACCGACCTGTCGGGCACGCATGCCCCGCCGATGGCCCGGGCGATGTTCGCGAGCCTGCGCGCGGTCGTCCGCGTCGCCCGCGGCGAGGACCTCACCGACGAGCTGCGCGGCCTGCGGCCGATGTGGCGCCTCGACGGCGCCCTCGCGGTGCACGCCGCGGCCCAGGAGATCCGGCTCGCCACCCAGCGCGGTGACATCGCGGCTGCCCGGGCGTCGTACGACCACGTCGTCAAGGTCATCGGCGACATCTGGCACCCGTGGTTCGACGGCCGGGTGCGGATGGCCGCACTCGTCCTCGAGACCATCGGGGCCGCGATCCCCAAGGTTCCCGCCGGCGACCGCGCGCCCCTGCTCGAGCTCGCCTCCCGGCTCCACGACGAGGGTCACACCGTCCTCGAGCGCTACGCCGACCCGAGCAAGTCGTGGGGACCCGAAGGCCGCGCCTGGCTGGCGCGCCTCGACGCCGAGCTGATCCGGGTGCGCTGGCTGGCCGGTGCCGACGACGCCCCCACGCTGGAGGCGCTGCTGACCGGCTGGCGCGAGGTGGTGGAGCTCTTCGTGCAGTTCGGTGACGCCTACGAGCTGGCACGCGCCCAGGTGGTGCTGGCCTCGGTGCTGCGTGCCGCCGGCGAGGCCGCCGAGGCCCGCCAGGTGGGCGACGAGGCGCGCGAGACGGCCCGCCGGCTCGGCGCGACCCCGTTGGTCGAGCAGCTCCGGGCGCTCGGCTCGGCGCCCGCCCGCCACGAGGCAGGCTCCGACGTGCTCACGCCCAGGGAGACCGAGATCCTCCAGCACGTCGCGGCCGGTCGGACCAACGGCGAGATCGGCAAGCAGCTCTTCATCAGCACCAAGACGGTGAGCGTCCACGTCTCCAACATCCTCGGCAAGCTGGGGGCGTCCGGCCGTACCGAGGCAGCGGCGATCGCCCGTCGACGCGGCCTGGTCGACTGACCGACGGTGGTCGCGGGGGTCACCCTCACGGGCGCTTGTCGGCACTGAGGGGCGACGCTTGACTGGCAGAGGATCAACCAGCTTCCACGCGACCCGTCTCGACCAGGAGGACAGCATGACCGACGAAGACTTCGACGCCCCGCTGGACGACAGCGACATCACCAGCTCCGGGAGCGACCCGGTGCCCGGTGGTGGCGACGCCGACGGGACCGACGGCGGCGACGCCGACGGCACCGATGGTGACGGCACGGACGGCACCGACGGCGACGCCTCGGACGGTGACGGCACCGACGGTGGCGACGCCGACGGCACCGACGGGACCGCGCTCTGAGCGAGCCCGCCTCGGCGCTGGACCTGCTCAGCGGTGACGCCCAGACCTTCGCCTCGAAGGTCTGGGCGTCACTGGTGCACGTGCACGAGACGGATCCGGCCGCCCTGGTCGCGATGCTCTCGCTCGACGACGCCGACGAGCTGCTGACCGGCACCGCGATCCGTACCCCTGCCGTCCGCGTGGCGCGGGACGGCAGCGTGCTCGGTGAGACGGCGTACGTCCGCCGGGGCGCCTCGATCGCCGGCCGGCCCCTGTCCGGTCTCGTCGACCCCCGCAAGGCCCTCGACCTCTTCGCCGGCGGCGCGACCATCGTCTTCCAGGGGTTGCACCGCTACCACCCGCCCTTGACCGACCTGGTCGCCCGGCTGGAGCTCGAGCTCGGGCACCCCTGCCAGGCCAACGCCTACCTCACGCCTCCCGGCTCGCAGGGCTTCGCGGTGCACAGCGACAGCCACGACGTGTTCGTCTTCCAGACCCACGGCACCAAGCAGTGGGAGGTGCACCACCCCCGCGGCGAGCGGCCGTGCGACCACGGGGAGCACGCAGGCGACTGCCGGGTCGACGACGTGCTGCTCCGTCCGGGGCTCTCCCTGTACCTGCCGACCGGCACGCCGCACGCCGCCCGCGCTCAGGACGACGCCAGCCTGCACGTGACGATCGGCATCAACCAGCTCACGTGGCGTGGCCTGGTGCGGCGGACCGTCGACCAGCTGCTCGACGAGGTCGACGAGGGCCACCTGCCCGCCGGCTGGGTCGGTCACGGCGACGACTTGGCCCCCGGTCTCGTCGACCGGCTCCAGGCCCTGGCCCTCGCGCTGGCCGACGTCGACCCCGCCGCAGCCGTCGACCGCGAGACCGAACGCTTCCTGACCTCTCGCAACAGCCGGCTGCGGGGCGGGCTCCACGACGTGCTCGCCGTCGACCGGATCGACCCCGACACGGTGCTGCGCCGCCGCGCCGGGCGACCCTGCGTGGTCAGCCCGGTCGGCGACCGGCTGCGGCTGCTCGTCGGCGACCGCTTCGTCGAGGTGCCGGGCCGGGTCGCCGCGGCCGTCGACGTGGTCCGGGACCGCGAGACGCTCACCCCCGCCGACCTCGGTCTCGACGAGGCGAGCAACCTCGTGCTGGCGCGCCGCCTCGTCCGGGAGGGCCTGCTCGAGGTCCGGGAGTGACCGCTGACGCGAGCTTCCGCTGCTCCGCCGCCGGACTTGAGCGCGCGGACTCGATCGCGGGCTCGGCCTCGACGGTCCGCTCCTTCCTGCTGATCGAGAACCCCGGACCGTGGGGCGTGGACGCCGTCAGGGACAGCCGCCTCCCCGCTCCGGTCAAGGCCGGGGTCCGGGCCGCGGCGGCGCGCGCGAAGGTGCGCCCCCTGCTGGTGCGCCGCTACCACCGGCGCGCGCCCCGCACCGGGTTCCGCGTGTACGCCGCCCGGGCGGGCCTCGGCGACAGCTGGCTGCAGACCGCCGTCCTCGACGCCCCGGAGGACCTCCTCGACCTCGACCTCGAGGCCCTGGGTGCGGGCCGCTCGCCCGGCCTCGTGCCGACCGAGGAGACGCTCGTCCTCGTGTGCACGCACGGCAAGCACGACGCGTGCTGCGCCGAGAAGGGCAGGCCGGTCGCGGCGGCCCTGGCAGAGGCGTACCCCGAGGAGACCTGGGAGGTCTCCCACATCGGCGGCGACCGCTTCGCCGGCAACGCGCTGGTGCTGCCGTACGGCCTGTACCTCGGCCGCCTCGAGCCCGACTCGGCCGTGGCCGCCGCGGCCGACGTCCTCGGCGGGCGGCTGCCGCTCGACGTGCTGCGCGGCCGCTCCTGCCTGCCGATGGCCGTCCAGGCGGCCGAGATCGCGCTGTTCCGGCACCTCGGCGAGACGGCCATGGCCGCGGTCCGCGTGCTCGCCCACCGTCGCGACGGCGAGGTCACCACCGTCGACCTCGCCGCGGCCGCGGACCGCTGGACCGTCAGCGTCCGCACCACCCTGGGGGACGACGTTCTGCTCACCTGCAGAGCGCTCCGACCGAACCCGCTGCCGCACCACGAGGTGGTCACCGTCGAGCGGGTCGGAGCCGGCTGACCTGCTCGTGGGATCGGCATCGGTGCCGGCTTCTCGCTGATGGAGGGCGTGGCCGTGCACGGAGCCCGTATTCGCGTGCGCTGAGGCGCCCCCTGCGTCAGCATGGGCCCTCGTGGGCCAGGGCAGCACGTGGCGTGATCGCTTCCGCGGCGTGCGCATGGACGTCACCCCGCTGCGCACCTCGCGGGACTTCCGGCTCCTGTTCCTGGCGGGGACCGTCTTCTACCTCGGCGGGATGGTCTCCTACGTCGCGATCCCGTTCCAGATCTACGCCCTGACGGGCTCCAACTTCGCCGTCGGGGCGATCGGCCTGGTCGAGCTGGTGCCGCTGGTCGTCTTCGGCTTGTACGGCGGCGCGCTCGCCGACCACGTCGACCGCCGGCGCCTGCTCGTCGGGACGGGCGTCGGCCAGGCCGCGCTCACCGCGGTGCTCGCCGTCAACGCGTTCCGCGACGAGCCCAGCATCCCCGTCATCTTCGGGGTAGCGGGGCTGCTGACCGCGACCGGCGCCCTGCAGCGGCCCAGCCGCGAGGCCCTGATGCCGCGGACCGTCCGCCACGACGAGATCCCCGCCGCCAACGCGTTGACCAGCTTCGGGATGCAGCTCGGCGTCCTGGTCGGACCCGCCATCGGCGGCCTGCTCGTCGCCTACATCGGCATCGGCTGGTGCTTCGTCGTCGACGTGGTCGGGCTCGCCGTCGCGACCGCGCTCTACTTCGCGATGCGCAGCTACGCCCACCAGGTCGAGACCACGCCGCCCAGCCTCCGGGCCATCGGCGAGGGCTGGTCTTACGCGGTCCGGCGCAAGGACCTGCTCGGCACCTACGTCGTCGACATCGTCTGCATGGTGCTGGCGTTCCCCGTGGTGCTGTTCCCCGCCTTGGCGGCCGACGTCTTCGACCACCCCCAGCTGCTCGGCCTGCTCTACTCCGCCGAGACAGTCGGTGCCCTGCTGGCCACCTTGTTCTCGGGCTGGACCGCGCGGGTCCACCACCACGGCCGGGCCATCGTCGTCGCGGCGGCGGCGTACGGCCTGTTCATCGGACTGGTCGGGCTGGCCCCGACCATCGGGGTGGCCCTTGGCCTCCTCGTGCTGGCCGGTGCCGCCGACATGACCTCCGGGGTGTTCCGCGGGACGGTCTGGAACCAGACCATCCCCGAGCAGATGCGCGGGCGGCTGGCGGGCATCGAGATGCTGTCGTACTCCGTCGGGCCGATCGGGGGCCAGGTCCGCGCCGGCCTGGTGGCCGACGCCTGGTCGGTGCGGGGTGCGATCGCCAGCGGCGGGTTCGCCTGCGTCGTCGGCGTCGGCATCACGGCCGTCGCGCTCCGCGACTTCTGGAGCTACGACGACCGCACCGACGTGCACGCGATCGCCGAGCGCGAGATCCGGGCGGCCCGCGGAGAGACGGTGGACTGAGGTCGCCTGGTCGATGGTGGTGAGGCGGAACACACCGCCGGCGGCGGTGGGCTCCGGAACGCTGGGTACGGGAGGAAGGCGCGGCAACACAGCCGCGCATTTCCGTGCCGCTGCGACCCAGCGGCCGATGAGGGAGACACAGACATGGCTGACACGGCCACCCGGAACAACGTCCACACCACCCGCGCGGACCGCCGCATCAGCACCGAGACGAAGTCGTCCTTCAAGACTTCCGAGATGGTCGTCTACGTCCTCGCGGTCGTCGGCGTCCTCGTCGCGTCGGCCATGGCCGACGGTGCGAGCGACTTCGGCACCCAGGAGGCGTGGTTCTACATCACCCTGCTGACCATCGGCTACATGGTCAGCCGCGGCCTGGCCAAGGCCGGCAGCCGCGACTTCTTCGACGACGAGACCTCGCGCAGCTCGCGCGCATGAGCCCGCTCCGGGTACGTCCCCTCGGTGGCGGCCCGGGCTGCCTGGTCATGATCGCGGTCTCGGTGGGGCTCTCCGTCCTGCTGACGGTGCTGCTCAACCTTGGTCGCTGACCACTCACGCCGACCGGCTCTGCCGGTCGGCGGCGTGAGGGTCGAACGTCTCCGCCACCGACTCGAACACGTCGCAGTAGTCCTCGTACGCGCTCGCTGCGACC
>JAICRP010000210.1 GCA_025966445.1 Nocardioides sp.
CAGCACGGTCTTGAGGCTGTGGTAGACCTCGACGCCCCAGCGAAGGCCCTCGGAGAAGGTGGCAGCGCCCAGGGGCACCACCATGAATTCCTGGATGTCGACGTCGGAGTCGGCGTGGGAGCCGCCGTTGAGGATGTTCATCATCGGCACCGGCAGCAGGTAGGCGTTGGGCCCGCCGACGTAGCGGTAGAGCGGCAGACCCGACGACTCGGCCGCGGCCTTGGCGACGGCGAGCGAGGCACCCAGGATCGCGTTGGCGCCCAGGTTCGCCTTGTTGGGCGTCCCGTCGAGCTGGTTCATGACCTGGTCGATCTCGCGCTGGCCGTCGGCGCCCATGCCCTCGATCGCCGGGCCGATCCTCTGGATCACCGCGTCCACGGCCTGCTGCACACCCTTGCCGAGGTAGCGGTCCCCACCGTCGCGCAGCTCGACCGCCTCGAACTGACCCGTGGACGCGCCGCTGGGCACGGCGGCGCGGCCGAACGCGCCGTCGTCGAGCAGCACCTCGACCTCGACGGTGGGGTTGCCGCGCGAGTCGAGGATCTCGCGGGCGCCGACTGCTTCGATGGATGCCACGTGGTGCTCCCTGGGGCTGGTGGAGATTGACGGTCGACCTCACCTTATTGCCGCCGTCACCAGGGGCAACCGGTGTGCAGCCCGTGGACAGGCCGGCCCCGGCGGTCCGACGATGGCGGGCATGGAGGAGCCCATCACGCCGTACGCCGCCCTGTTCGACGGTCTCTCCGCCGTCTACGACCAGACCGGCGTCCCGTTCTTCTCGGTGATGGCCCGGGGCCTCGTCGACCGGCTTCGGGTGCAGCCCGGTGAGAAGGCTCTCGACATCGGCTCGGGTCGCGGCGCGGTCACCCGCCCGCTCGCCGAGGACGTGGGCCCGACCGGTCGCGTCGACGCCGTCGACCTCGCGCCCGGCATGGTCCGGCTGCTGGGTGAGGACACCGCGCACCTCGCCCACGTGCACGTCACCCAGAGCAACGCCTCCGACCCGCGGCCGCCGGCACCGCCGTACGACGTGATCGCCTCGTCGATGGTGATCTTCTTCCTCGACGACCCGACGGCCGCGCTCACCCGCTGGCGCGCACTGCTCCGTCCGGGCGGGCGCGTCGGCGTCGCGACCTTCCAGCCCTGGTACGGCACGTGGGCGAAGCTGGTCGACCTCTACGACGAGCTCGCCGAGGACCCGTTGCCGACCGACGACCGGTACGCGACCGACGCCGGGGTCGAGCAGATCCTGACGGGAGCCGGGTTCTCGGACGTGCGAACCGACTCCGCGACGTACCGGGTCCCGTTCGCGGACGCCGAGGAGTGGCGGCGCTGGTCCCTGGCCACGCCCCTGGGCGGGCTGTGGCGGCGCACGCCCGAGGCCCGGCACCCCGAGGTCATGCGGCGTGCCACCGAGCTCCTCGACGAGAGCCGCGGCCCCGACGGCCGGATGGTGCTCGAGGTGAGCGCGCGCTACACCTTCGGCGTCAGCTGAGGCCGGCGATCTCGCGCCGGGTCGCGAACCACAGGCACAGCACCGACATCGACAGTCCGAAGACGGCCGTGGCCAGCAGCACGCTGGTCGCACCGGCGAGGGCACCGAGGACCGGCATCGACAGCGGCATCAGGGTCATGTCGCCGAGGCTGGTGACCGAGGAGACGCGGCCGGTGTACGCAGCGTCGACGGCCTTGAGGAACGCCCCCGACAGCCACACGCTGGCCATCCCCGCGGTCACGCCGACCGTGAGCATGCCGACGAGCACGACCGGGACGTACGGCACCCCGACCACGGCCAGCCCCACGCCCTGCAGCACGAGCACCCGGAAGCCCGAGCCCGCGGCGTACGTCGGCTGCCAACGGATCGCGGCCAGGCTCCCCAAGATGGCGCCGCCCGCGAGCGCGGCGTCGGCGATGCCGAGCCAGGCCGGGCCCCAGCCCGAGCCCTCGACCCGGAGCGCGAGGCCGAGCGCGACCACCGGGCTGACGAAGACGTTGAGCGCGGTCAGACCGATCACGAAGGTGCGCGCGGTGGGGGTGCGGCGCAGGTAGCCCATGCCGGCGACGAAGGAGTCGCGCCACCTCGCCTCCTCCGCGCGAGGCAGCCGGTAGCGCGCGCGGACCACCACCGCGAGCACGACGGCGACGACCGCGAACGTCGCGGCGTCCACGACCATGGCGGCGACGAGCCCACCCCAGGCGACGAGGACGCCGCCCACGGGAGCGCCGAGCAGGCGCATGACCCGGCCGCTGACCTGGGTCCAACCCATCACCGTGCCGAAGTCGTCGGGGCTGACGATCTGGCGGATCAGCGCCATCCCGGAGGGGAGGGTGAGTCCCGCTGCCACGCCGAACGCCAGCGCGATGGCGAGGAGGGTCGGTGCGCCGTCGTGACCGGCGCGCCACGCGAGCGCCCCGAGCACAAGGACGCCAGCGCGGGCCACCTGCCCGGCGATCAGCACGCGGCGGGGGTCCCACCGGTCGGCGATCACGCCGCCCACGAGGACGAGAGCGGCCTGCGGCAGCATCTCCATGCCGATGACCACCCCGGCCATCGCCGGGGAAAGAGTGTGGGCCGCGGTCCAGGCCAGGGCGACGATCCACACCGCGTCGCCGAACGCCGACACCGCCACCCCGACCAGCCAGGTGAGCACCATCGGGTCGCGGCGAACCGGCGGGGGCGGCGCCCCGATCAGCGTCGTCGTCACGGCCGTACGGGGTTGCTGGGGAAGCAGCGGATCACGGTCCGGACCGCCCGGCGTACGACGTCGGGTCGCGCGCGCGCGTCGGCCTGGACCTCCTGGGTCCACGCCGAGAGCACGGCATCCAGGCGGTGGTGCAGGTCAGCCGTCTGCTCGGCCGTGGCCTTGACCAGGCTGTCGGTGGCGCCGGCCGCGCGGCGCCACTCGGCCGGGGCGTCGCCCATCTCCTTCAGCCACGCCTGGATCGCGCGGGCCTGGTAGCGGAAGTTCTCCACCTCGGCCTGGTCGGCGACCCGGCGGCCGAGGCTGTCGGGCTCGAAGTCCTCGACGCTCCAGCTGAGGTTGCGCGGCGTGGTCCGCCACCAGCTCTCGCGGGTGTCGCGGGCCAGCTCGGGGGCAGGCTCGATGAACCCCTGCTGGTGCAGGGGCTTGAGGTGGTGGCTGACGCTCCCCACGGCGAGGCCGGTGCGGGCCGCCAGCCGCCCGACCGTCGCCGGCCCCTCCACCCACAACAGCTCGGCCAGCCAGCGGCGGGTCGGGTGGTGCAGGGCGACCAGCACGTCGATCAGCTCGGTGCTGACGTCCTGCTCGATCCGGTGCCGATCCTCCGCCGTCCTCCGCGACATGCCTCCCAGCCTCGGCCACCCGCCCTACGTTCCACAAGGCTTCTTGTATAAGTGGCTCGGGGCTGGGGTACGGGTCACGTGCAGGCGGCGGCGGCAGCCGGACCCGCTGCCTCGATGGCGGCGAAGTCGAGGTGGGAGATCGCCTTGTTGCCGTCGGTGGGACCGGCCATCACGCCGTGGGCGTTGATCAGGGTGTCCATCTCGACCCCCGCGGCGTCCGCGAGCACCTGGACCCCGGCCGGGCACAACCCGGTGATCTGCGCGGCGAGGGTCCCGAAGGGCACGAAGCCGTTCGAGCCCGCCCGTCCGGCGTTCCCGTTCGGGTTGGGATCGCTGAAGAAGCAGAAGTGGGCGCTCGCTGAGCTCGAGCTGAGCGCGATGGCGGCGACCGTGGCGGCCGCGACGGTGGACAGGCGACGGACGAACATGACTCACTCCTCGTGATCGGGACGGTGCTGATCACGCTGTGGCGGAGACTCGGCGGCTGTCATCCTCCATCTGGGGTATCTGCGATCGGACGTGCAGATGAGGGAGGTCGTCGACACGCCCGCGGTCGGCGCGGGCGGCTGATCGGCGCGATGGCCCTCGCCGTCGCGGGCGCCCGGTCGTTCCGGCGCTCCTACGCGGCGTCGGCCGCCCGCTCGAGGTCGGCGACCTCGATCTTGTGCATCTGGAGCATCGCGTCCATGGCACGTCTCGCCCGACCCTCGTCGGGATCGTCGAGCAGCTCGTTCAGCCGCCGCGGCACGATCTGCCAGGACAGGCCGAAGCGGTCCTTGAGCCAGCCGCACGGCCCGGGCTCGCCGCCGTCGGCCGTGAGGGTGCCCCACAGGCGGTCCACCTCCGCCTGGTCGTCGCACTCGATGACGAACGACACGGCCTCGTTGAAGGTGAAGTCGGACCCGCCGTTGAGCCCCTGGAACGGCTGACCTCCGACCGTGAAGTCCACCGTCAGGACCATGCCTTCCGGCCCGGACGGCGTCTCGGCCGGAGCCCGCCACACCTTGGTGATCCGGCTGTCCGGCAACAGGCTGACGTAGAGCTCTGCGGCCTCCTCGGCGTTGCCGTCGAACCACAGGCACGGGAACTGGACTCTGGACATCACGCCCTCCTTCGCTCGGGTCACGTTCATCCATGGAGACCCGGTGGAGGTCAGGAACTCATCGGCCCGGCAAGGCCCTTCGGACGGCGTCGCGGAGGGCGTGCTCGGGGTCGACGCCCGAGGCGCGGGCCTCGGCGACGAGGGCGAGGAGCCGGTCACCGAGGTCGGAGGAGCCAGGCACTGCGAGGGGGGCACCCGCCCGCTCGGCCCGGTCGAGCACCTTGTCGGCCAGCAGCAGGGCCGGCAGCCCCGGCGGCAGCCCGTCGAGCACCGACGTGCGCACCTTCTCCGTCGCCTTCACCGACTCCCAGAGCTCGTTGACGGAGGCCGCATCCGTCACGGCGACGTTCCCGAAGACGTGCGGGTTGCGCCGCCGCAGCTTGTCGACGATCCCCTGGACGACCTCGTCGAAGGTGAACTCGCCCGCCTCCTCCGCGATCACGGCGTGGAAGCCGATCTGCAGGAGCAGGTCGCCGAGCTCCTCGCGCAGGTGCTCCGGGTCGCCGGAGTCGATGGCCTCGAGGGTCTCCCACGACTCCTCGACGAGGTACCGCCGCAGCGACTCGTGGGTCTGCTCGCTCTTCCACGCGCACTCGACCCGCAGCCGCCGCATGTCAGCGGCGAACTCGGCGAGCGGGTCGCTCACGCTAGCCGCAGCGTTGCGAGCTGGGCAGTGTGGCGGCGAGCTCCTGGTCCGGCTCGGCCTGGGCAGCGGCCACCGCGTTGGGGCTCAGCGCGAACGACGTGCTGGTGTCCACGAAGGTCGGTGCGTCGAGGCTGGGGGTGCTGACCGCGATGCCGTACCTCGGGTTGACGTCGGCGGGGTGCTCGGAGATCCACTGCTGCAGCGCGTCCGCACCGCGCGCCTGCTTGGTGGCGTCGTCGGCGTCGGTCGTGCCCTCCTCGGCCAGCAGGAGGCCGCCGACCTCGGTCTCGACCGCCTGGACGTACGCGGTCACCGACTCGACCTCCATCACCGCCTCGACGCGGTCCTCGCGGATACCGGCCAGGTTGGTCTCCAGGTCGCGCAGCGCCTGGTCGTAGCTCGGCGGCAGCGTGACGTCGTACTCCTCGGCGAGCTGCTCGGCCGCGGCCTGGACGGTGAGGTTGCGGACGACGTACGCGCGGACGTAGCTCATCGGGAACACCGCACCGCCGGACTTCAGCTGCGCCTCGAGGCCGTCGCAGTAGGCCACCGACAGGTCGTCGACCTCGGAGGCCGCCAGGGTCTGGTCGCCGATGGTCACC
>JAICRP010000125.1 GCA_025966445.1 Nocardioides sp.
CTGCCCAGCGCGATGGACAACCGACCGCTGCGCTGGGAGGAGTTCCTCGACCGGATCGGCCAGACGATCTATCTCTCCGCCACCCCGGGCAGCTACGAGCTCGACAAGGTCGACAACGACACGGTCGAGCAGATCATCCGCCCGACCGGCCTGATCGACCCCGAGGTCGTCGTGAAGCCGACCAAGGGCCAGATCGACGACCTGATCCACGAGATCAACTCGCGCACCGAGAAGAACGAGCGGGTCCTGGTCACCACGCTGACCAAGAAGATGTCCGAGGACCTCACCGACTACCTCCTCGACGCCGGCATCCGCACCCGCTACCTCCACTCCGAGGTCGACACCCTGCGCCGCATCGAGCTGCTCCGCGAGCTCCGGATGGGCGAGTACGACGTCCTGGTGGGCATCAACCTGCTCCGTGAGGGCCTCGACCTGCCCGAGGTGTCGCTGGTGTCGATCCTCGACGCCGACAAGGAGGGCTTCCTGCGCTCCGACAAGTCGCTGATCCAGACGATCGGCCGCGCGGCCCGCAACGTGTCCGGCCAGGTGCACATGTACGCCGACAAGATCACGCCGTCGATGGAGAAGGCGATCGACGAGACCAACCGTCGTCGCGCCAAGCAGGTCGCGTACAACACCGCCCACGGCATCGACCCCACCCCGCTGCGCAAGAAGATCGCCGACATCACCGACATGCTCGCCCGTGAGGACGAGAACACCCAGGAGCTGTTGGCCACCTGGCAGGGCACGGGCGCGCGGGGCGACCGGTCGCGCAAGGCGCCGGTGCCCGGGCTGTCCAAGATGGGCGCCGCCGAGCTGCACGAGAAGGCTCCCGACACCCGGGGGATCCCCAGCGCCGACCTCGCCGAGCTCATCCAGCAGCTCACCGAGCAGATGCGGAACGCCGCGGCCGAGCTCCAGTTCGAGGTCGCCGCCCGGTTGCGCGACGAGGTCTCCGACCTCAAGAAGGAGCTCCGTCAGATGATGGAGGCCGGGGTTCGCTGAGCCCGCCGGGGCGAGGGGGGCAGCGTCCTGCCGCTCCTGGGGTGGGCAGCATGACGGCGATCGATCTCGGCAGGCCGGTCTCCGGTGACGTCGTGGAGCTCATCCTCGAGGACCACCGGCGCTTCGAGACGCTGCTGCGCGACCTGCGCGACAGCTCCAGCGACCGCGACGCCGTGCGCCACACGTTCGCGACCCTGCACGTGGCGCACGCGGAAGCGGAGGAGAAGTACGTGTACCCGAAGCTGCGGCTCAAGGACGCGATCACCGAGCACGAGGCGGACCACGGCGAGGAGGAGCACGCGGAGGGCCACGAGGCGCTGCTGGCCGTGCTCGAGCTCAAGGGCACCGACACCCAGGCCTTCGACGACGCGGTCGAGGAGCTCGCCAAGGCGGTCAACCACCACCTCACCGAGGAGGAGCTGACCATCCTCAACCCTGCTCGCGAGGAGGTCGGCCAGCGCGTGTGGGCCGACCTGGGGGAGCAGTTCGCCACCGAGCGCAACCGCCAGATCCAGGACGGTTGCGGTTCGCTCACCAACGTCCGGCGGATCGTCGCCGCGGGCCGCAAGGGGGGTGCTCGACGATGCCGGCGAGGGACGAGGACGAGTAGCCGCTAGGCCGGTGCCGACGGGGGCAGCTGCCTGCGCTGCTGCCGACGAAGCTCTCGCTCCTGCTTGCGGACGATGCGGCGCTTGTTGGACTCGATGATGTCCTTGCGCTGCACCACGGTGCCGAGCAGCGGGATTGCGGTCCCGATCATCGGGAACACCGGCCACGGGAAGCCGCCGAACATCGTCACCCCCCACACCACCCAGCAGATGAGTGTGGGGATGAGGAACCCCATGAAGGCGTCGCGGCGCGACTTCTCCCACTTGGCGACCGCGAGCTCCTCGATGCTGCGGGTGTCGAGGGAGCCGTACGGGACCGGGCCGGTCATCGGCACCAGGTCGTCGAGGACGACGGGCAGCTCACCGAGCGTCTTGGCCGCCGTCACCGTTTCGGCCCGCTCGTCGTACTCCGACCGGTCGAGGCGACCCTCGGCGTACGCGTCGGCGAGCGCCCGCAGCACGATGTCGCGGTCGGCGTCGGAGGCGCGCATCGGCGCGAACTCCGGCGACCTCGGGTCGTGGTCGAACTCGCGCCACAGCTCGGAACCCGTCACCGCTTCATGGTAGGCACGCCCTGTGGACGTCGCGCAGATGCAGGCCTACTGCCTCGCCAAGCCGGGCGCCTGGCCCGACAACCCGTGGGACCACGACCACCCGGTGATCAAGGTCGGTCCGGGCGAGCGCGGGAAGATCTTCGCCTTCCTCGGCGGTGAAGACGTCGGGGTCAAGAGCGGCCGGTCGCGCGAGGTGGCCGACGAGTGGCTGCAGCGGTTCCCGGGTGACGCCACCGTGATGGCCTACATCGGCCGGTCCGGCTGGAACAACCTGGCGTTCACGGGAGCCATCCCCGACGAGGACCTGCTCGACGCCGTCGACGAGTCCTACCGGCTGGTCGTCGAGGGGCTGCCGAAGAAGCTGCGACCCGACGGCTGGGCCGAGGCCTAACCGTTGCGGTTCGCCTGGCGTGCGACGGTGAGCCCGACCAGCCGGGCGACGACCAGGGCGACGTACAGCACTCCGGCGACCTGCTCGATCATCACCAGCGACCGGGCGTGGCCGAGCACCGGGAGGATGTCGGACAGGCCCACGCTCGTGAGGTTCGTGAACGACAGGAACAACATGTCGAAGAACTCATGGCTCGTCTTGCCCTCGGTGCCGACGAACGACCCCGGCCAGATCACCGAGCAGGCGACGAAGACGTACGCGAAGCCCCACGCGACGACCGTGAACGCCGCCCCCGTGGCGTAGAGCTCGTCGGTGGTGACCCGGTCGTCGTGGAACAGGTAGCGGATCATCCCGTAGGAGACGTAGAAGTAGAACGGCGCGTGCAGCAGCGCCGAGGTGAGCACCACCCAGTCCTGGTCGGGCACCACCGCCTCGAGGATGCTGAACAGCACCGCCGGTACGCCGATCAGCGCGGCCACCCAGGCGAGCGCGGGCGTGCGGCGCACGGCCCACAGGGCGATCAGCACGACTCCTGTGCCGATGGCCCCGAGGAACGCCCGACCGACGGTGCTTTCGTCCGAGAACGGGTAGGCGAGGATCGCGAGGAGCTGGGCCAGCAGCAGGATGCCCGACGGGTGACGACGCACGGCCCCGGCCAACCCGGAGGCCGGATGGCTGTCGGGGTCCAGCATGGTGGGTCCAGGTCTGGGCACAGTTCCCCATCCTAGGGACCCGGACGGGTGATCCCGGCCTCCCGCACGGTGGGGCCGCGGGGACCTACGATGCCCGGATGAGGGAGGCCAGGGAGGGTCTGTCCCTGGCACTGTGGGTGCTCGTCGGGGTCTTGGCGGTCGCCTGTGCGGTCGGTGGGATCCAGGTGGCGCAGGCCCACGACGCGCGCGCCCGCGACGCGGCCCAGCACGCCCGGTACGACGCCACGCTGGACGCCGCGACCGCGGAGGCGACCGCCTTCGTCAACGTGAGCCACGAGACCGCGGAGGCCGACCTGGCCCGCATCGCGGCGGGGGCGACCGGCCCGCTGAAGGACCGCTACACCGAGGACGTCAGCAGGATCGTCCGCAGCCTGCGTCGCGACCGGACCGCCACGGCCGGCGCGGTGGTGTGGGCCGGCGTGGTCCGGGTCGACGACTCGAACGCCACGGTCCTCGTCGCCACCGACGGCACCCGCGAGGACCGCCGGACCCAGGGCGAGCCGGAGGAGCGTGACCTCCGGTTGCGGCTGCGCCTGGTCGAGGTCGACGGGACCTGGCTCACCTCGGAGATCGAGGTGGTGGACTGATGACCCGCTCCGTGCCGCTCCGCCGGGGCCTCCTGGTCGTCGCCCTCGTCCTGGTCGGCCTGCTCGGTGTCGAGGCGTGGTACCTCCTCCGTGGGACACCCCGACCCGGCGCCGACCGCCCGGTCGTCGTGGGCGACCTCGTCGCGCGGTCCGTGGTGGACGCCGCGGCCCAGGACCTGACCCAGATCACGTCGACGAGCTACCGCAACTACGACGAGCAGGTCGCCGAGGCCACGACGGTGATGACGCCCGAGTTCGCCGCGACCTACCGGGCCACCGCCGCGTCCCTGGCCCCGACCTTCCAGGAGCGGGAGCGCGAGATCGCCGCCCAGGTCGTCTCGTCGGCGGTGGTGCGGGCGACGGACCAGCAGGTGCAGGCCCTGGTCTACCTCGACTCGTTCGTCAGCGAGCGCGGCGGTGAGCCAGTGCGGCTTCCGTACCGGACCCTCGTCACCATGACGAAGACCGGTCACGGCTGGCTGGTGTCGGACATCGAGACGCGGTGAAACCCTAGGATCGGTGGGTGGCGGACATCGAGACCGACCTGCTGATCATCGGCGCCGGCCCCAGCGGCCTCTACGCCACCTACTACGCGGGCTTCCGCGGGCTCCGGGTCGCGCTCGTCGACTCGCTGCCCGAGCTCGGGGGCCAGGTCACGGCGATGTACCCCGAGAAGCTGATCTTCGACGTCGCCGGCTTCCCGTCGATCAAGGGCCGCGACCTCGTGGCCGGCCTGGTCGAGCAGGCCGCCAGCGCCCACCCCGAGTACTTCCTCGACCGCACCGCGGTGAGCCTGACGCACGACGAGGACGCGGTGACCGTCGAGCTCGACGACGGGACCCGGATCCGCGCCGGCGCGGTGATCATCACGGCGGGGATCGGGAAGTTCAGCCCGCGGGCGCTGCCCGCCGGGGACGGCTGGGTCGGGCGCGGCATGGAGTTCTTCGTCCCGAGCTTCGCGCCGTACGCCGGCAAGGACGTCGTCATCGTGGGTGGCGGCGACAGCGCGTTCGACTGGGCGCTGCACCTCGAGCCGATCGCGAAGTCGGTCGTCCTGGTGCACCGGCGCGACGCGTTCCGGGCCCACCAACGCACCGTCGACCAGGTGAAGGCATCCTCGGTGGAGATCGTCACCAAGGCCCAGGTGACCGCGCTGCTCGACAACGGGTCGGGCAACGGCGTGGTCGAGGAGGTCGAGATCACCGTCGACGGTGCGGAGCCCTTGCGCCGCCCGGCGCAGGCGGTCGTCGCGGCCCTCGGCTTCATCGCCGATCTCGGCCCGCTCCAGCAGTGGGGGATCGAGGTCTCCAAGCGGCACATCGTGGTGGACGCCTCGATGCGCACCAACCTGCGCCGGGTGTTCGCCGCGGGTGACGTCACCGAGTTCCCCGGCAAGGTCCGGTTGATCGCCGTCGGGTTCGGAGAGGCCGCCACCGCCGTCAACAACGCGGCGGTCGTCATCGACCCGACCGCCCACGTCTTCCCGGGCCACAGCAGCGAAGGCACCTGACGGCTACCGACGGTCGAGGAAGGCGCGCCGGCGCCTGTCGCACCCCTCCTCGACCAGCGGCCGCCCGTCAACAGCCGCATGATAGGAACACGGTCATGTCGCTGCGGATCGCCCTGCTGTCCTACCGCAGCAAGCCGCACTGCGGCGGCCAAGGCGTCTACGTCCGGCACCTCAGCCGCGAGCTGGTCGCCCTCGGGCACGAGGTCGAGGTGTTCTCCGGCCAGCCGTACCCCGAGCTCGACACGGGCGTCCGCCTGACCAAGGTGCCCAGCCTGGACCTGTACCGGGAGCCCGACCCCTTCCGGGTGCCGCGGCCGGGCGAGTTCCGCGACCTGGTCGACGTCGAGGAGTTCCTGACGATGTGCACGGCCGGGTTCCCCGAGCCGAAGACGTTCGGCACCCGCGTCGTCCGGCTGCTCCGGGAACGGGTCGCCGACTTCGACGTGGTGCACGACAACCAGGTGCTGGCCACGGGCATGCTCGCGATCGAGGGGCTCGGCCTCCCACTCGTCACCACCATCCACCACCCGATCACCGTCGACCGCCGTCTCGACCTGGCCGCGGCGACCACGTGGCGCAAGCGGCTGACGCTCCACCGGTGGTACGGCTTCCTGAGGATGCAGACCAAGGTCGCCCGGAGGGCGCGCTGGGTGCTGACGCCCTCGGCGTCGTCCCAGCGCGACATCGTCGCGGACTTCGGCGTGGACCCGAGCCGAGTCCGGGTGATCCCGCTGGGCGTCGACGACGGCTTCCGCCCGCCGACGGCCCCCCGCGTGCCCGGCCGGATCGTGGCGATGGCGAGCGCCGACGCGCCGATGAAGGGCATCGCCAACCTGCTGGAGGCGTTCGCCAAGCTGCGCACCGAGCGGGACCACCTCGAGCTGCTGCTCGTCGCCAGGACGCAGCCGGGCGGCCGGACCGACCAGATCGTCGAGCGGCTCTCCATCCGTGACCACGTGCGGTTCGTGCACGGCATCAGCGACGCCGAGCTGGTCGAGGTCATGGGGTCGGCCGAGGTGGCGTGCGTGCCTTCCCTCTACGAGGGCTTCTCGCTGCCCACGGCCGAGCTGATGGCGTGTGCCACGCCCCTCGTCGTCTCCGACGCGGGGGCCATCCCCGAGGTCGTCGGCCCCGACGGGCTCTGCGCCGACCTGGTGCCCCCCGGCGACGTCGAGGCGCTCGCCGGTGCCCTGGCGCGACTCCTCGACGACCCGGAACGACGCGCGAGGTACGGCGCCGCCGGCCGGGCGCGCGTGGACGAGCTGTTCAGCTGGCGGGCCGCGGCCGCCGCCACCGCCGCGGCGTACGAGGACGCCATGAGAGAAGGACAGGGCATTGCTCACCGTTGACTTCGACCGGCTCGGCCTGCTGCCGGGCGACCGCGCGCTCGACATGGGCTGCGGCGGCGGCCGGCACGCCTTCGAGATGTACCGGCGCGGCGCCGACGTGATCGCGTTCGACCAGGACGCCGACGAGCTCGCGAAGGTCAGCGACATGTTCGCCGAGATGCGCAGGGCCGGGGAGGTGCCCGAGGGGGCGGACGCCGACGTCAAGGAGGGTGACGCCCTGGCCCTGCCGTTCGCCGACGACGAGTTCGACCGGGTGGTGGCGGCCGAGATCCTCGAGCACGTGCCGGCGGACATCCAGGCGATCCAGGAGCTGGTCCGGGTGCTCCGGCCCGGCGGAACGATGGCGATCACGGTGCCCCGCTGGCTGCCCGAAGTCATCTGCTGGCAGCTGTCCCGGAAGTACCACGACACCCCGGGCGGCCACATCCGCATCTACACCGACAAGGAGCTCGCGACCAAGGCCGGTAACGCCGGGCTCGAGCTCACCGGCAAGGGGTACGCGCACGGCCTCCACTCGCCGTACTGGTGGCTGAAGTGCGCCGTGGGCGTCGACAACGACACCAACCCGGCGGTCAAGGCGTACCACCGGCTGCTCGTCTGGGACATCATGAAGCGGCCGCGGACCACCCGGGTCGCCGAGCGGATCCTCGACCCGGTCGTCGGCAAGAGCCTGGTCCTCTACTTCCGCAAGCCGAGCTGACGCCGGTGCTGACCTCGGGCGAGATCGCTGCCTCGGCGGCGTCGATCATTGCCATGCAGGAGCCCGGTGGCGCCATCCCCTGGACGACGGGGGAGCACACCGACGTCTGGAACCACCTGGAGTCCGCGATGGCGCTGACGGTGGCCGACGAGCACGCCGCGGCGGAGCGAGCCTTCGCCTGGGTGCTGGCAGGTCAGCGCCCGGACGGCTCGTGGCCGATGAAGTACGTCGCCGGCGAGGTCGAGGACGCCAGCGGCGAGACCAACATGTCGGCTTACCTCGCCGTCGCGGTCTGGCACCACTGGCTCGTACGCCGCGACCCCGCGTTCGTGGCCCGGTGCTGGCCGACGGTGCGTCGCGCGCTGGACTGGGTCGTGTCGATGCAGCTGCCGTTCGGCGGCATCGCGTGGGCGCAGGAGTGGGCCGACGGCCGCCCCGGCACCGTCCACCAGGACGCCCTGCTCGCCGCGTCGTCGAGCGTCCACCAGGCGCTCCGGGCCGGGGTCTCGCTGGCCGAGCTGATGGACGAGCCGCAGCCCGAGTGGGAGCTCGCGGGCGGCCGGCTCCGGCACGCACTGCGCGAGCACCGTGAGCAGTTCCTCGACAAGTCCACGTTCTCCATGGACTGGTACTACCCGGTGCTGGGCGGCGCGGTCCGCGGCCACGAGGCGGACGCCCTGCTGGCCGCGCGCTGGGACGACTTCGTGGTGCCGGACCTGGGGGTTCGCTGCGTGTCGACCGACCCGTGGGTCACCGGCGCGGAGACCTGCGAGCTGGTGCTCGCCCTCGAGGCGCTCGGCGACCGCGAACGTGCCCTGGCGTTGTTCGCCGACGTCCAGCACCTGCGTGAGGACGACGGCCGCTACTGGACCGGGCTCGTCTTCCCCGAGGGCGTCAACTGGCCTGCCGAGCACTCGACCTACACGGCCGCGGCCGTGATCCTCGCCGCCGACGCGCTCGTCGACGCGACGCCGGGGGCCGACATCATGCGTGGCCGCACGATGGTCGCGCCCTTCGAGCCGATCGCCCTCGAGTGCGGCTGCCCGTCAGCCGACCGGCTCTCCGGCGGCACCCCCCGTACGGCGTAGCACTCGCCGCGACCCGACCGCCTCGCGCTCCTCGAAGGCGCCGCTCGCCAGCGCTCGGAGGAACAGGTCGTACGGCGGCCGGCCGCCCTCGGCCGGGTCCGGGAACACATCCAGGATGGCCCGCCGCCCCACGCGCTGCCCCCACCCGGCCC
>JAICRP010000187.1 GCA_025966445.1 Nocardioides sp.
GACGTGTTCGGCAGCAGCGGTGGCGCGGTGGCCGGGCTCACCTGGGTGTCCCTGCACCCCGAGGACGTGGCGACCCTCGTCGCGCACGAGCCGCCGTCGACGTGGGCCCTGCCGAACGACGCCGAGGCGGCCGACCGCGCGTTTCGTGGGGTGCGGGAGGCCTACCAGGCCAAGGGTGTGGGCGCGGGCATGGCGACGTTCATCGGCCTGACCATGTGGCCGGGCGAGTTCACCGACGCGTACTTCGCCCAGCCCGCCCCTGACCCGGCCATGTTCGGGCTGTCGACCGAGGACGACGGCAGGCGCGACGACGCGCTGCTGTCGGAGCGAGCGGTGACGGTGACCACCCACGAGTACGACCTCGATGCCATCAAGGCGGCGCCCACCCGCGTCGTGATGGGTGTCGGCGTGGAGACGGGTGACACGATCACCGCCCGTACGTCCCGGGCCGTGGCCGAGCGCCTCGGGTCGGAGCTGGTGGTCTTCCCCAGCCACCACGGCGGCTTCGTGGGCGGCGGCCCGGAGAACCCGTATGCCGGCAAGCCGGTCGAGTTCGGGGTCACGCTGCGCGACGTGCTCGACCAGGCCCGTCGACGCCGCTGACCCCGTCGAGCCCGCGCGGCAGCACGAGGACGGCGACCACCGCCAGCCAGATCGACCCGTAGACCACGCTGGTCAGCGCGTCGGTGAGGTGGTGGGCGCCGAGGTAGAGGCGTGACAGGAGGGTGGCGAGCGGCAGCAGGAGGAGGAGCACGGCGAGCCACCGGGCGGCGCGGAAGTACGTCCAGACCAGGATCATCGTGCCGGCCCAGCAGACGAGGGACGTGGCGACGTGGCCCGAGGGGAAGCTGGCGTCCGGCACCAGCCCGGCGTCGAGGAGCTTCACCGGCGGGCGATCGCGGGGGATGAGCTCGGTGCCGAAGAAGTAGAACCCGCCGATGCCGGCCTCGACCAGGGCGACGAAGATGATCGGCCGCCACGTCCGCTTCACCACGCTGACGATCAGGCCGACGACGACGAAGATGGACGCGCCGACGATGGTCTCGCCGAGGTAGGTGCCGGCGTTCGCCACGTCCGTCAGGTCCGCGGTCCGTTGGTCGGCGAACCATCGCGCGACGTCGTCGTCCATCGGGTCGACGGACGACTCGAACGGGTGCGTCAGCAGCCAGCCCCAGCCGACGACCAGCGCGCAGATGACCACCCACGCGACGACCGAGACGACGGCGACCTGCTTCCAGCCGGAGCCCTCGTGGCCGGAGGCGTGACGGCGGTCGGTCGTGGTCGTCGGGGAGGACATGGCCGCCAGTCTGGACGTCGCGCACGGGCGCTCACTACATCCGCAGAGGCGGATCCCACCCGGACGGGTGGCGGGGCCGCGGGCGTGGCATGCCTAGGTTGGACGGGTGCCCACGGTCGCCGAGTCCATCGTCAGCGCGCTCGCCGACCTGGGGGTCACCCAGGTGTGGGGCGTCGTCGGTGACGCCCTCAACCCCGTCACCGAGGCGATCCGGCAGGAGGACCGCATCGAGTGGATCGGGGTTCGTCACGAGGAGGTCGCCGCCTTCGCGGTCAGCGCCCAGGCCCAGCTGACCGGGGGCCTCGGCGTGTGCATGGGCACCGTGGGCCCGGGCGCCGTCCACCTGCTCAACGGCCTGTACGACGCCAAGAAGTCGCACGCGCCGGTGCTGGCCGTCTGCGGGCAGGTGCCGAGCGAGGAGATGGGCAGCGACTTCTTCCAGGAGGTCGACAACGACCGGCTGTTCGCCGACGTGGCGGTGTACGCGCGGACCGTGACGTCCGCGTCCCAGATGCCCCACCTCCTCGAGCAGGCCGTCAACGCCGCCAACGCCCACCAGGGCGTCGCCGTGCTGACCCTCCCGGGCGACCTCGGCGACCAGGAGCTGCCCGGGAAGAGCCCGGCGACGTTCGCACCGGCGGCTCGCTGGACCGCCGCCGCCGAGGGCCAGGTCGCCGACGCCGCGGCCGCCCTCGAGACGGCCAGCAAGGTGACCCTGCTGGTAGGTCTCGGCGCCCGCGACGCGCGGACCGAGGTGCTCCAGCTCGCGGAGACCCTCCAGGCGCCGATCGTGCTCACCCTCAAGGCCAAGGAGGGGCTCGAGCACGACAACCGCTTCCAGGTCGGCCAGTCCGGGCTGATCGGCAACCCGGCCGCCGCCCAGGCGATGGACGACTGCGACGTGCTGTTCCTGGTCGGCACCGACTTCCCCTACCGCGACTGGTACCCGACCGGGAAGACCGTCGTCCAGCTCGACGCGCGACAGGCGCACATCGGCCGGCGCACCTCGGTCACCCACGCCCTCGTCGGCGACGTCGGCGACACCCTTCGGGCCCTGCTGCCGCGGCTGCGTGCACGCACGGACAGCGGGCACCTCGACGCCGCGACCGAGGAGTACGCCGCCTGGCACGGCCGACAGCAGGCCCTGCTCGACCCCGGTCACGACACGACCCTGGTCGGCAGGGTGCGCGCGGTGTTCGACAACCCCGACGACCGGATCCGGCCCGAGGCGGTGGCGGCGGCACTCGACCGGCACGCCGCCCCCGACGCGGTCTTCACCACCGACACCGGGATGTCGACCGTGTGGGTCTCGCGGTTCGTGACGATGAGCGACCGGCGTCGGCTGCTCGGCTCCTACAACCTCGGCTCGATGGCCAACGCCCTGCCGCAGGCCCTCGGCGCCCAGGCGCTCGACCGTGACCGCCAGGTGATCGCGTGCGCGGGCGACGGAGGTCTGATGATGCTGCTCGGCGACCTGCGCACGGCGGTCACCTACCGGCTCCCGGTCTGCGTGGTCGTGTTCGACAACGGCCGGCTCGGCATGGTCAAGCTCGAGCAGGAGCAGGGCGGCCTCCCCGAGTTCGGGACCGAGCTCGACAACCCCGACTTCGCCGCGGTCGCGCTGGCCCTGGGCCTCGACGCCCGCCGGGTGACCGAGCCCGACCAGCTCGAGGACGCGGTCACCTGGGCGCTGGCGGCCGACGGCCCCACCCTCCTCGACGTCGTCACCAACCCCGAGGAGGTCTCCGTCCCTCCCAAGCCGACGCTGGCCCAGGGTTGGGGCTTCGCGATCGCGAAGTCCAAGGAGGCCCTGGAGTCGCGCTGACGACCCCGATTCGTCTGCGGTTTGCTGCCATTTTCTCCGCTCAGCGACGCAGACGAATCGGTGTGCCGGCGACCCAGGTCTGCCGGATGTCGGCCGGGCCGGCCAGCGCGAAGGCCTTGGCCAGCGCGTCGTCGGGGGAGCCGGCGTGCCGGAGGACCACGTCGAGGGTGTTGCCGTGCTCGGGGCTGAGCCAGAGGGCGTCGAACTCCTTGCCCACGGACAGGTCGCCGGTGACGTCGGCCAGCCCGAGGGCGTCCGCACCCGCGGCCGTGGCCAGGTGGAGCAGGTGCCCGGCCGTCAGCCGGTGCCCCTCGGCACCCAGCAGCTGCTGGCAGAAGTACGCTTGGAGGCCCTCCTTGAAGAGGCAGAACCCCGAGCCCGCGCCGACGTCGGAGCCCAGCGCGACGCGGATGCCGTACGCGAGGTGCGCGCCCAGCGGGAAGTCCCCGCTGCCGAGCGCCGCGTTGCTGGTGGGGCAGTGCGCGACTGCGACCCCTCGCTGGCCGAGCAGGCGCAGGTCGCTCCGCGTCGGGTGGACGTTGTGGGCGAGGACCGACCGCGGTCCCAGCAGGCCGTGCTTGTCGTAGGACGTGGAGTAGTCGGAGCCGAACAGGGCACGGACGCCCTCGATCTCCTCCCGGTTCTCGTTGACGTGCGAGGTGAAGAACGCGTCCGGCACGTCGCGCATGAGGTCCCCCGCCGACGCCAGCAGCTCGTCGGTGCACGAGAGCGCGAACCGGGGAGTGACGGCGTAGCGGGTCCGGCCGACTCCGTGCCACTTCTCGGCCAGGACCAGGCCTTCGGCGTGGGCGCGTTCGGGCGTGGTGAACAGGTCCTCGCGGAGGATCCTGTCACTGAGGACAAGCCCGCTCGTGACGCGCAGACCCACGCGGGTGGCCTCCTCGAACAGCGTGTCCACGGCACCGGCGAAGTGGGACCCGAAGACCAGCGCGGTCGTGGTGCCGGCGCGGGCGAGGCCGTCGACGAAGTCGGCGGCGACCCCGGCGGCGTACGTCGTGTCGGCCAGGCGAGCCTCTTCGGGGAGCGCGCAACGTTCGAGCCAGTCGAGCAGGGGCATGCCCAGGCCGCCGATCGCGCGGACCTGCGGGAAGTGCACGTGGGTGTCCACGAAGCCGGGCAGCACCAGCCCGTCGCGCAGGTCCACCACGTCCTCGTCGGGGTGCTCGGCCAGCAGGGCGGCGGCCCGTCCACGGGCCACGATCAGGCCGTCGCGCACCACGAGCGCCGCGTCGGACTCCGCGCGCATGTGCGCGCCCTTGAACGGGCTGTCGGGCGTGTCCAGGAAGGTGCCGCGAAAGAGCGTCACCGTTGACGCGCGGCTTCGCGCTCGAAGGCCGCGAGCAGCGCGGCGGCCACGGCGACCGCGATGGCGGCGGGTTCCTTGCTGGAGGTCACCCCGGGCAAGCCGATCGGCGTGTGGACGCGGTCGACGACGTCCTGCGCGTGCCCGTCGGCGAGGAGCCGGGACCGGAACCGCGCCCACTTCGCCGACGAGCCGATCAGGCCGACCGGCCCGAGGTGGTCGAGCCGTACGGCGGCGTCGACGAGGGCGACGTCCTCGGCGTGGTCGTGGGTCATCACCAGCACGTGGGTGCCGGGCGGCAGCTCGGCGAGCACGAGCTCGGGCAGCACCGGCACCGGGTGGACGTGGACGACGGCGACGGCATCGGCCAGCGGGCTCAGCGCCTCGGCGTCCAGGTGCTCGGGGCGGGAGTCGACCAGGTGCAGGTCGACGTCGTGGCGGGCCAGGATGCGCGCGAGCTCGAGGCCGACGTGGCCGACGCCGAAGATCGCCACGCTCGGCACGACGGGCAGCGGCTCGAGCAGCACGGCGACCTCGCCGCCACAGCACTGCACGCCGTGCTGGATCGTGGCCTTGTCCGACAGGTGGCTCTCGAACGTCTCGGGCTTCGTGCCGTGGCTCTCGAGCAGCGTCCGGGCACGGCGTACGGCCTCGGCCTCCAGGTTGCCGCCACCGACCGAGCCCCACGTACGCCGCGCGGAGACGACCATCTTGGCCCCGGCCTCGCGTGGAGCGTGGCCGCGGACGTCGGTCACCGTCACGAGGACGCCGGCTTCACGGTCCTGGCGGAGCGACGCGACCGCCTGCCACCACGTGGTCATACCCGGACTCCGGACCGGACGCGGTCGAGGGCCCAGTAGACCGCCTCCGGCGTCGCGGGGGAGGCGAGCTCGACGGACACGCCGGGCGGTCCGAAAGCACCGCATGCCTCGCGGAGCGCCTCGCGGACGCTGAAGGCCAGCATCAGCGGCGGCTCGCCGACAGCCTTCGAGCCGTAGACAGCGCCGTCCTCGTGGGCGTGCTCGAGCAGCGCGACGTTGAACACGGTCGGCATCTCGGAGAAGCTCGGCAGCTTGTACGTCGACGCCGCCTGGGTCGTCAGCCGGCCGCGGCCCGGGCCGTCGGAGGTGTCCCAGCGCAGGTCCTCCAGCGTCAGCCACCCGGCGCCCTGCACGAACCCGCCCTCGACCTGGCCGAGGTCGACCAGCGGCGAGAGGCTGTCCCCCACGTCGTGCACGATGTCGACGCGGCGCAGGTCGTAGGCGCCGGTGAAGCCGTCGACCTCGACCTCGGCGACGGCGGCGCCGTACGCGAAGTACTTGAAGGGCGAGCCCGTCATCGTCGTGACGTCCCAGCTCAGCCCCTCGGTCTTGTAGAAACCGGCCGCCCACAGCTGGATGCGCTGGTGGTAGGCGATCCGGACGAGCTCGTCCCACGACGCGTCGGGGTTGTCGGCGCGCACCTGGGTGAGCCGGGCGAGGATCTGGTCGCAGGCGTCCTTGACCGCACCCCCGTTGAGGTCGGCGCCGGCGCTGGCCGCGGTGGCCGACGTGTTGGGCACCTTGTCGGTCCGGGTCGGCGCCAGCCGCACCCGAGCCAGCGGAACGCCCAGTGTCGTGGCCGCAACCTGCAGCATCTTGGTGTGCAGCCCCTGGCCCCTCTCGGTGCCGCCGTGATTGATCAGCACCGACCCGTCCTTGTACACGTGCACCAGCGCACCGGCCTGGTTGAACGCGGTCAGGTTGAACGAGATCCCGAACTTCACCGGCGTCATCGCCAGGCCACGCTTGGTGTGCTGGTGGACGGCTTTGAACTCAGCGATCTCTGCCGCTCGGCTCGTGATCTGGCCGGTCGACACGACCTGGTCCCAGGCCGCGAGGATCCTCTCGGGATGGCGCACGACCTGGCCGTACGGCGTGGCCTGGCCGTCGACGTAGACGTTGCGGCGGCGCAGGTCCATCGGGTCGATCCCCAGCAGCGGTGCGCAGCGACCGAGGACGTCCTCGATCACCAGCATCCCCTGCGGACCGCCGAAGCCGCGGAACGCCGTCTGCGACGTCTTGTGAGTCCTGGCCACGCGGCCGTGGAGGAGCACGTGCGGGATGA